>CAKZPB010000078.1 GCA_937138395.1 uncultured Pseudomonadota bacterium
TCGGACCGCTGGCTGGAAATTCGAAGTCGCCGTTCAGAGCAAGATTCTCGCTGGCCAATCCCGGCAGGCAGAATCCGCATAAAAGCCATGAGACGAGAAAAAGAGTTCGCTTGTTTTGCATGATGATTCTCCGCACATTGTTGATGACCCCACTGCAGGCTTCACTAATACCAATGCGTCGGTTCGCGAATTCCGAACAGGAAAACGCGCTTTTCATACCCCAAGCAGTGAATTTGGTAGTATTCATGGTTTAGTGATCAGACCTACGCAGGTGTTACAGGCTTATCATCAGCGTGCTTTTGCTGAGTAGCGGTCAGGTTTTTTCAGCAGAGTTGCCCGAAACGCGTACATTCTGGATGGGTTTTACGCCGTTTCCCTATGACATCACTGACGCAGCCCTGATCGATACCCGCGAATCGCTGCGTCAAAATTCCGATTTGGTATCCAATCATCTGGATGAAGGGATTCCGTGGGTTGAGATGCTGAACGGCGAGAATGTCAGTGGTGAACTGCTGAGTGAATGGCAATACCGGCTGGCGTTGACCGAAGGCAAGATTTCGCTGCTGTCGATTACGCCGATTGATATCTCGCGCAGCCAGATGGCACCCTATTTCAGCCCAAGCGGCGTTCAATCGCTGCCTGAGCCCTGGGCTTCGTATGCTTTTGATCATCCCGACGTGAAGAGTGCATACCTGAATTACGCCCGGCAGGCCGTTGCGTTCTTTCAGCCCGATTATCTGGTGCTGGGCATTGAAGTCAACGGTCTGATGAAAAACAGCCCGCAGCAGTGGCCTGGCTACCTGGATCTGCATCGGACGGTGTTTCAGGCCTTGAAGCAGGCTTACCCCGAACTGCCAATCATGGTCAGCCTGACGGGGATGGACCTGCTGCAGGACGCGACCGATGCGAATGCGGACGATCAGGCTCAGGCGCTGGAGCAAATCCTGCCGTACACGGATTATTTTGCGCTTTCGCTATATCCCTACATGTCGGCATTTACGGCCGATATCATCCCGGACGATCTGTTCAGCCGTCTCCGAGCCTTGAGCACAAAACCCATGGCTATTACCGAAACGGGCTATATTGCCGAGCCATTGACTGTCACGTTCCCGCACGGGCCCTATACCTTTTCAGGTAGCGAGGCAAAACAGCTCGAATACATGGCGTTGCTATTTCAGTCCGCGCAGGCATTTGATATACGCCTGGTTGTGAATTTTGTGCTGCGCGATTACGATCGAATCTGGGACCTGATGGGCCAGGGCGAAACGCTGGCAATCTGGCGTGATACCGGTATTTATGACGAAGCTGGAAACCTGCGAGCGGCCGGCCAGCTCTGGCAGCAATGGCTGGCGGCCGATACGCGCGTCAGCAATCGAGGTTCGCCGTTTAAGCCGCGTACCGTGCCGGTCAATGATCCGCTGATGCTTGGCATGTTCGTCCTTGCAATGTTGGCGTCAGCACTGTGGTTCAACACCAAGAGGCTTTTCCGCGCTATGGATTAGGCTTGGCCTCCGGCCTGGCATTTCCAGACAAATCTGCCGATTGCCGCATTGCGATTGCCGCATTGAAAGCATATCCGCTCAGGTTAAATGGCAGCACCCAAGCTGTAAAGAAAGTGTCATAATTCACGCCCCGTTCGATCGCTTTTGGCTTCTTCGGCCTGACAACGTTCAAATCTGTGATTCACTGATGCATCTCGGCAAGCGTCTTCAAGCTCTTTTTTCGGCTATTGCGGTGATCGGGTCATTGCAATTGGCTCAGGCTGCATGGGCGGTTGATCGCGCAACCGAATCAAGCTGGAACATCAGCGGTGATGCACGTCTTGCCTATACGCCGCTGTGGCGCGACGACCGTGACGGCAGTTCGCTGAGCCGTGATGGTTTTGGCGCCCGGTTCAGGCTCCGTTTGCAGCGTGAATTGAACTCCAAATGGAATGTTCAAACTCGTTTTGCTGCAACGGCAGCAGATCAAAACAATGACTTTGATCTGTATCTTCAACCAGAGCGTCAGGGCGGGACGGCCGTCACGCCGGGCACCGCTACGCTTGACGAGCTTTTCCTTCAGTATCGCTCGCCGAACGGCCGTACCCAAATACGGCTGGGCCGGCAGCAAAGCTCGACAGACCGGGCACTGGTCACCAACAAGAATCTTGACCGGCAGCAAACCAGTAACGTCAATATCGGCTGGACCGATGGACTGTCGCTGGTTCAGGCGCTTGAGCGCGGTTGGAAAGCAACGCTTTTCCTCGAATACAACAGCAGAAACGGCAATGGGTCGAACACCCGTGGGCCGATCGATTTCACCGACGCCGGCAGTCGCATCAGCGGTTTTATCAGTCTGGAGAATCAGGAAAGCTTGGGCCCGATCATTTTTCGAGCGCTTTCGCTGACCTGGTATCCGGATGCACTGGCGGTCAAGGGTCTGGATGATAGCCGCCGCGATGACTACCTGACGCTGACCGCCAAGCTGGCTGCGGGCTGGGATGTCGGTCATGTCATCGGCAGTGATGCCACGCGTCTGGTGATCGGGGGCGAGATTGGCTACGCGCCGAATCGCCAGCGGGCTTTTGTATCCAACTTGCCGGGTAGGGCAGAGGTCGGCGGCAGTGGTTGGCAGTTGGGAGCCGACCTGCACGACTTTCTGCCGGCCCACAAGATTGGCATCGTGTATGGACGAGCCGATGCTGGCTGGCTGATATCGAATGCCTTTCGCCAGAATGAAGAACAGGTCGAGCTCCGATGGCAGTGGCGGTTTGCGCCGAACTGGCGGGTCGAATACCGTGCTCGATGGCGCTATGAGCTTGAGCTGCTTGATGGTGCTCAGCAGCGGCGTCGAGATCGGGATATGCGACTTCGGTTTACCTATCGGTTTTGATCGAGTTCAGCAGGATTCAATGCAATGAGCACGCAGCTGGGTGAAAAACGACTGGTAAAATAGCTACCCAGAAATCAACCAACCTTCCGGGAACTTCTAATGAGTGCAGAAATTGATTTACGTGCGGCGGCTCGTCCAGAGCCGGATTCTTTACTTGTCCAGATTGCGGATTATGTCTGTGATTATGAAATCGAGTCTGACGAGGCCTGGAAAACCGCGCATTACTGCCTGAAGGATTCGCTGGCCTGCAGCCTGCTGGCATTGAGGTTTCCCGAATGCGTCAAGCTGCTGGGCCCGGTGGTTCCTGGAGCCCACCTGGCCGGCGGTGCCCGTGTGCCCGGCACTCACTTCGAGCTCGATCCAGTCCAGGCCGCTTTCAATATCGGCGTATTGGTGCGCTATCTGGACTTCAATGACACCTGGCTGGCGGCGGAATGGGGCCACCCGTCCGATAATCTGGGCGCGATCCTGGCCGTAGCCGACTACGTGTCCCGTACCGAAATCAGCGAAGGCCGCGAGCCCTTGTCCGTGCGCGATGTGCTTGAGGCCATGATCAAGGCGCATGAAATTCAGGGCGTGCTGGCGCTGAAGAACTCCTTCAATCGGGTCGGTCTGGACCATGTCTTGTTGGTTCGGGTTGCATCGACGGCTGTTGTGACGCGCATGCTGGGTGGCAGTCGCGACGATGTCATCAATGCTCTCAGCCAGGCCTGGATCGACGGCGGGGCGCTCAGAACGTACCGTCATGCCCCGAATGCCGGTCCACGCAAGAGCTGGGCGGCAGGTGATGCCTGTCGACGAGCAGTTCAGTTGGCACTGCTCACACTGAAAGGTGAAATCGGCTATCCGTCGGCGCTAACGGCCAAAGGCTGGGGATTTCAGGATGTGCTGTTCAAGGGTCAGCCTGTCGTACTGGAACGCGAGCTGGGTAGCTACGTCATGGAAAATATTCTATTCAAGATCGCCTTTCCAGCCGAATTCCATGCCCAGACCGCAGTGGAGTGTGCGTTGCAGCTGCATGCTGAAGTTCGTGACCGGCTTGAAGATATCGAGCGTATCGAGTTGGAAACTCAAGAAGCGGGCGTCCGGATCATCGATAAAACCGGGCCGTTGAATAACTATGCAGACCGCGATCACTGCCTGCAATACATGGTGGCCATCCCGATGATCTTTGGCAAACTGACTGCCGAGTCCTACACGGATGCAGTGGCTTCCGATCCAAGAATCGATGCGCTGCGCGACAAGATGGTGGTCAAGGAGAATCCGCAATTCACTGCAGACTATTTTGACTCCGACAAACGGGCCATCGGCAATGCCATCCAGGTGCATTTCACCGATGGTTCGTCGACCGAACAAGTCTCGATTGATTATCCGGTTGGCCATCGCCGCCGCCGGGATGAGGGAATTCCACTGCTTGAAGACAAGTTTGCGCGCGCGGTCGAGGGTCAGCTGGATGCGCGTCAGGCGCAGGCGATTCAGCAGGCGATGGCGCAATACGACGCTGCGCAAGGCATGGATGTGCATGAGTTTTCGGCGCTGTGGTCGCTGATCTAAGCAGTGCGCCAGGCCGGTGAGTCCGCTGTTACGACCGCTGCTCGATACCCGGGCCGTTTGATTCTGCTGCACTGGCTGCTTGCGGTTTTATTGCTTGGCATGATTGTGCTGGGTCTGATGATGGGCGCGCTTGCGCGAGGCAATGCCTTGAAGTCATTAATGCTCAACCTGCATCTGATGACCGGCCTGTTAGTGCTGTTTCTGTCGGGTGTCCGGGCTTACTACCGGCAGAACAGTCGATTGCCCGCAATGCCCGCCCGTTATTCGATCTGGAGGGCCCGCCTGGCGCAAACGGTACACCGGCTGTTCTATGGATTGATGTTCGGCTTGCCGCTGCTGGGATTGTCGGTCTGGGCAATTGATCCATTTGTCGGCGGCCCCGCGCTGTTCGGGGAAGGAGTTGCGATCAGCAACGCGGCGGCCAGATTGCATACGGCTCACTATCTGGGCGCCTGGCTGATATTGGTTGCGCTGTTGCTGCACATTGTCGGCGCGATGGGAACGGACGATCAAGGCCGACGAATACTGCGAAGGATGCTGCCCTGATCGTGGGACGTATTAACGACAGCGACAGCACGCTTGAAACGCATCAATGCATGGCAGCCTGGGCTCTGCGGACAAAGAATCCGACAATTGGCAGGTGCTCATACAGTCCGGCAGCCGCGTCCCAGAAATCCTGGTGCAGGATGATTTCGCCCTGTTCATTGAAGCGCAGATGCGTCATGCCGATGGACTCCGAGTCAACACCCATGCCGTAGGCGCTGGATGAAAAGTGCATGTTCCAGCGGACGAAAACGTCCTCACCATCACGAATGACCTGATCGATCTTGACTGTGCTGACGTTCAGCCGGTCCGATGTTTTGCCCATGTATTCACTCAAATCCGTTCGAGTTCTCAACGTGGTTACAGTGTCGTTGAAGTACAACGATGAGGCATACAGCTGACTGATCTTGTCAGCCGTCGACGGGTCGGCCAGGTTTGCATAGGTTTGTTTGAAATTTTCAAGGCCCTGCTCGACGCCATCGGTGCTTCCGGGAAAGTCATTCAGGGCTTGCTGATACTGCTCGGTGTAGTTACTCATGGTTGATTGGATGGTACTTTGAATGAAGAAAATTGCAAGCATTGCAAACACCAGCGTTGAAAACACGGAAATTACGACCGTGAGTAGCAGTTTTGTAGGCTTTGCTGTTGTCATGTTGTTTCAATTCTGGTTGCATTTAAATCCTCGCCGAACAGACGTTGACTTAAATAAGGTGTGCAGGAATGCTTCATGCAGTTTTTGTACTCGGGAGACTATACTTCAGCCATGTCATTAGCCCGTTCAGTTCTGCGCTGGTTCGATACCCAGCAGTCCGCGCCCGTTGAGTGTTCGAATCAATCGCATTCGGTTGACCTGGCCCGTGTCATTCCCTTTATTGTCCTGCATTTGTCCTGCCTGGCCGTACTTTGGGTTGGCGTATCGGCCACTGCGGTCGCAGTCTGTGTACTGAGTTATCTGCTGAGAATGTTCGCCATTACTGCGTTCTATCATCGATACTTTGCGCATCGCGCGTTCAAGACCTCACGTGCCCTGCAATTCCTCTTTGCGCTTGTCGGTGCCTCTGCAACACAACGTGGGCCGCTGTGGTGGGCTGCGCATCACCGCAGACACCACAAGCATTCAGATCAACAAGGCGATCCGCACAGCCCGCGAAAGGGCCTGTTCTGGAGTCACATGGGCTGGTTCCTCAGTCGAGCGCACTTTGCGACTGAATGGAAGCAGATTCCTGATCTTGCACGCTACCCTGAACTGCGATGGCTTGATCGTTTCGATATTGTGGTGCCTGTGCTGTATGCCACGGCATTGTTCGGCTTGGGCAGTGTGCTGGATACGGTTGCACCAGGACTGAATACCAGCGGTTGGCAGCTGCTGGTCTGGGGCTACCTGGTCTCCACGGTCGTGTTGATTCATGCCACGCTGACGATCAATTCGCTGGCGCATCGTTTTGGCCGCAGACGCTACTCCACGCGAGACGATTCCCGCAACAATCTTTGGCTGGCATTGCTGACGCTCGGCGAGGGCTGGCACAACAATCACCATCACTTTCCGGGCGCTGCCCGTCAGGGGTTTTTCTGGTGGGAGATCGATGTCAGCTACGCTGTACTCAAAGCTATGTCCTGGTTGGGTTTGGTCTGGGATCTGAAGCCGGTGCCGCAGGGCGTTCGTGAGCGGCGTCAGATTCGAGTTCAAGGCTGATGCGCATTGCGGTCATCGGCGCCGGTGTTGCGGGGCTCTACGCTGCCTGGCATTTGGCGCAACAGCATCGGGTCGTTTTATTCGAGCAACACGGCCGTGCTGGCGGCCATACTGATACCCATGCGATCACGTCAAATGGACGGACGCTCGCGGTGGATACCGGTTTTATCGTATTCAATCCAGAGCGCTATCCGCTGTTCAATGCCTGGATCGATCAGCATGGGGTCGAGAGTCGCGAAAGCGTGATGAGCTTTGGCGTCAGCTGCACGAAGTCCGGCCTGGAGTACAACGCAACCGATCTCGATTCTTTATTTTGTCAGCGCAGTAATCTGATCAAGCCGGGGTTTCTGAGGATGCTGCTGGATCTGTTCAGATTCTACAGGCAAGCACCCGGGCTGCTGCGGTCGCTGGATGACGGGACCACGCTCGGCGAATGGCTGGAAGATGCAGGCATGTGCAGGGAATTCAGCGAGTACCATCTGGTGCCAATGGCGTCGGCATTATGGTCTACGCCGCCGGGCCAGGTTTCTGATTTTCCAATGCGATATCTGCTCGAATTCATGCAGAATCACCAAATGCTGCAGGCCTTCAATCGTCCGATCTGGAAAACCATTCGGGGCGGTAGCCGGCAATACGTTGACCGGGTTCTGCAAAGCTACTGCGGCGAACTACGCGTTGGCTGCAGAGTGCATCAGCTGGAACGGCATGACGATCATATCGTGTTGCGACACGAGGCGGGCGAAGAACCGTTTGATCAGGCTGTTCTGGCGTGCCATGCCGATCAGGCACTCGCGCTGATGTCATCGCCGAGTCAGGCTGAGCATCAGGTGTTGTCGGCATTCGAATATTCAGATAACGATACGGTTTTGCACACGGACCGCTCGGTGATGCCCAGCAATCGCAAGGCATGGGCGAGCTGGAATGTTCGTATTGGTTCCGGTTCCGGCGAGCAGCAGGGTGCGATCTCGTACTGGATGAATCGCCTGCAGGGCATCGAGGATCCGACGCCGTATATCGTTTCGTTGAATCAAACCAGCCAGATTGATCCGGCCAGGATTCTGAAGCGAAGGCAATACCAGCACCCGCTGTACACGCGCAAATCCAGGCAGGCACAGACTCGCCTGGCCGAAATCAACGGATTGGACCGCGTATGGTTCTGCGGCGCTCACTGGGGCTGGGGTTTCCACGAGGATGCCGTTCGAAGCGCGGGTCAGGTGCTTACAGGCCTTGAGGCATATGCACGGGCGGCCTGATCAATTCGGCGTTGGTGACGTCTGGCATCGGCGGGTGCGAGAGCATGACCATCACTTCCGTTATTCCATCAGTTACTGCCTGCTTGACGTGGATCGAATTGATCAGCGTCTGTCCCGGTCGAGACTCTGGAGCCGAAAGCCCTGGGCGCCGGTTCGCTATCGAAGGTCCGATTACATGCTGCCGCAGGATCAATCGTTGGGTACCGTTGTGCGTGACCGGGTCGAGCAACACCTGGGTCGGCGCCCGGCAGGTCAGATCCGTTTATTGACCCAGCTTCGCCAATGGGGGTTGTGTTTCAATCCGGTGTCCTTTTATTTTTGCTACGCCAGGCCAAATGTGATGGATTGCATTGTTGCTGAAATTCACAATACGCCCTGGGGTGAGCGACATGCCTACGTGCTGGACGCGAGCGGGCCCAACCATGATCAGCAAGCAATGGAATTCACTTTCAAAAAGGCGTTTCATGTGTCACCCTTTCTGCCCATGGATATGCAGTACCACTGGCGTATTGGGTTAGCTGATGACAAAGTCAGGATTCACATGCTGGTGACCGAGCAGGGCGCAGAATCGCTCAAAACCGGGCTTCAGCTGGAGCTCAAGCAGCTGGACACCCGTGCGATGAACAGGCTGCCATTTCAGTTTCCGCTACAGGCGGCCAAAGTCGTGGGCGGCATTTACTGGCAGGCGTTTCGGCTGTGGCACAAACGAACCCAGTTTTTTCCGCACCCCGGGCGCGGCTCGTCTTCCTGATTGAACGCCTTGCACAATGCAAACCATAGTTAAAAATAATCTAACGGTATGAACGAGCCCAGTATTTCCAAGCAGACACTCACCTCTGAACCGGATCATGAGGCCATGGCCCGTTCCCTGGACGCGCCGGACACGAAGCCCGAATCTGCGAAAGATGCCAGCCGACTCGGTATGTCGATCAATCGATTTTGCCGCCGAAAAGTACTCGAACGAATATCGAGTCTGACGCGGGGACAAATGACCCTGATCGACCAGGATGGTCGCTACACGCTGGATGGGTCTGATTCGATTTCAGCAGAAGTCATCATTCATGATCTGCGCTTCTGGCGCATGATGGCTACCGGCGGCAGTGTCGGTGCAGGCGAGGCCTATGTTGCAGGTCTGTGGGATAGCCCGGATTTGACCGCGGTCATTCGGGTGTTGGCTCGAAACCGTGAGTTGCTCTCGAGGATGGAGCAGGGTGCAGCGTGGCTTTCGAGAATTCCATTGGCCTGGCTGCATCGGTTGAATCGAAACAGCGTGGACGGGAGCCGCAAGAATATTTCGGCCCACTATGATCTTGGCAACGATTTTTTTGCTCACTGGCTGGATCAACGCATGCAGTATTCATCTGCATGGTTTCAATCTTCCTCGGATTCGCTGGATCAAGCGCAGGAACAGAAACTGTCCCGCATTGCCGAGCGCCTCGAGCTGGGACCCGAGGATCATCTACTGGAAATCGGGACCGGCTGGGGCGGTCTGGCGATTTACATGGCCAGCACCACGGGTTGCAAGGTAACCACAACCACCATTTCACGCCAGCAATACGACTATGCCAGTCAGCGTATTCGGCAGGCGGGGCTCGAGGATCGTATCGAATTGCTGTTGCAGGATTACCGTGAGCTCAGCGGTGAATATGACAAGCTGGTATCGGTTGAAATGATCGAAGCCGTTGGTGCAGACTTCCTCGACACCTACCTTAAGATCATCGAACAACGACTGAAGCCGAATGGACTGGCTCTGGTTCAGGCAATCACAATCGAGGATTTCCGCTACGCCGGCGCATTGAAGCGGGTAGATTTCATCCAGCGCTATATATTTCCCGGCAGTTTTATCCCATCACTGACCGCGATCGTGAACAGTATGGCGCGCGGCACCGATATGACCTTGATTGATCTGCATGACATGGGCGGCAGTTATGCACGAACCCTGGCATGCTGGCATCAGCGTTTCGAGCTGGCCTGGCCCGAGATTCAGCAGTCGACCGCGTTTGATGAGGTGTTCCGGCGCCGTTGGCGCTTTTACCTGAACTACTGCGAAGGCGGATTTCGCGAACGGGCGATCAGCGATCAGCAATTGCTGTTCGCCCGGCCGGATTACGTGTCAGCGGCGGGCTGAGCCGGGATGAATCCGCATGAAACCTGATTTCTGGATCAATATGGCGTTCTTTCAGCTGGCCTGGCCGGCCTGCGTAGTTGGTGCCGCCTATGGGATGATCTGGCCATCGGTCGCGCTGGTCGGCTTGTTTGCAGCCTGGCAGCTTCATCCGCGCAACGCCCATCCCAATGACCGATGGCTGGTGCTCGTATTCATCGCCACCGGTCTGATTCTGGATTCTGTCTGGATTCAAAACGATGTACTTCAGTACAACGCAGCCTGGCCGTCTGAGGCCACTACACCACTGTGGCTGCTGATGCTGTGGGTTGCCCTGGCGCTGTCTGTCAATCATTCGATGCGTTACTTTCGACAGCACTGGCTGCGCTGGTCGATCCTGTTGTGCTTCGCTTCTCCATTTTCATACTGGATGGCCGCCCGCCTTGGCGCCGTAGAATGGCTGGCGCCGGATTGGGTGGTTGTGCTGTTGCTCGGCCCCGGTTGGGCCATCGTGGTTGGCGCATTATTCGCGCTGGCAAAACGGATGGCAGGGTCGAACGAAGCCGGGCGGCCAGCTTTCTATCAAAAGGATTAATTGCTCATGAATGTGATTGAACTTGCCGAACGTGGATGGCTGCCCGACCGCTTGGTCCGGATTGGCATTCGTCGATTACTCAAGATTCGTCTTGGCCAACAGGATGCGACCGATGTGGAGCAACAATCGGAACACTTTACGCGGTTGATCCAGTCCTTGACGGAGTCTGATATTGCCATTGAGACCGACGCGGCCAATCAACAGCATTACGAGGTGCCGGCAGCATTTTATCGACTGGCCCTGGGCAAGCACCTGAAGTATTCCTGTGGCTATTGGCCCAACGGCGTTCAAACACTGGATGATTCCGAAGCGGCCATGCTTGCACAGAGCTGCGAGGCGGCTCAGCTGTCCAACGGCCAGACCATCCTGGAGCTTGGCTGTGGCTGGGGATCACTGACGCTATGGATGGCTCAGCATTATCCGGACAGTCAAATTACCGCAGTCTCCAACTCGAATTCACAGCGCGAGTGGATTCTTGGGCAGGCGGACGAACGTGGCCTGACGAATCTTGAAGTGCTGACCTGCGACGTGAATGATCTGGAGCTGGATCGCAGCTTTGATCGAGTGGTATCGATTGAAATGTTTGAACATGTTCGTAACTATCAGCAGTTGATGAAAAAGATTGCCGGCTGGCTCACACCACAGGGTGTACTGTTTGTACATATTTTCTGTCACAGGCATCTGATGTATCCGTTTGAAACCGAAGGAGATGGCAACTGGATGGGCCGTTATTTTTTTGCTGGCGGCCTGATGCCGGCGGCCGATACGTTGCTGTATTTCCAGGACGATCTAAACATTGATCGCCGCTGGCTGTTCAGTGGAACACACTATGCGCAAACCGCACGGGCCTGGCTTGATCAAACCGATCGGCACCGTACTGAAATCCAGGCTGTATTTGAACAGACTTACGGTGCGGATGCGTCGATCTGGTTGCAGCGCTGGCGCATGTTCTTCATGGCCTGCGAAGAGCTGTTCAACTACAATTCCGGCCAGGACTGGATGGTTGGCCATTTTCGGTTTACCAAGCGCTGAATCGTGAACCTGCCGCCGTTCAAAAAGTTACCGACAGGCAGCATCAACTCCAAGCTGGTGCGGGTGTTCCTTGCCCAGATTCTGGCGATCTCGATCGCAACCATCGTGGGCGTATACGGTGCGGCACTGGTCGTCGAAAAAGTGCTGGTGCGAGAGGCCCTGAACGGTGAAGCTGAACATTTCTGGGAGCAACACAACCGCGATATCGCATTCCAGTTGCCCAACACCAATAATCTACGTGGTTATCTGGCGCCGAATGGCGATGTGTCGATGGTGCCGGACTGGTTGGCTGATGTCGAGACCGGTTTCCACCGTGTGACTACCGTTGATGGTGCCAATCCCGTAGTGCACGTGACTGAGCAGAATGGTCACCGTCTCTACCTTGTATTCGACGAGGTGCAGGTCTCGAATCTCGCATTTTATTTCGGCATTGCACCCTTGACGGCGGTGCTGCTGGTGATTTACATGTTGGCCTGGCTGGGTTATGTCATGAGCCGACGTGCTGTATCAGCACTGGTTCAGTTGTCCGAGGCAGTCCGCACCTTTGACTTTCAATCCGGAGATTTCCAGTCCCTGAAGCTTCAGCAATTTGCAGGAACAAATGATGATGAAGTGCTGGCGCTGATTACCGCGCTTGAGCAATTCACCAATCGCCTGGAACGTTTCGTGGCGCGCGAGCGCAATTTCACCCGCAATGCTTCGCATGAGCTGCGCACGCCGCTGGCGGTGTTGAAGGGTAATGTTGAACTGCTGATGAAGTTCCCGGATTCGCCCACGCGTGATGACGTTATACAGCGCATGGATCGAACGTTGCGCGACATGGAGGCGCTGGTTGAAACCCTGCTGATTCTGGCGCGTGAATCGGAATCCAAGTTGTCCTGGTCAAAAGTCATTCTGAATGATCTGATTGCAGAACAGCTGGATCAAGTGGTTCGCGCGATCGATAAACCTGATGTTCAGACATCAATAGAAGCCGATTGCCTGCTTGAAACCAAAGCACCGGAACGCGTCCTGGGCATTATCTTTCACAACTTGTTCAGGAATGCGATGACGTTTACCGATACAGGCAGTGTGCGTATTGAAATCGATTCAGGCGGCGTTACCATTCGCGACACTGGATGTGGAATGAGCGAAGCCGATCTCGAACGAGCATTCGAGCCGTTCTATCGTGCACATGACCGTTCCAACGAGGGTTATGGGATGGGCCTGGCCATTGTCAATCGTTTAACGCGTCGATTCGGCTGGCCTCTTGAGGCCGACAGCGAATTAGGCGCTGGAACCGTGTTTCGGGTCAATTTTCCCAAGGCGCGGCCAATCCCGCTGAACCCGGACAAAAAACATTATGCGGATCTGGAATAGGACGATTCGAAATGCCGTTGGCAGCCGGCTGCCTGGCCGGAATTCTGGTCAGGCGCCCACGACATAGGAATTCTGCTTCAGCACGTAAAAAAACCCGCGGATGCGCGGGTTTTATAGTTCAACGATGACTGGTCATCATGCGTCGTCAGGATGAGCCAGCTTGAACCCCATGCCCTGGACCGTGTGCAAGAGCTTGCTCTCGAAAGGTCGATCAATGCTCTTGCGCAAATTGTACATGTGGCTTCTAAGCGTGTCGGAATCCGGCAACATGTCGCCCCACAGCTCGTTTTCGATCTGTTCGCGGCTGACCAGTCGAGGCGATTCCCTCATCAGCACCCGCAATATGCGAATGGACGTGGGGGATAAGTTCAGGCGCTGTCCCTGACGTTCCACGCGCATGGTGCGAGGGTCAAACACCAGATCACCGACTTTGATTGCACCGTCCGACACTTCGCCGCGCGCTCGTCGAATCAGTGCACTGGCACGCGCGATCAGCTCATCCATCTCGAAGGGTTTGACCAGATAGTCATCAGCGCCGGAATCGAATCCTTCCAGCTTGTCGTCCAGGGAATCCCGGGCGGTCAGCATCAAGATTGGCGTAGAGTCCCCTCGATCACGCAGGCGCTTGCATACCTTGATGCCATCGACTTTCGGCATCATCAGGTCGAGCACGATCAGATCATAATGATGTTCTTCGAGCAGATTCAGGGCAATAGAACCATCGGCCGCATAGTCCATCGCGAATCCTGAATTTTCCATATATCCGCCAATCGTGGCAGCCAGATCGTCATGATCCTCCACGAGCAGAATGGTGGCGTTGGCTTGTTCTTCGTTCATGGGTACACCTGTTGCTGAGAATTGAGTTTCACAAATGTGAATCGGACAATGCACAGAGTACCCAGTGCGTGTCGATGAAACATCAACAATGCGTTAAATACCCAGCAAGTAAGGGGATTATCAGAAATTTCGCCGCAAAATACGCTGTGCCATCCAGCGGAGCGGCTCGGTATTGCCTTCCAGGCGTTGTAAAGACTCGGCGGCCTGCTGAATTAGCGCTTCCGACCGTTGATGTGCAGCGTCAATTCCGTATAGCAGCGGCCAGCTGGCCTTGTCCATGGCCTGATCCGAGCCGGCAGGCTTACCGATCTGTTCCGATGTGCCTTCCACATCGAGTAGATCATCGATGATCTGGAATGCAAGGCCAACAGATTCAGCAAATTCACGCAGCGCAAGGCAGTCGTTTTTGCTTGATCCTGCCAACAGCGCCGGCATCAGCACTGCGGCGTCGAGCAAGGCGCCGGTCTTCAGCCTGAACATGTGCTCGATGTCGGCCTGCTCAGGCCGCGTTGCTTCATACATCAAGTCCAGCGCCTGTCCTCCGGCCATACCTGCCGAACTGCAGGCACTGGCCAGGTAGCCAACGATCGCAGCCTGTTGTGTCTCGTTTGCCAGCTTTTCAAATGCCAGCGCCTGTAGTGCGTCACCGCACAGAATTGCGGTGGCTTCGTCGAAGGCGCGATGAACGGTCGGTTTACCGCGCCTGAGGTCATCGTCATCCATGGCAGGAAGATCATCGTGCACCAGCGAATAGCAATGAATCAACTCGATTGCAGCTGCGATCGGGTCGACGGACTGCCGCTCGATGCCAAGTACGTCGGCCGTTGCATAGCTCAGCAAGGGTCGGATTCGTTTGCCGCCATTGAATACCGCATACCGCATGGATCGATGCAGAGGGCGGGGCGGCATGGCGTCATCAGGCAACCATTCATCCAGGGTGGATTCGACGCGCCGATTCAGTTCTTCGACGTGATGTTCGAACGACATGAGGCAGTCCAGGGTTTGGCAGGACGCTAGTGTAATGGCTAGCGCTGCCTGTTGCGGAGTGGGCGAGGTAATGAGCCGGTTTCAGTCGGCAATGTCCAGGCAATTACTCGATGATCAGGGTACTATCGTCAGCCATGTCCATACACGACTCGAAACCGACCGACGCTGCAGTTGCTACAGCGCGAGCGCACGCGAATTTTGCGCTCGTTAAATACTGGGGCAAACGCAATTCGGAGCTGAACCTGCCCGATGTAGGCTCGATTTCGATTACGCTCGACGCACTGCACACGACAACCCGCGTTACGCTCGATCAAAACCTGCAGCGAGATGAGCTATGGCTGAACGGGCAGCGGAGTCCTGCAGCTGAACTGCGCGCCCGCCAGGTCCTGGATCGCATTCGTGAAGCTGCAGGTGTCTCATCCTGTTGCCGCATCGATAGTGAAAACAATTTTCCAACCGCCGCCGGCCTGGCCTCGTCAGCCTCCGGTTTTGCGGCTTTAGTCACGGCTGCGACTGCAGCCATGCGCTATGACACACCTGAAAGCAAGCGATCCGAGTGGGCAAGAATGGGGTCGGGCTCGGCTGCGCGCTCGATCTTCGGAGGCTTCTCCGAAATGGCGAAAGGCAGACTCGATGATGGAACCGACAGCGTTGCGCGTCCTTTGCTTGATGCTGCAGCTTGGCCGTTGGAAGTCGTCGTGGCCATCACCCGGCGGGAGCAGAAAGGCGTCAGTTCTACCGAAGGCATGCTGCGAACCGCCCAAACTTCACCTTTTTACAAGGCCTGGGTCAAGCATCAGGATCAGGATCTCGACCTGGCACGTGACGCCATCGCGGCGCAAGACTTCGACGCGCTGGCAGACGTTGCCGAGGCCAGTGCGCTCAGCATGCATGGCCTGGCCATGTCGGCGCGTCCGGGCTTGTTGTATTTCAATCCGACAACATTGGCCTGTCTGCACCGTGTTCGCGAGCTGCGCGCCGAAGGTACTCCGGTGTTTTTTACCGTCGATGCAGGCCCCCAGGTCAAAGCGATCTGTATGCCGGATCATCGTCATCAGGTCAGTACCGCACTGAGTGAAATTTCCGGTGTTACCGAGGTGATCAGCAGCGTACTGGGCCCTGCGGCGCATCTCATCGATACGGTTTGAACCGGATGAACCCCGTTGAAGCTCAGGCGCCTGGCAAGCTGATGCTTAGCGGTGAATACGCTGTGTTGTGCAATGCGCCAGCCATACTTGTGCCCGTTGAACGACGCGTTTTTGTTCGCATTCGACCGCTTCAGCATGGCCCCAGCCGATTGCAGGCAACACCACTGATCGAAGGTTCGCTTGAGTTCGCTCCGGACCACGGGGCCTTCTGGATGAATCCAGTCCAGGCTCACCAAGCGCTGGGCATGAGCGCTCGGCTGCTACCTCGACTTTGGGCCATGTTGAGCCTGCGTAAATCAGTGGCGTGGGTTGAAATCCAGGTTGATAGTTCGGAGCTGTTCGAGCAGCACGCCGGCAGTCAGATCAAACTGGGTATCGGCTCCAGTGCTGCGGTCAGTGTGGCACTCTATCGTGCACTGCAGGCACTGGTCGGTGACCGTGTCTCGACGCGTGATCCAGCGCGGGACTTGTCGACGTTGCTACCGGTCTATCGGGCATCACTCGAGGCCGATGCCAGCGGCGCTGATCTGGCAGCCAGCCTGTACGGTGATCTGATCGCCGTGACGCCGAACCATCATGGCCTTGCAGCACAGCCATTGTCCTGGCCCGAGGGGCTGTTCTACCAGCCGGTCTGGACGCAAGAAGCCGCCCAGACGGTCGACTTCGTTGAGCGCTTCACTCAGTGGCGACAATCGGATCGCTGCGCTGAGTCGCTGGTTACTGAATTGTCTTCCCGGGCAGCACAGGTTGTTGTCTCATTTCAACACGAGTCACCCGCGCTGATTCTGGAAGCGCTCGCAGGTTTTGCCCAAACATTGCGCCGCATGGATGACCACATCGTGTCCAGCACGGCATCGCAGCAGCGGATCGTCAGTCCAGCTCATCAGCAGCTGGCTCGGCTTGCTGAGCGGCATGGTGTGGTGTACAAGAGTTGTGGTGCCGGGGGCGGAGATTTGGGGGTCGCCCTGAGTGATCAGCGTCAATCGATGCAGGCGTTTGTCGACAGCCTGGATTCGATCCAGGCCCGCCCGATCGCACTGACTGCCCAGACAGGACCCTACATGCAATAAAATCAGCATCCTGCACTGATGGTCTGCAGTGCGTTTCGCTGTACGATGACAAATGGTTGAGGGAACCGGATTTGGCCAGAATTCCAGAATTTTATAAACTGTCGGTTGCTGAGCGTGTTCGCGCGGTGCAGCAGCAGGGGCTGCTGTCCAATCAGGATTGTCAGGCGCTGACCACCGGCGAACACACCCTGTCGGTGCAGTCGGCCGACAAGATGATCGAAAATGTCATTGGTGTCATGGGTCTCCCGGTTGGTCTGGGCATGAATTTCCTGATTAATGATCAGGAATACGCCGTCCCGCTGGTCGTCGAAGAGCCGTCGATCGTGGCAGCGTTGAGTTCGGCCGCGAAACTGGCGCGCAGCGGCGGTGGATTCCGGGTACACAGCAGCGAGCCGATACTGATCGGCCAGATCCAGGTGGTTCATGTTCCTCACCCGGCGCGTGCCAAGGCAGCCCTGATCGAACGCAAACGAGACATTCTGAACCTTGCCAACAGCCTGCATCCCAATATGGTCGCTCGCGGAGGTGGTGCCAAGGATCTGGAGGTCATCATCCATCCATCGTCGGGGCAGGGCGGCGACATGGTGGTAGTGCACCTGCTGGTCGATACCTGCGATGCGATGGGCGCCAACCTGGTCAACACCATGTGTGAAGGCGTTGCCTCGATGGTCGAAAGCATCAGTGAAGGCCGCGTGTTCCTTAAAATTCTGTCCAACCTGACTGATCGATCGATGGTCAAGGCTGAAGTCACCATTCCTGTTGCGGCGCTGGCCGGCAAAGGCTTTGATGGTGAAGAGGTGCGCGACGGTATCATCCTGGCCAATGAATTTGCATCGATCGATCCCTACCGGGCTGCAACCCACAATAAGGGCATCATGAATGGGATCGATGCCGTTGCACTGGCAACCGGAAATGACTGGCGTGCAATCGAGGCGGGAGCGCATGCCTGGGCTGCCAGAGGCTCGCATTATGCATCCTTGACGCAGTGGACAAAGGATTCGAATGGTGCCCTGAAGGGCAGCCTCGAAATTCCGCTCAAGGTCGGCATTGTCGGCGGTCCATTGGAGTCCAATCCTACGGTCGGTATGAATCTTCGCTTGCTCGGCGTCAAGAGCGCACGCGAACTGGCTGAGGTCATGGGTGCTGTGGGTCTGGCGCAGAACTTTTCCGCGATTCGCGCGCTGACCACAGAAGGCATCCAGCAGGGCCATATGACGCTGCATGCACGAAGCGTCGTGTCGGCGGCTGGAGCGCCGCCGGATATCTTTGAAACGGTGGTCGAGCGCCTGATTGCCAGCGATCAAATCAAGATCTGGAAGGCGCGCGAAATTATCCAGGCGCTGGAAAAAACGGCGCCCCAACCAGCGGCCAGAACCAATGGCAGTCAGTATGCCGAAGCCGATTCGGGCGGAGACATGTCTTCGGGTCACGGCAAGATCATCCTGCTGGGCGAGCATTCCGTGGTGTATGGCCGACACGCGATTGCAGCCCCTGTACCACTCGCGATTCAGGCCCGGATTGCCGATGGCGACAAGGGCGTCGAGTTGATCATTCCACGCTGGAGCATCAAACAACGGCTGCATCACTCGGAAGCAAAGCAGCACTCCTTCGAGAAGTCGCTGTCGCTGGTGCTTGGCGAGTTGAAACTGAATCAGCCGTCGATGCGGATCGAGATTTTTCCGAACGTGCCCAGAGCCATGGGGCTCGGTGGCTCCGCTGCGCTGGCAGTTGCGGTGATCCGGGCACTCGACCGTCGCTATCAGCTGGGGTTGAGCGATGAGCGCGTCAATGAGCTTGCGTTTGAGTGCGAAAAAATTGCCCACGGCACCCCTTCAGGTATCGACAACACGTTGTCGGTTTATGGCAAACCGATGCTGTTTCGCGCGGGTGACCAGCCGCTACGTGAAGAGATTGCAATTCAAGGTCCGATCGATCTCGTCATCGGGATCAGTGGAATCGAAAGCCTGACGGCTGCGACGGTCGCAAGGGTCAAGAAAGCGCGAGAACAGCGGCCGGCCCTGTATGAAGAAATCTTCGATCAAATCGATTCGCTGGTGCTGCAGGCTGTCCAGGCCTTGCAACAGCGCGATATCGAAACCCTCGGCGAGCTGATGAATGTCTGCCAGGGCCTGTTGAATGCCATGCAGGTATCGAGCTGGGAGCTGGAGGAAATGATTCAGATTGCGCGCAATTGCGGTGCACTCGGCGCCAAGTTGACCGGAGGTGGCGGCGGTGGTTCGATGATCGCACTCTGTCCGTCTGATCCGGAGGCGATCGCCCGCGTCGAACATGGCCTGAAACAGGCTGGCTACCAATCGATGGCCGTCACGATTGGCAGTACGGACAAACCGAAAGGCAACGGAGTCAGCGTCTGATGGAACCATCCAATCCTGTTTCGTTTGATTCCGAGCCGTTGATTCTGGTCGACCAGGAGGATCAGACCATCGGGTTTTTGCCCAAGGTCGATTGTCATCGCGGTCATGGCCGTCTGCACCGGGCATTTTCAATCTTCTTGTTTGATCAGAATGGGCGTGTGCTGCTGCAGCAGCGTAGCCAGCAAAAGCCGTTGTGGCCGTTGTTCTGGTCCAACAGTTGTTGCAGTCATCCACGCAAGGGTGAGTCCATCGAACTGGCTGCCGAGCGACGCTTGCGCGAGGAGCTGGGCGTCAGCACCCAATTGAACTGGTTGTATAAGTTTATTTACCAGGCCGATTTCGAGGATGTCGGCGCCGAGCACGAGCTGTGCCATGTGCTGATTGGCCGTTTCGATGGCGACATTCAGGTGCATCCCGATGAAATTGCTGCCTGGCGTTGGCTCACGATCGATCAGATCAATCAGGAACTGATTGAATGCGCGGAGCGCTACACGCCCTGGTTCAAGCTTGAATGGCAGCGCTTGCTGAACGATTGGCAGCCCGAAATACAGGCCCTGTCGGGACGGCGAAAAAGCGCCTGATTATCTGCGGGACCGCGGTTTCCCTCGACCTTTGGCCGGTTTTGCAGAAGCTGGTTTTGACGCTACGCGCCTGCCGGCCTTTCCTGATTCGCTGAGCGCCAAACTGGTGCCATAACCCGCCAGGCCAACGTCTTCTCGCAGCACGCGATGATCATTGTTGTTGAGTCGTTGATATTGGCCCGTGCGCAGCTTGGCAGGCAAAAACACCGGGCCGAACCGTACCCGTTTGAGGCGGGCAACCTGGGCACCGACGGCCTCCCACAGCCGTCGTACTTCTCGATTTCGACCTTCCATCAGCGTGACCGTGAACCACGTGTGGCCCGATGTCTGTTCACCGATAATCAGGTCGCTGAATTTGGCTTGGCCGTCTTCGAGCTCAATGCCGTCGAGTAGCTGTTGCAGTTGCTCGTCGCTGACCTCTCCGCGAATGCGACAGAGGTATTCACGATCGACACCGCCCGAAGGATGCATCATCTGGTTGGCCAACTCGCCGTCGGTAGTCAACAACAGCAGTCCCGCGGTGTTCAAGTCCAACCGACCGACCGCAATCCAGCGCCCATCCCGAACAGCCGGCAAGCGATCGAACACGGTTCGCCGGCCTTCCGGGTCATTCCGGGTTGTCAATTCACCTTCCGGCTTGTGATAAATCAGGGTCTGATGCAATACCTGTTCGGCCACGACCTGCAGGCTGCGACCATCGATCTGAATCCGGTCACCGGCACCGGCTTGTGCCCCGAGTTCGGCCTTTGCTCCATTGAGATTGACCTGGCCCGCAGCGATTCGTTGCTCGATGGCACGACGTGAGCCAAAACCAGCCCCGGCCAGAATCTTCTGCAGGCGCTCCGGCGGCGCTGACAGCTCGGATCGGGTCTTGCGACGGTCGAGTGTCAGTCTGGTATCAGCTGGGCTGCTGGCTTGACGCTTCGGGTGATTGCGTTTGTTCATTGTTGTCCTGCTGTGAAGTGCTGCTATCCGATACAGGGCTGGCTTGGCCATCCGCGTGCGGGTCGTCCTGGTGTTCAGCGTCATGCCGTGCTTCAGGCGTATCTGTAGTTGAACCCTGGTCAGCAGTGCTTGACTCGGAATTCTGCTCGGTGTCTGGCACCGGTCCATCTGGATCGTTCAGTTCCAGCTCGGGTTCCAGATTATCCAGGTCGCGAATTTCGGCCAGGGTTGGCAGATCATCCAGGCCTTTCAGATTGAAATAATCGAGAAATACCTTGGTCGTCCCCAGCAGTTCCGGTTTCCCGGGGACGTCACGGTGCCCGACCGTCTTGATCCAGTCACGCTCCTGCAGCGTCTTGAGTATATTGGCGCTCAGTGATACACCCCGGATCTGTTCGATTTCACCACGTGTGATCGGCTGTCGATAGGCAATGATGGCCAGCGTTTCAAGTAATGCACGAGAATACCTCGGCGGTTTTTCCCGCCACAGATTCGATACGGTCGGCATCAGTGACTGGCGAATCTGCAGCCGGTAGCCACTGCCGGTTTCCACGAGCTCAACGGCGCGCTGCTCCAGCTCGGCATCCAGTGCCGAAAGTGCCTGGCGCAGCAATCCATGGCCAGGCTGCTGGTCTTCATCAAACAGGCTGTTCAACTGGCTCAGGGACAGCGGTTGACCGGCGGCCAGCAATGCCCCCTCTACGATGGTTTTAAGTCGTTCTGCATCCATATCGCGTTACTATTCAATTCATTGTGATCATCAATCATCAGGCCGCGGATTCAGGGCTGGGCGCACGCAGGTACATTCTTCCATACAGTTCCTGCTGAACCAGATCGACCAGATGCTCACGCAGCAATTCAAGCAGCGCCAGAAAGGTGACTACAACACCGAGTCGTCCCTCGCTCAGGTCAAACAGGCTTTCAAAGCGAACAAATTCGCTTTCATCATCGGGATGATTGATGGCCTGCATGATTCGGCTCATGCGCTCGCGCACGCTCAACGGCTCTGACTGGATGTGGTGCTGGGCAAATAACTCGGCGCGTGTCATGACATCGCGGAGCGCCAGTAGCACTTCACGCAAATCCACTTCTGGCGGTAATTTGATCTGTCGTTGCTCGGCAATCTCGGCCTGAGCGGGCATGATGTCGCGTTCCAGGCGGGGCAGCGCATCCAGGTCTTCAGCGGCTTGCTTGAAGCGCTCGTATTCCTGAAGTCTGCGTATCAATTCGGTGCGCGGATCCTCCTCATCCTGGAGCTCGGGCTCAGGACGTGGCAGCAGCATGCGTGATTTGATTTCGGCCAGAATTGCGGCCATGACCAGATACTCTGCAGCCAATTCGAGCCGCAGCCCTTCCATCATTTCGATGTAGCCTGTGTATTGGCGCGTAATTTCTGCAATCGGGATATCCAGAATGTCCAGGTTGTGCCTGCGAATCAGGTACAGCAGCAGATCCAGCGGCCCCTCGAACGCATCGAGAAAAACTTCCAGCGCATCGGGCGGGATGTAGAGGTCATCCGGTAATTTCAGCAGCGGCTCTCCGCGCACGGTGGCGAGTGGCATCTCCTGCTGACGGCTGGCGGTTGTGGTGTCTGACATGGGGCAGCAGTGTATCAGCCCGCCGGCTCATTCAGGCAGCCGGTATACTATTTGATCTTGACTCAACGAGGCATCATTCAACCATGCTGTACATGATTCTGGGGCGCGATCAGGCCGAATCGCTGGAGGCCCGAAAAGCCTGTCGTCAGCAGCATATTGACCGCATCGATGCACTGCAGGATCAGGGTCGGCTGATTCTGGCAGGTCCATTGCCGTCGATCGACGCTGCCGATCCAGGGCCGGCAGGCTATTCAGGCTCGCTGATTGTGGCCGAGTTTGATTGTCTTGAAGATGCAGCGCATTGGGCCAGCGAGGACCCGTATCTGGAATCCGGAGCCTGGCAGGACGTTGACGTGCGGCCCTGGATTCAGGTTCGGCCATGAACGACCATCCCGATGCACTGGAGCCTGACGATCGTGTCGGCGCAATCCAACACCGGCTTACGGCTGCGCTGTCACCGGATTCGCTGGAGGTCATTGATGAATCGCACTTGCACGCAGGGCATCCGGGTGCCCGTGACGGACGGGGGCACTTTCGAGTCCGCATCGTGTCCGACCAATTTGCCGGGTTACCGAGACTGGCCCGACACCGCAAGATTTACCAGGCGATGGGTCGATTGATGCAGTCTGATATTCATGCGCTATCAATTGAGGCATTTTCGAATAATGAAACATAAACTATTGATAATATTGACTATGGCCTTGTATGTTTCAGGCTGTAGTGATGCTACTCATGCGCCATTGATCGAGCAGGACGAGGTGGTGCTGGTCGAGGTGGATGGTCATCCGATTACGCTGACCATGCTTGAATTCCTGATGGAGGCACGCGGCGTTGCGGAGGACGATACCGAGCAGATGCGCCAGCTCCTCGATGAACTGATTCGCCTGCGCGCCATGGCCAACCGGGCCGAGTTGGAGGGTATTTCGCAAGCGCCAAAAGTGCGTGCCGAACGCATGATCAAGGATATCGAAGTGCAGTATGTCCGCTATCTGGAGCACTTCCAGAAGGAAAACCCGATTGGCGACGCTGAAATTCAGCAGGTCTATCGGCAGCAGGTCCAACGTGCGGGTGATCTGCAATATCGCCTCGAAACCATCGTTTTTGACTCCCAGTCCGATGCGCTGGCAGCGCTCAGTGCAATTGAAGACGGCTCCAGTGAGTTCGATCAGCAAGTTGCTCAGGCCATTGACGCGGGCCATCAGGTGCTGCAACCGAACTGGATTGACCGCAGTCAGGTCCCCGAGGATATCTCCGCTGCCTTGGCGGGCTCGGAGGTCGGCGATACCGTTCCTGCGCTAATGCCGTATCAGGATCAGTGGGTGGTGGCCCGAATCCTGGAAACCCAGCCCAATCAAGTGCCTGCGCTCGACGAGGTCAGGGAAGGCATTCGCAGAACGCTGACGCGCGAACAGAATCAACTGCTGATTGATGACGTGTTCGAGTCAGCCGAAATCACACCGATGCTGCCGCTGGACGGGGCTGGCGAAGAATCATAGACCGACGCGGGGTCGCGCTGAACTGGCTGGCGGGTAGCATCAAGTCGCTGAACAGTGATGAAACTCCAGTCAGATTTTCTGCCGGGTGACTGGTTCCGAATGAAAAACTCGGCTATAATGCACGGCTATTTTAAAACCAGCCTAACTGCAGCCAGCGGGCTTTCAAGTGTTTTGCCGGTTGATGCTCGGGTTTGATTCGAGCCTATCAGCTGATAGCAAATCCGCTGCAGTCGGGTAAATGAAAACTTGCGACCGGATTCTCAAGGAGTTGCACATGCCCAAGATGAAAACCCACCGTGGTGCTGCCAAGCGTTTTAGCGCCAATGGCAGTGGAAAATTCAAGCGCAAACGCGCCAACCACAGCCACATTCTGACCAAGAAAGACACCAAGCGGAAGCGTCGCTTACGCTCAACGGTCCTGGTTTCCAAGGCCGATGAGAAAGCGGTTCGCAAGATGCTACCGAATCTTTGATTCGGCTAGTGGCGTTTGATTTGTTAAAGAACTTGATCAGAGGAAAGCAACATGGCTAGAGTGAAACGTGGAGTTGTAGCCCGCCGTCGTCACCGCAAGGTGCTGAGTCGGGCGAAAGGATATTACGGGGCGCGTCGGAAGGTCTTTCGCGTGGCCAAGCAGGCTGTCATCAAGGCCGGGCAATATGCCTATCGCGATCGTCGCGTGCGCAAGCGGGAATTCCGCTCGCTGTGGATTCAACGCATCAATGCTGCGGCCCGTGAACATGGATTGTCCTACAGCCGCTTCATCAATGGACTGAAGCAGGCCGAGATCGGTATTGATCGTAAAATGCTGGCCGAGCTGGCGGTCAACGACAAAGTCGCTTTCAAGGCGCTGGCTGAAAAAGCTCAGGCACAACTGTCCTGACAGGGCCGGCATCCATGGCCGGACCTGGTGAATCAGCGAACAAGCTTGAATCTGCGCTGGCTGAAGTGGCCAGTGCGGCCTCTGCGCGTGCGCTCGATCAGCTGCGCGTGGAATGGCTGGGCAAAAAAGGCCAGCTGACGGCTGAGTTGAAAACGCTTGGACAGCTGCCGGCAGAACAGCGGCGTGAGGCCGGTCAGGCGATCAATCAGATGAAGCGAACGCTGTCCGAGGCGATCGAATCTCGCAAGCTTGAGCTGGATCGCGCTGCGCTCGAACAGCGACTGGCTTCAGAACATATCGACGTGACCCTGCCTGGTCGAGGTGTGGATCCTGGTGGCCCACATCCTGTGACGCGGGCTATGGATCGTATCCTGGAAATTTTTCGCGGCATGGGCTTTGCCGTTGCGACCGGGCCCGAAATCGAAGACGATTATCACAACTTCGAGGCGCTGAATTTCCCGCCGCATCATCCGGCACGCACCATGCATGACACCTTTTACCTGCCGGATGGGCGCTTGCTGCGGACGCATACCTCGCCAGTTCAAATTCGGGTCATGAAGAACCAACCGGCGCCATACCGGGTCGTTGCACCCGGGCGAGTGTTTCGAAGTGACTCAGATCAAACCCATACGCCGCAATTTCATCAGGTCGAGGGTCTGCTGGTGGATGAAGGGGTTTCGTTTGCTGACCTGAAAGGCATGCTGCTCGAATTTGTCCATGCCTTCTTCGAAGATGAGCTGGACATGCGGCTCCGGCCCTCCTATTTCCCGTTTACCGAGCCATCGGCCGAGGTTGATATTCGCTGGCGGAATCAGGATGGCTCGGCCGGGCGCTGGCTTGAAGTGCTGGGCTGCGGAATGGTGCACCCGAATGTGCTGGAGCATTGTGGAGTCGATGCAGAGCGCTACACAGGCTACGCCTTCGGACTCGGCGTGGAACGATTTGCCATGCTGCGCTATCAAGTCAATGACCTGCGCATGTTCTTTGACAATGACCTGCGCTTTCTCCAGCAATTTCGATAGGCACGGGCTCGCTAAGCCAATGAATAACGAGCAACACCGAGTGGCGAGCTTCAAGTCACGACCCCAGTCGTTTTTTTATCCCGTGAATAGGCCCTAACATGCGCTTCAGTTTCAACTGGCTGTCTGAATGGCTGGATCTCGAAAGCAGTGCTGACGAAGTCGCGAAGCGACTGACGTCGGCCGGCCTCGAGGCGGATTCCGTCACGCCTGTCGGCGTCGGTCTCGACGGCGTGGTGGTCGGTGAAATCGTCGACTGCAAGCCACACCCTGACGCTGACCGGTTGCAAATCTGCACGGTAAAAGCAGGTGATGATGAAGCGCTCCAGATTGTGTGTGGCGCACCCAATGCACGGACCGGCCTGAAAGCACCTCTAGCACGGATCGGTGCAGCATTACCCGGCGGCTTGAAGATCAAACCGGCAAAGTTGCGTGGCATTGAATCAAACGGCATGTTGTGTTCTGCCCCTGAACTTGGTTTGGGCGATGACGCTGCTGGGCTGCTCGAACTGCCTGAGCAAAGTTCTGCCGGAACGCCGCTGGCCTGCCTGCTTGGATTGCCTGACTGGGTGATCGAGCTGGATCTGACGCCGAATCGATCGGATTGCCTGTCGCTGCGCGGGATTGCGCATGAACTGGCCGCGCTGGAAGGCTGCGCATTGCGCGTGCCGGATATGCCGCCCGTGCCGGCCCAGATTGATGACACGCTTGCAATCGAACTCAAAGCGCCGGCTGACTGCCCGCGTTATGCCGGACGGGTGATCCGGGGCATTAACCCAACGGCTGCTACACCGGCCTGGATGGTGGAGCGGCTGACCCGCAGTGGCGTGCGAAGTCTCGGCCCTGTGGTTGACGTCACCAACTATGTATTGCTGGAACTCGGCCAGCCGATGCATGCCTTCGATTTGGAGCGAATCGAGGGGCCGATCCAAGTGCGTAGAGCAGCTGAAAATGAGTCGCTGGTGTTGCTTGATGAATCGGATATCAAGGCCGAGTCGGACATGTTGTTGATTGCAGATCAAACCAAGCCACTGGCCCTGGCCGGCATCATGGGTGGAGCGGATTCAGCCGTGAGCGATGAGACCCGCGATATTTTGCTCGAATCGGCCTGGTTCAACCCGGCAAGCATTTCGGGGCGCGCGCGGCGCCTGGGAATGGCAACCGATTCATCGCATCGCTTCGAGCGCGGTGTAGACCCTGAGCTCCAGCGCCTTGCGATTGAGCGCGCAACGGCTTTAATCATCGAGATTGCCGGTGGTCGCCCCGGACCGGTATTGGATGAATCGGATCCACAGCATATGCCAGCAACGCACGATGTTGATCTGCGGCCAGCACGGGTCAATCAACTGTTGGGTACTGACCTGGCTTCGAATCGAATTGCCGATCTGTTGTCGGGGCTCGGTATGCAGGTTGCTGCAGACGGCGAGCGGCTGAGTGTGCGGCCACCTTCGCGTCGGCGCGATATTGAGCTTGAGGTGGATTTGATCGAAGAAGTGGCGCGCCTGGTTGGCTATGACGCGCTACCCTCCAAGCGGCCTGGAGGCAGCCTGCGTAGCCAGGTGCCGAGCGAAAAACAGGTGCCGGAGCGTGCGATTCGCGATGGACTTCAGGCGCGTGGGTTCCAGGAAATCATGAGCTGGAGTTTTGTATCTTCTGCTGATCTTGGCCGCTTCCAGATGACCGATTCAGCGCAGCCGCTGGCCAATCCGTTGAATGTTGACATGAGCGTGTTGCGCACTTCTTTGCTGCCAGGCCTGGTGCGAACCGCCCGGACCAATCTTCGCCATCAGCGTTCGCGCTTACGCTTGTATGAATTGGGCCATGTGTTCAGTCAGGACACGAGCCAGGGTGAGCAGCTTCGACTGGCTTTGTTACTGACCGGCCAGCGCCACCGTGAATCCTGGTCGCAGCCTTCGTTGACGGTCGATTTTTACGACGTCAAGGGTGAAGTCGAGCAGCTGCTCGCCACTGCAGGCCACGCATCGACCGAGCTGGAGCTGTCCGACGCACAGGTACCGTACCTACATCCAGGGCAGTCTGCGCAGATCAAGCTGAAAGGCCAATCAATCGGCTGGATCGGGCAGCTGCACCCGACCTTGCTGGATGAACTGGATATCAGTCAATCCGTATTCGTTGCCGAAATGGACTGGCGGCGGATCAGCGACCGTCAGTTGCCGTCCTATCGAGCGGTTGGGCGCTTTCCAGCGGTGCGTCGAGACCTTGCGCTGATTGCACCGGAATCGCTCAGCGCTGCAAATATTCAGAAAACCATCGAATCCGCTGCCGGTGCGTTGCTCGAACAGTGTATTATTTTCGATATCTACGCTGGAAAAGGGATAGAATCAGGCTTTAAAAGTATTGCTATAGGCTTGATTTTCCGCGAAGTTTCGCGCACGCTTACGGATGAAGAAATTGAACGCGTCGTATCCAGTGTTGTAACCCGATTGCAACAAGACTGCAATGTGACGCTACGAGGTACAAACTGATGGCATTAACCAAGGCAGACCTGGCAAACAACTTGTTCGAGCAAGTCGGGCTGAACAAGCGCGAAGCCAAAGAATTTGTTGATGCATGGTTCGAATCGATCCGCAACGCATTGGAGGCCGGCGAAAACGTCAAACTGTCGGGGTTTGGCAATTTTCAGCTGCGCGACAAGAATCAGCGGCCTGGACGAAACCCGAAGACGGGCGAAGAGATTCCGATTTCTGCGCGCCGCGTGGTCACGTTCAAGCCAGGTCAGAAACTGAGAGGTCGAGTGGAGGCGTATGCTGGATCCGGGGAGTAACAAGGAGCTGCCGCCGATCCCGGCGAAACGGTATTTCACCATTGGTGAAGTCAGCGAGTTGTGTTCGGTCAAGCCGCACGTATTGCGCTACTGGGAGCAGGAATTTCCCCAGCTTGAGCCGGTAAAACGACGTGGCAACCGGCGGTATTATCAGCGTCATGATGTCATCATGATTCGTCAGATTCGAAGCCTGTTGCACGAACAGGGCTTTACCATCCTTGGCGCACGGCAGCAGTTGGAAGGTGAAACTGCGCAGGATGACGTATCACGCAGTCAGCAAATGGCCCGTCAACTCAGAGCTGAACTCGAAGATATTCTGGCCGTTCTTCGACGCTGATTGTTTCTTTTTTTTCCGGTCGGAGCGTAGCGCAGCCTGGTAGCGCACCACAATGGGGTTGTGGGGGTCGGGAGTTCGAATCTCCCCGCTCCGACCATTTTTCTGTTGGCTCGAAATGGACGGCTCTCAGCGTCAGAAATTAGAATGCATCGGTCTCACTCAATGTTGACTTCAACAAGGCATAGTTTCATTTGAAGAAACACTGTCGCCTAGCGTGACAGTTCAACCATATGCAGATCAGCACTAGGAAAGTAGCAATGGATATGAAACGCAGACTCGAAAGCATGCCCGATATCGCCAGTCATGCCCAGGCTCAGGTTGCCGGAAAACTGGACTGGGTCGGCATGAATGAAATCGAAATGCCCGTTTTTGTTGACATCGGCGATGGCGAGCGCATGCAGGTTGCAGCTCGCATCAGTGCCTTTGTCAACTTGAATCGTCCGGATGTCCGCGGTATTCACATGTCGCGGCTCTATTTGCATCTGGATCGCGCACTGGCCGAGCATTCGGTTACGCCGCTGGCATTGCGCCATTTGTTGCGTGACTTTTTGGAATCACATGAAGATCTCAGTTCGCGCGCAATGCTGCGTATCGACTTTGACTATCAGATCCGCCGGCCGGCCCTGGCGAGTGATAATTCAGGCTGGCGGGGGTATCCATTCAGCGTGATCGCTAGCCTTGAAGGCAAGAAGTTCGAGCTTGAACTGGCCTTTGAAGTGACCTATTCCAGTACCTGCCCATGTTCTGCAGCACTGGCCCGGCAATTGATTCAGGAACAGTTCGACAAGGATTTCACCCAGGGCACGGTGATTACACGCGAGTTGGTTCGCGATTGGCTTGGAACCGAGCAGGGCATCATGGCTACCCCTCATAGCCAGCGTTCAACGGCCGACGTTCGAGTACAACTGACGCCCAGCTTCGAGGCATTTCCGTTTGTCGAACTGATTGATTTGATCGAAGGATCGCTGAAAACGCCGGTCCAGACCGCCGTCAAGCGTGAAGACGAACAAGAGTTTGCGCGACTGAACGGCCAGAACCTCATGTTTTGTGAAGACGCCGGTCGACGTGTACAGATTGCCCTGAACAAGGACGAGCGCATTCTGGATTTCTGGGCTCGATGCCAGCATTTTGAAAGTTTGCATCCGCACAATGCCGTGTCGATTGTGACCAAGGGTATCGAGAATGGCTACAAGCCCATTGACGGCCACGCCAGGGGGCGAAGCTAATGACTTGCCTCAATATGACTGCGGCCTGATCAGGTAGTGCCCTGACCAACACTCCGATCAGGCTGGCGTTCTGTCCAGCCTGATCAATTCAGCGCCCTGTTGGCTCACGCGTAATACGCTGCCTGACTGGTGCCAATCCCCCAGCACGATGCGTTCCAGCGAGTCTTGTTGACCTTGCCGATGGCAGTGGATGTTCGGACGGTGGGTGTGACCATGGATCATTCGTTGTGCGCCTGTCTGTTCGAACAGCGCCAATACTGCCGAATTGCTCACATCCGTGATGTGTTCCGGCTTGTTTCTGGTGCGGTACCGACTGATCGACCGTAATAGCGAAGCCAGCAAGCGCCGCAGCCAGACCGGACGATTCAGCATACGTTGCTGCCAGTCCGGGCTGCTCACGCGCTGCCGGTATCGCTGATATTCGATGTCATCGGTACACAGCACATCGCCATGCAGTAATACCGTTTTCGTCCCGTGCAGGTCGATGACCAGGGGCTCGCGGACCAGCTGCATTCCGGCCTGGTTGCAGTAGTGTTCCTGAATCAGGAAATCCCGGTTGCCGCAGATAAACTGGATCGGTACTCCGAGCGCGCGTAAATCCTTCAGCGCATCAGCGATCCGTTGCTCGAATGGGCCGGCCGCATCATCGCCGATCCAGGCTTCGAATAAGTCCCCCAGGATCCATAAGCCATCGGCCTGACGGGCTGGGCCCGACAGGAATTGCAGCAATTGTTCGGTGATATCAGGGCGGCCACGCTCCAGATGCAGATCCGAGATGAAATAGGTGAAGGAAGGCTGGATCAGAGTATCTCGACGCGCTCGATTATCACGTCTTCGACCGGAACATCAGCATGCGGTGCACGGGTTTCAGTCGCCACCTGCCGGATTTCATCCACTACCTCCATGCCTTCGGTAACCCGGCCGAATACAGCATAGCCCCAGGTCGAGCCAGACTGCTTGCCGCGATGGTCCAACATTCCGTTGTCGCGAACGTTGATGAAAAACTGTGCCGTGGCTGAATGTGGCATGCCGGTCCGCGCCATGGCAACCGTGCCGCGTTCGTTTGAAAGGCCGTTGTCGGCTTCATTAGTGATTGGATCATTGGTGGACTTCTGTTTGAAATCGCTGTCGAAGCCACCGCCCTGGATCATGAAATTACCAATGACACGATGGAAGATCGTGCCGTCATAGAAGCCTGAACCAGCATAATCAAGGAAGTTCTTGACGGTGATCGGGGCATCGTCCTCAAACAACTCGAGGGTAATCGCCCCCTTATTGGTGTGCAGAATCACAGTTGGAAGCTCCTTTAAAAATGGGTTTTCAGAATCATCAGGGCTGGTGTCCTGGGCGCCGACAAGAACAGGCAGCACAAGTCCGAGCACAAGTAAAAATCGCATAATAAAGACCTCGAAAGTGTTGCATTGAGAATTGGTCATCGAGCGTTTCGGATTCCAGCAGCCCAATCGCAGATTGCTTCGCTTGAATCCAGCTGCGTGCGTGGCAACATTGTAGCCAATTCCAATCTCGGAATGGGATCATTGACGGGCTTTTCGAACCCCGGTTATGGTAAAATTACATCTTTGTTAATTGGCCCTTACCGGTTGGATTTCGGCGCTTGATTAATGGTTTAAAAACAATCATTTGCCTTTTCCCGCACCGCACAAGACCCCATCCCGCATATGGCTGAAAACTCACAGGAAATTCTACCGGTCAATCTCGAAGACGAGATGCGCCAGTCTTACCTCGACTACGCAATGAGCGTGATTGTCGGACGTGCGCTTCCCGACGTCCGTGATGGTTTGAAACCCGTTCACCGTCGTGTCCTGTACGCCATGCACGAGCTCGGCAATGATTTCAACAAACCCTACAAGAAATCAGCGCGCGTTGTCGGTGACGTGATCGGTAAATATCATCCGCACGGTGATACGGCCGTATACGACACTATCGTGCGAATGGCGCAGCCGTTTTCACTTCGCTACATGCTGGTCGATGGTCAGGGTAATTTTGGTTCGGTCGACGGTGATTCGCCTGCCGCCATGCGATACACGGAAGTTCGTATGGCGCGTTTGGCGCATGAGCTGCTTGCCGATATTGATAAGGATACGGTCGGATTCACGCCGAACTATGATGAATCCGAATACGAGCCTGCGGTGCTGCCAACGCGGGTGCCGAATCTACTGATCAATGGTGCATCCGGAATTGCGGTCGGTATGGCGACCAATATTCCTCCGCATAATCTGAATGAGGTCATTGCAGCACTACTTGCACTGATCGATGACCCCGAGTTGGATATTGACGGCATCATGCACTATTTGCCGGGCCCGGATTTCCCGACGGCCGGCATCATCAACGGCGCCAACGGGATCGATGAGGCTTATCGAACCGGACGTGGACGCATCTACATGCGGGCACGCGCTCACTTCGAAAACGAAGAGACCGACAAGACCCATATCGTGGTCACCGAATTGCCGTACCAGGTCAATAAAGCCCGCTTGCTGATGAATATCAGCGAGTTGGTCAAGACCAAGCGGCTGGAAGGCATCTCCGATCTGCGTGATGAGTCCGACAAGGACGGCATGCGCATGGTCATCGAACTCAAGCGCGGTGAAGTGGGCGAGGTTGTGCTGAACAACCTGTACAAGCTGACGCAAATGCAGAGCGTGTTCGGTATCAACATGGTAGCGCTGGTTGATAACCAGCCACGTTTGCTGAATATCCGTCAGGTGTTGCAGGCATTTCTGGCCCACCGTCGTGATGTCGTCACCCGCCGGACGTTATTCGAACTGAAGAAATCCAGGGCCCGTGCGCATATTTTGGAGGGGCTGACGGTCGCGCTGGCCAATCTTGACGAAATCATCGCGCTGATCAAGGCCTCGCCGACTCCGGCCGATGCTCGCGAGGGCCTTCAGGGTCAGCTTTGGCAGCCCGGTCCGGTAGGGGCGCTGCTGGAGCAGGCCGGTGCAGATCTTTCCCGACCGGAAGACCTGCTGCCAGAATTCGGCCTCGGAGAAAAAGGCTATCGATTGTCGGCTACCCAGGCCCAGGCCATTCTGGACTTGCGGCTGCAGAAGCTGACCGGTCTGGAACAGGAAAAGCTGTCTGATGAATATCGAGACATTCTGAAGCAGATTCTGGAGCTGATGAAGATCCTGTCCGAGCCCGATGCGCTGATGCAGGTCATCCGTGATGAGCTCACCGCGATTGTGGATGGTTTTGGCGACGATAGACGCACTGAAATCGTCCAGCATCAGCTGGATCTGACCATGGAAGACCTGATCACACCGGAAGACGTGGTCGTGACCCTTTCCCATGCAGGCTATGCAAAGTATCAACCGCTGGATCGGTATCGAAGCCAGAAGCGGGGTGGGCGGGGACGATCGGCCGCCAAGACCAAGCAGGAGGATTTCGTCGAGCGTTTCTGGGTGACCAACACGCACGATACCCTGTTGGTCTTTACCAGTGCCGGCAAGGTGTATAAAACCAAGGTCTACGAATTGCCACAGGCCAGTCATACCAGTCGTGGACGACCGATGGTCAATCTGCTGCCGCTCGATGATGGCGAGCGCATCAATGCGGTCCTGCCGACGCGGGAATTTCCCGAAGACTGGTTCGTGTTTTTTGCGACGCGTTCCGGTCGGGTAAAAAAAACCCGCTTGTCTGATTTTGCGCATATTCGTTCTAACGGCATCTGGGCGATTGAGCTCGAAGGTGATGACCAGGTTGTCGACGTGGCGTTTACCGACGGCTCGCGCGATATCCTGTTGTTTTCCTCGTCCGGCAAGACCACGCGGTTCCACGAAAGTGGCGTGCGCCCGATGGGCCGGCAAACCCGGGGCGTGATTGGCATCAAGCTGAAGGATCAGCAGCATCTGGTCGCGATGATGGTTGCCGATGAAGGCGATGTATTGCTGGCAACGGAGAAAGGCTACGGCAAGCGCACCAGCCTGGAGGAATTTCCGGTTTACAATCGCGGTGGTCAGGGTGTCATTGGCATCCAGACCAGTGAGCGCAACGGCCCGCTGGTTACGGCCCTGGCGGTCAATGAAGATGATGATGTCATGCTGACCTCGAATGCCGGTACGTTAGTGCGCACCTCAGTCGGTGAAATTTCCCGTCTTGGACGCAACACGCAGGGCGTGACCCTGATGCGACTCGCTGACGATGAAGAATTGATTGGCCTGGCACGCATCGTGATCAGTGAGGATGAAGAAGAGGCCGATACGGAGTCCGAGTAGATCGCTCCGGCCCCAGGCCGCGCTACTGCATTCCATCTGCTGACGACTTAGGTTCGGTGTCGTCCCCGGCTTGGCTTTTGCATGGGCTTGGGTTATCTTGTTGATCCTTTATAAGTCTGCATCAGGATCGATATGCCTTTGAAGCCAGTGCTGTGGTACAGCCGTTTGTCCTTGCTGATTCTTGCACTCATCTTTTTCAGCGTCTCAGCCTGGTCGAGTCAGGCGATCCGGATCACCGATCCGGATTCGGTTCAGAGCCTGGCTCGCGCCAATGCATCTCTGGATGTGATCTATCAGCGTGATTACGGCAGCTATGTCTGGATGGTTCTTGAATCGAATTCCGTCGAGCAGCTGGATACGCTGGATGTCACGTTTGACTCGGTGCCAGACCCATTCACGGTCCGTATTCAGGACCAGCAGTTCGATCCGGCCGACGCCAGTCGCTTTGAAGCGGCCAGAACCGAGCAAGGCTTCGGGCTGAGCCTGGTGCAATTCAACGGCCCACTGCTGGGATCGGACCTGCAGTCGCTGCGCGAACAGGGCATGGACGTGCTGCAATACTATCCAGGATTCACCTATCTCGTATGGTCTGATCGCTCGTCGCTACAAGCCGCACGCGGACTGGCATCAATTCGTGCCGTTGCCGACTACGATCCAATGCTGAAAGCGCAGCCGAGCCTGTCGCGCCTTGGGCCAAGAATTCAGAACATCAATCTGCATTTTTTCAACAGCGGGGATCCATCCAGACTGGTTGATCGCGCCGAAGCACTGGGCGTTGTAGTGCTGGATTATTGGCCGGCTCAGCCGGATCAAACGCTGTGGAATGCCGTCATCGAGGCGGACGTATCCCAATTGGGTGTTTTGGCTTCGTTGCCAGAAGTCATTGCGTTGAGCTATTTGAGTCCGGAGCCTGCCTTGGAGGATGAGAGCGCAACCCAGGTGTTGGCTGGCAATCTGGACATCAATAATGAGCCGTTTCCCGGCTATCCGACCTGGTTGGGCCAGGTCGGGCTGGACGGCAGCGGCGTGACCTGGGCGACGACGGACTCCGGCGTCTGGTATGGACACGGCGATTACAACGCCCGAATTACCGGCGGTCTGAACTATGGCAACTGCTCGTTTGACAATCCTGGTGATGATCCGGAAAGCGGCGGTGGGCACGGTACGCACGTGACCGGAATATTTGCCGGCGATGGTACGGCTGGATTTACCGATAGCGATGGCTTTCTGTACGGTCACGGCATGGCCCCTGGTGTCAGTATCTTTGCTCAGAACCCGATTGCTGGCTGTCGGGTCTCCTGGCCCCCGGCAGGCGGTTGGCAGGTGCTCTCCAGAGATGCACTGCAGGGTGGTGCCATTGGCTCGAACAATTCGTGGACGTCCGGGGAAGGGACTCAGCACGGCTACCAGGCCACCGAACGAACCTATGACCTGATGGTGTTGGACGGTAATTTTGATACGACGTCTGTGCTCGAGCCGTTTATGGTTGTATTTTCCGCGGGCAACTCGGGCAGCAGCGGCGTCACGGCACCCAAAGAGGCCAAGAATGTCGTTGTCACCGGCGGCACCCAGACGTTCCGCGTGTCCGGCAATGTCGACGCCATCTACAGCTCGTCGAGCCGGGGCCCGGCAGTGGATGGACGTATCCTTCCAACGATTGCGGCGCCGGGCCAGTCGGTCAGCTCGACACGGCGTCCGAATGCTTCGAGCTGCGGCACCGCGATTGGCGGAACCAGCGGGGAATACTCCTTTTGTACCGGCACATCGATGGCCGCACCCCATGCTTCGGGCGCACTGATTCTGCTGTCGGAATGGTGGCGAAATAGTAATGCCGGCGCGGATTTCAGTCCGGCGATGGGTAAGGCACTGCTGATCAACTCGGCAACCGCACTATCGGGGTCGACGCCGCCAAACAACGATATCGGCTGGGGGCGCATCGATGTCTCGCAGATTGTTGATACCGATGCCACGTTCGAATTCATTGACCAAACCGAACTGTTCACCAGCAGCGGTGATCAATTTCAGACAACGGTGGGCGTGGTCGAACCCAGCGAGCCGCTCAAAATTACCCTGGTCTGGAGTGATGCGCCAGGTGCCATTGGCGCGAACCCCGCCATCGTCAATGACCTTGATCTCACCGTGGTCAACGGCGGCGATACGTATTTGGGCAATCAGTTCAACAATGGACTATCAGTACCCGGCGGCTCGGCCGACCGACTGAATAACATCGAGCAGGTCCTGATTGAGAATCCCGGCAATTCAGCCGTCATCACGGTTGATGCGTTTCAAATTGCCGGCAGCGTGCTGCTGGATCAGCCGGGCGTCAATACTGCGCAGCATTTTGCGCTGGTTTGCCAGAACTGCCTGCAGCAGCCCGATTTCACGCTGGATATCAGCCCCGACGAATTGAGCGTTTGCCTGCCGGACAGCGCCACCGTTCAGGTCGACGTTGGCAGTCTGCTGGGCTTCAATGACCCGGTCAACCTGGGCATCATCGACTTGCCTTCAGGCATCAGCGCGCAATGGGACAATGCCGTGCCGATTCCACCCGCCAGCCAGAGCCTGGATCTGACGTTTTCCGGAGTGGCATCGCCAGGCTCGACGACGGCCAGCATTCAGGGCACGTCGACCACGGGTAGCAAGCTGGTGGATCTTGAACTGAACCTCTTTGATGCTGTGCCAACAGCCGCAACGCTGCTATCGCCGACCGATGGTGTCATCAATGTCGATCCGGACGTGCAATTCAGTTGGGATCCGGTGCCGCAGGCAGGGGAATATGTGCTGGAGATTTCGACCGATCCGAATTTCGGCTCGCTGGCTGAAAGTATCAGCACCGATCAAACCAGCGCAACGGTCAACCTGGATACATCGACCGAATACTACTGGCGCCTGCGCGTTGTCAATGCCTGTGGTGAGCAGATTTCGGCGATGTCTTCGTTCGTGACCAGGCCCGAACCGGGTGATTGTCCGATCGGCATCGAACCGCTCACAGTTTTCAGCGACGATGTTGAGACCGGCGACAATGGCTGGACGCTCGGGTCGGGTAGTACTGCCAATACCTGGCAGCGCACGGATGTGGATGCGTCGTCCGGTGACTGGAGCTGGCATGCCGAAAACCTGGATTCAATCAGCGATCAACGACTGGTTTCACCCGCGATGATGTTGCCAGGCCAGGCTGACTTGCCGATCACATTACGGTTTGAAAATCGACAAGTTATCGAAGACGATGGCGGCACAGCCTGCTGGGATGGCGCGATCCTGGAAATTTCAACGGATAGTGGTAGTAGCTGGCAACAGGTTGATGATGCAGCACTATTGAGCCAGGGCTACACCGGCACGGTGAACAACTTTGCTCAGGGGCCCAATCCACTGCTTGGTCTGGAAGCCTGGTGTGGTGACCCGGCACCCTGGCAGCAGAATGTGGTCAACCTTTCCGGTTTTGCCGGCGAAGAAATCCAGCTCCGCTTTCGTTTGGGTTCCGATGGTACGGTTGGCAGGGAAGGTTGGTACATCGATGATGTGCGGGTTGAATCCTGTCGCGCCAATGAAGTCTTCATGGATGGCTTCGAGGGCGACTAGCCGCTATCAGCAAATGCCGTGAACCATGGCCGACTCCATCGCAGGAGTCGGCCGAAGTTCCAATCGGGCAGGGTTATTGCTCGTTGTCCGATTGATTCTCGTTAGCATCCTCGTCTTCCAAGACCTGGAATTCCCCGAGCTCAACGCGACCCTGTTCGATGGCGAACACCACTGCGGTCTCATACTGGACCAGATTGCGAAAATTCCATTTCTCCTCGGCGAAATATTCAGCACCTTCCCGGCGCCGGCCATCTCCGTCGATGATCTGGAGTGAACCTGCAGCGCCCAAGCGTGATCCGGTAGCCTCTCTGAGTTCACGCTGCATCTTGCGTGCGGTTTTTTCGATGGCGACGTCATCACCGTATTTCGGCAGTAATTCATCCTGCAGGATGGATTGTGCCTGGCGTTGCTGACCAGCGTCCAGTTTGCGCCACAGATTGTCTGCCGTTTCGACCATATCCGGATAGTCACGTTCGGCAGCTAGCTCGAACCAGGCCCAGGCGCGAACCGGGTCGAATTCCGTACCCTCACCACGCAGATACATGGCGCCGACGTTGAACTGAGCAAATTTGTCGGCCCAGCGGGCAGCGGATTTGAAGCCCGACAGCGCAGAGAAGTGCTGGCCTGCCTCATAGGCACGCTTTGCGCTTCGCATGGCTTGAAAACTGGGCGTATGTTCGTTATAGGGCTGCGCATTCTGTCCTGGACGGCTGATTTGAGCATCGGCCGTTGCCATAGCGGCATTGATGCCGTACATGAAGATCAACGCGATCAACAAGCTTGCGCCGGGATGAATGGCCTTGACGATTCGATTCATTGCAGTGCTCCTCTGGGTTGAATAGCTTCTTGCTTCATGGTGGCGATGTATTACCCTACGGCGTTGAGCTTCAAAAATAAATATGACTAACAGCCCATGCGTTGTCTGGCAGCATGGCCTAGTCTCTACACATAATCTTTATGACCCCTCTATTCGTTGGAGATTCCCTTGAACAAATCATTTGTCCTTGTCGTTACCGGTCTGCTGCTGTTGGCAGGCTTCACGTCGGCCGTATTCGGCCAGACCAAGCTGCTTCGTTTCCCGGACATCCACAATGATCGCATCGTGTTTACCTACGGCGGAGATCTGTGGTCTGTTTCGGCCGCGGGTGGGACTGCGATCCGCCTGACCAGTCATCCTGGTCTTGAATTGTTTGCCAAGTTCTCGCCGGACGGCACTCAAGTGGCGTTCACTGGCCAGTATGCCGGGAGTGAGCAGGTCTACATCATGTCTGCAATGGGATCGGAGCCTGAGCAGCTGACGTGGTACCCGTCGGAAGGGCCGCTGCCGCCGCGCTGGGGTTACGATCATCAAGTTTACGGTTGGACACCCTCAGGCGATGCAGTCCTGTTCCGGTCGCTGCGCGATGCCTGGGATTCCAGCGAGGGCCGTTTGTATACCGTCAATGCGGCGGGTGGACTTCCCGTTCCGCTGGATATTCCGGTATCCGGTGCAGGCACATTTGCAGGTAGTGAACAACGAATCTTCTACTCACCGCTGGCCAGGGATTTCCGGACCTGGAAGCGCTACCAGGGCGGCTGGTCGCAGGATCTATGGATTTATGACGGCGAAGCCGGAACTGCCGAGCAAATCACGGACAACCCGTTTACCGACCGTGATCCGATGTGGATCAATGGACAGGGCTATTTCGTCTCTGATCGAGGCGCCAATGGAAAGTTGAACCTGTATCGCTATAACCCCGAAAACGACGAAATTACCCAAATCACTACCCACGAAGATTGGGATGTACGCTGGCCCGGACATGACGATGAAGGCCGGATCGTGTATGAGCACAATGGCGAACTTCGCATTTTTGATACCCGTACCAATCAGGACAGCGCCATTCAGGTCAATGTGCCTGATGATGGCGTCAATCGCCGCCCGTACACCGCATCGGTTGGCGACCAGATTGGCAGTGCATTCCTGAGCCCAACGGGAGCACGCGTACTGTTTTATGCACGAGGGAATTTGTTCAATGCGCCGGCTGAGCAAGGCGTGGTGCGCAATCTGACCCACCGTTCTACAGCGCATGACCGTGAACCCGCCTGGTCGCCGGATGGACAGCGCATCGCGTTTATTTCCGATATCAGCGGTGAAGAAGCGTTGTACAGCATGGCCGTGGATGGTAGTGGTCAGGTCGAAACCATCCTGGAAGGGACCGAAACACGCTACTACGATCCGCAGTACTCACCGGATGGTGAGCATATTGCGCTGTCGGACAAGGACGGCAATATTCTGGTTGTGCCAGCGGATGGCGATGGCCAGGCAGTCCGCGTGGGCACAGACCCAAGCTGGCGCAATCGCGATTACGTCTGGTCGCCGGACGGTCAATGGCTGGCGTTCAGCCTGACGCAGACGAGCGGTTTGCGTGCGCTCTATGTTTACGGAGTCGAGGACGAGGATACCCGGCAGATCAGTGAAGGGCTGTTTTCAGAGTATCAGCCCTCGTTTTCTCCTGATGGGCAGCACCTGTTTTTTCTTGCTGACCGAGAATTTGCGCCTCAGATTTCGATGCGTGAATGGAACTATGCCGCGAACCGCATGACCGGCATCTTTGCTTATGCGTTGACCGCAGATGCAGGCAACCCGTTTGCCCCCAAGGATGAGGCAGACCCGGGCCTGAATTCGTCGGACGACGATTCCGGCGATAACTCGGACAGCGATGAGAATGGCGAAGACGCAGTACGTATCGAATTTGATGGGTTGGCCAATCGTGTGATTCGCGTGCCACTGGAACCATCCAACTATACCGGCCTGCACGTGCTGGACGGCGCGCTGATGGTCGTTGAATATGAAGCCTGGTACTACGGCCGTGGCCCGGCCAACCAGCCTGTGCTGAAAAAATACACGATTGAAGATCAGGCGTTTTCCGATTTCGCTCAGGGCATTTCCAGCTACGACTTCAGCGCCGACGGCAAGCAGATACTGCTGCGGCGTGACGGCAGCTTTGAAATCGTGTCCACTGACGGTGACGGCAAGAATGGTGAAGCAGTCGCAACCGATCGACTGATTGCCGATATTGATCCCGTTGCAGAGTGGAATACGATTTATGACGAAGTCTGGCGTCGTTTCCGTGATCACTTTTACGTCGAAAACATGCATGGCTACGACTGGGCAGGGCTGCGTGATCAATATCGGCCCTGGCTGGCCCATGTTGCGCATCGCTCGGATCTGAATTACCTGATGGGTGAATTGATTGGTGAGCTGAATGTGTCGCATGCCTATGTATCCGGCGGTGACCTGGGATTGCCGGATCGCCATCCGGTTGCATTGCCGGGTGCACGGTTCGAGCTGGATCCGCGTGCCGAGCGCTACCGGTTGGCCAGCATCCTGACGGGTCAGAATGATGAAGCTCGCTACCGCTCACCGTTGACCGAGTCCGGAGTAGATGCGGCCGAGGGTGATTACGTGCTGGCGATCAATGGTCAATCGCTGACAGCGGATGACAATCCGTATCGCCTGCTGACCGGCCTGACCGGACCGGTCGAGTTCCTGCTGGCTGACGCTGCCGATCCGGATCAGGATGATGTCCGCAGCGTGGTATTCGAGCCGATCTCGAACGAAACCGGTTTGTTCTATCACCACTATGTAACCGATAATCTGCGCCGTGTGGAAGAGGCCAGCGATGGTCGTCTGGGCTATCTACATATCCCTGATATGGGCGCGAACGGCATCCGTGAGTTCATCAAGTGGTTTTATGGGCAGATTGACCGCGACGGTCTTGTGATTGACGTTCGCAGCAACGGCGGCGGCAATGTGTCGCAGATGTTGATTGAACGGCTGGCCCGTAAGCCGCTGGCGCTGGGTTATTCGCGCACCATGCCGAATGCATCGACCTATCCCAACCAGGCGTTCAACGGCCATCTGGTGTCGATTCTGAATCAGAATTCAGCGTCGGACGGTGATATTTTTCCCTACCAATTCCGCAATGCGGGCTTGGGGCCGCTGATCGGCATGAAATCGTGGGGTGGCGTGGTTGGGATTACCAGCCATGGTCCAACCATTGATGGCGGCGGCGTCAATGTGCCTGAATTCGGCTTCTTGAATACCGAAGGCGACTATGTTGTCGAAGGTGAGGGTGTGCAGCCCGATATCGAGCTGGAGAACGATCCCATCAGCCGCCTGCAGGGCCGAGATCTGCAGCTGGAGCGTGCGGTGCAGGAATTGATGCAGATGATCGAGCAGAATCCGCCAGAATTTCCGGAGCGACCAGCGGACCCGGTCAAGACCCCTTGATCCATCACCGGTGTTTGCTCGATTACAATAGCCGCGCTTATTCGAGCGCGGTTTTTTCTGGCGTGTATTATTCAAACAATGTCAGTCACTCATTCCAGCACATTGGATCTTCGATTCAAGATGAATGCAACTGCAGGCGGCCTTTTTAATAGCTTGAATCGCAGGCTGTGGACCAGAGTGATGGCAATGGTTCTCCTATGGGTTGGCCTGTGCTGGAACGCTCACGCCCAACAGGTCTGGCTGATGACCTACGGAACCGGTGACCTGATAGAAGAACGTTTTGGTCATAATGCGCTTTGGGTACGCGACCCATCGAACGGCATTGATCATATCTACAATTTCGGCTTTTTTGACTTCGATCAGCCCGATTTCTACAAGAACTATCTGTTTGGCCGCATGCAGTACTTTGCCGTCGCGCGCGATCCGGCTGAAGAATTGAGCTATTACGAATGGCGCGACCGCGAGGTGCGCGCGCAGCAGTTGAATCTTTCGAATGAACAGATGGCGCGGCTGATCGATTGGTTGACGCTTCAGGTATCGCCAGCGCAGCGTGAGTTTGACTATGATTATTACTTCAACAACTGTTCGAACCGGGTTCGCGATGCACTCGATTTTGCCCTGAACGGCTGGCTGAAACAGACCACCAGCCAAATCGAAGCGAAACAGAATTTCCGTCAGCATACGCGGCGCCTGATTCAATCCTCGCCGCTACTCTACCTGGGTATTCATACCGGCCTGGGTCGAGCCACCGACCGCGAACGAAGCGTTTGGGAGGCCATGTTTCTGCCCGAAGTTGTTGCAGAACAACTCGTGAACCTTCAAGTTCGCACGCCAGACGGCACGCTGGAGCCCCTGGTATTGAACGACCAGATCCTGATCGAATCAACCCGGTCCGCACCCCCGGACCATGCGGAAACGTCTTGGCAGTTATTTGCTGTACTTGGCTTGATCACAGCGGCGTTGATCATCGTCCCGGCAACCCTGTGTTCATCGTCTGGATGGGGGTTGCTGGCGTTTCGGGCCTGGCTGCTGACATCCTTTCTGGCCGGCAGCGGGCTGCTGTTTCTGTGGTTGTTGACCGAGCATCAGGCAGCCTGGCGAAATGAGAATTTGCTGCTGCTGAATCCGTTGATGATCGCGTTATGGCGCGCTCGTGATGGGCGATGGGCCAAGGCCTGCGCAGTTCTGTGCGGCATGTCAGTGATACTGGCGCTTGCGCTGAAGTTCTTCAACGGCGCGCAGTGGAACTACGATCTGATGCTGTGGTGGATTCCGTCTCAATTGGCGGCGTTGGGTGTTTGGTGGCTTCGGCCATTCCGACAGCGATCGTCAGGCACTGATGGTCAACAGGATCTTGCGCAAATGGGCTGACGTTCGATGCTCCCAAAGGTAGATTGATTGCCACGTGCCGAGTGCCAGTCTGCCGTCGATCACCGGAATGTTGAGTGATGTTTGAGTCAGGATCGAGCGCACATGCGCCGACATGTCATCCGGTCCTTCAGCGGTATGTGTGAACCGCGAATCGCCGTCGATCACCAGATCCGAAATGAATCGCTCAAGATCATTCTGCACGGCCGGATCAGCGTTTTCATTGATGATCAGTGAAGCAGACGTGTGCTGAATGAAGGCATTGCACAGGCCAGAGACCATACCGCTGGTTCGGACGAATGCTTCGATGTCATCATCCAGCCGGTAGAAGCCACGGCCCCGGGTCTGTTGCTGTAATACTGTTTGCTGAATGGGCACGATCGCGCGCTAGCGCTTCATGTAGTTGAAGAACTCTTCGTTGGTCTTGGTGGATTTCAGTTTGTCCAGCATGAACTCGATGGCCTGACTCTCATCCATCGGATGAAGAATACGACGTAGAATCCAGATTTTCTGCAGCAGATCATTATCAATCATCAACTCTTCGCGACGTGTGCCCGAACGGTTGATGTCAATCGCCGGGAATACACGTTTTTCTGCAATCCGGCGATTCAAGTGCACTTCCATGTTACCGGTGCCCTTGAACTCCTCGTAAATGACTTCGTCCATTTTCGAGCCGGTATCGACCAGCGCAGTTGCAATGATGGTCAGGCTTCCACCGCTTTCGATCTTGCGCGCAGCACCAAAGAACCGCTTCGGTCGCTGCAGTGCATTGGCATCGACACCACCGGTCAGCACTTTGCCTGAGGACGGCACAACCGTGTTGTAAGCGCGTGCAAGACGGGTAATGGAATCGAGCAGGATCACGACATCGTTCTTGTGTTCAACCAGCCGTTTGGCGCGTTCGATAACCATATCGGCGACCTGTACATGGCGGGTCGCAGGCTCATCAAACGTCGATGAAATGACTTCTGCATCGACCGTGCGCTGCATTTCAGTCACTTCTTCCGGACGCTCATCGATCAGCAGAATGATCATATGCGCTTCGGGGTTGTTGGCACGAATTGCGGTGGCAACATGCTGCAGCAGCATGGTTTTACCCGCTTTTGGCGGCGACACGATCAACCCGCGCTGCCCTTTGCCGATGGGCGCAATCAGATCGATAATTCGCCCTGTGATGTCTTCGGTCGAACCGTTGCCGCGTTCGAGCGGGAATTGCTCACGTGGAAATTCGGGCGTCAGGTTTTCGAACAGAATCTTGTTCTTGGTGGCCTCGGGCTTGTCGAAGTTGATTTCCTCGACTTTAAGCAGGGCAAAGTAGCGCTCGGAATCCTTTGGCGGTCGGATTTTGCCCGAAATCATGTCTCCGGTGCGCAGATTGAAGCGTCGGATCTGGCTAGGGGACACATAGATATCATCTGGCCCGGCCATGTAGGACCCAAGGGAGGATCGCAAGAAGCCGAATCCGTCCTGAAGAATCTCCAGCACACCATCGCCGTAAATCGGTTCTTTTTTTCTGGCACGAGCTTTCAGGATGGCGAAAATGACGTCTTGTTTCCGTGACCGACCAATGTTGTCGATCCCGAGCTCATTGGCCATTTCAATCAGGTCCTGGACGGATAATTTTTTCAGGTCTGTGAGGTTCATCGCTTGTTTTTTTGGTAAGCGCAATGGGGGCTCAAGCCGAGCGGCTAGGCATGTTTACCCACTACGCGGGTTATGAATCTGTTCGATTTGAATACGTAAGGAGCGCGCTTGTGCGATCGAGGCAGGGGAGCCGGCACGAACACGAGTGAAGAATAGCATTGAAAAGGGATTGCGTCCAGCATTTTTTCAAGGCCGGACGCAACCGTGAATGGTCTGTTCAGTCAGATATGTTGATCAACAAACTGCTTCAAGACGCCCTTGGTGACCGCGCCTACTTTCATGCCCTGGACCTGGCCATCATGAAAGACCATCAGCGTTGGTATGCCACGGATCTTGAACTGGGTCGTAATTTGTTGATTTTCATCGATATTGACCTTGGCGATCTTGAGCTTACCGGCATATTCTTCGGCCAGTTCATGCAGGATGGGTTCGATCATCTTGCATGGACCGCACCATTCGGCCCAGTAATCGACGAGCACCGGGTGTTCGGATTTCAATACTTCGCTTTCGAAGGTATCATCGGAAACGTGCGTTACGTTGTCTGACACGACAATTCTCCTGAATAGTTGTAAGAGCTGCTGCGGGTCGGTGGTATGCAAATGGTACACTGCTAGGCTGCGCTGGTCGAAAACAGAACAGCGTTGTGCCATCCCCAGGTTGTTTCAGAATACCTCAATTAGCAACTTGAGATTGACCAGGCACTGAACCAAGTTGTTGTGCGCCCGATTGAACACACTATACGATTCGGTCGGCAGCACCTTTTTTCAAGCTTTTGTCATGGATTGGACATTCAATGGATGGATCCAGTCCCTGCTTACTATTACGGAAACCTTTATTCAATGAGCGCTGAACTCGAGCAGGAACCATCGAAGCAATCCGATTCACAGCGGGTATTGACCGACGTTTCATTCGAGCAGTTCGAACTGCCCGAATCCGTGCGGCATGGCCTTCAGTCCGCAGGCTTCAGTCACTGCACCCCGATTCAAGCCGACACGCTGCCGCTGGCTTTATCCGGGCGCGACGTCGCCGGGCAGGCCAGGACCGGTACCGGAAAAACCGCGGCGTTTCTGCTTGCAGTATTCAAGCGCCTGATCGACGATGATCAGGCCCAAGCAGCCGGGCATCATCCGCGTTCGATCATCATTGCGCCAACGCGCGAATTGGCCATCCAGATTCATCGTGATGCCGAGATGCTTGGTGGCCAAACCGGACTGACCTTTGCATTGGCCTATGGCGGTGTGGACTATCAGAAACAACGCGACCATATTGCCAATGGCTGCGATGTGCTGATTGGCACTCCGGGCCGCATCATCGATTTTTTCAAGCAACGGGTATTCGGGCTCAAGCACATCCGCATTGCCGTGCTCGATGAAGCCGATCGAATGTTTGATCTCGGGTTCATCAGCGACATCCGCTACCTGTTTCGTGCAATGCCGCCGGTCGACCAGCGTCAGTGCCTGATGTTTTCGGCCACGTTTCCGCTCAAAGTCACTGAACTGGCCTATGAGCACATGAACGACGCGGTGACGATCCGCATTGATGATGATCAGAAAACCACTGAGCGCGTTCGACAGACGGTCTACTATCCCTCCAATCGTGAAAAACTGCCGCTGCTGGTCCAGTTGATCCGTCAATTCGACGATGGGCATATCATCGTATTTGTCAATACGCGGCGGGCTGCCGACCTGGTCGATCGAATGTTGAAAGGGAACGGCTTTGACTGTGCCATGCTGGCAGGTTCCGTCGCCCAGAAAAAACGGCAGCGATTGCTGCAGGCATTCCACGACGGCCAACTGCCAATTCTGGTCGCAACCGACGTTGCGGCGCGGGGGTTGCATATCCCGGATGTAAGCCATGTCATCAATTTTGATCTTCCGCAGGATGCTGCCGATTATGTTCACAGAATCGGGCGGACGGCTCGTCTCGGCGCAACCGGTGAAGCCATCAGTTTTGCTTGTGAAGACTATGCGTTTCATCTGCCTGAAATCGAGGACTACATCGATAAAAGTATCGAGCTCATCAATCACGATGCCGACAATCTGCCGAGTCTGGAGCCCGCAATTCCGGCCAAAAAACCCAACCGGGGCCGCGGCGGCAAGAACCCCTCACACCGGCGACGGCGGCCGTCCCGTTCTAATTAATTCAGCTATTGCTGAGCGGCCTGGATTCACGATGAACCGACCGTTGACCAGGGTTGGTTCAGTAACAATATGCTACTCTCGAAACTTGACTTCGGTTTGACTCGGCCATCGGCCCACTCTGTATGCAGCTTGCAATTCATGAAAGCCCGATCCTGCTGACGCGCATCCGGTGGACAGTGCTTGTACTGTTGTGTCTGGGCCTGGTCTGGATGTCGATACGGCTGCTCGCCCTCTGGCTGTCGGGTCCCGATATACCGTTACCCGATCTGCCTGAAATCAGTCAACCGCAAGCTGAACTGACCGTTGTAGAGAACGATTGGGAATTGTTCGGTCGAGCGGCTCCCGATGATTTCGGTGTACCCGAAGCCGTGCAGCCTACGGCGCTGAATCTGATGCTTCGAGGCGTCGTGACCGGACCATCCGGATATGCAATCATCCTGGATGAGCGAGGTGATGAGGGTGTCTATCGTGTCGGCGACGAAATTAGCGATGGCGCCGAGGTCGAACGAATAGAAGACCGGCGGGTCGTGCTTGTACGAAACGGCCAGCGTGAAGCGCTGGAGCTGCCCGGTGCTGCGATGCAGACCCAACCACGCGGTCCTGCACCGGCTTCCTCGACGGATGATGAAAACAATGCGCTGCCGACAGGGCTGGGCATTGCATCCCTGTCCAGCCTTACAGGGCCTCTGGCAATGGATCCGTCACAAATGGCCAACCAGATCACCATCCTGCCGGTTGCTGGCGGTGGCTTCCGTGTTCGTGCGGGGCGAGATGCCACGATTTTCACTGGACTGGGTTTTCACTTGAATGACATCGTCACGGCAATCAACGGACAACCCGTCAATACCCGGGCCGATGTCGAGGCGCTGTTTTCGGACTATCAGCTCGGACAGCCAATCGCGATTACAATCAAGCGAGGCGATCGGCAATTGGTGCTGACTCCGGACCTGAATGATTTGATGGGAGAACTGTAGAGACATGCAGCAACAACAATTACTGCCCGTTGGAACGATTCGATTCAGTGCCTGGTTGATCCATTGCAGCTGTGTGCTGACTGTATGCGTGCTGCTGTCGGTGCTGCCGGTAGCCGCACAAGACAACAACCCCGGCATGGCCAACGGTAATGGCCATGTGCTGAATTTCCAGGATGCGGATATCCGCTCCCTGATTGCAACGGTGGCCGACATTACCGGGCGTAGCATCGTGGTTGACCCGGCGGTCACCGGCCGGGTAACGGTTGTATCCAGCGAGTCACTGGATCAGGATGCTGTATACGACATGTTTTTATCCATCCTGGCAGTGCATGGCTTCAGCGCGGTCAGCGACGGTCGCGTCACACGGATCGTGCCGGACAGTGCTGCCCGTTTTGCGGCTGCGGGTAGGGAATCCGGTGGCACTCTGTCGCAGCAGGATCCGGTCACGCGGATCATTCCGCTGCGCCATGTGCGCACTGCGGACGTGCTGCCGATGCTGCGTTCACTCGTGCCACAAACCGCGGTGCTGACTGCTCATGAGCCGACCAACAGCCTGCTGATCAGCGATCGAGAGCGTAATGTTCGCCGTATCGAAGCGGTGCTTCAGCGCCTCGATGCTGCGACCGATGAATCCCTCGAAGTCATCGTCCTGAGTCATGCCAATGCAGAAGAAGTGGCTGAAATCGCAGGCCAGATTTTTTCCGGCAGCGAGCAATCGGTAGCGATGGCCGATGCACGCACCAACAGCATCATTCTGAGTGGTGATCCAGGTCAACGGCTGCGGCTGCGCACGCTGATCAGTCATCTGGATACGCCGATGGATCTGGCCGGTGGTTCGCGTGTGATTTATCTGCGCTATGCCGATGTCGAGCAACTGGTGCCGGTGCTCGAAAACCTGGTTGCCGAACCCGACGGTAGTTTGTCTGAGGTGCGCATCCAGTCGCATGCTGAAACCAATGCACTGATCATTTCAGCGCCGCCATCCATCTATCGCGAGCTGCAGTCGATTGTCGATCAGCTAGACATCCGGCGTGCGCAGGTTCTGGTCGAGGCGATCATCGCTGAAGTCGCTGCCGATACAGGCCGCGAGCTTGGAATTCAGTGGCAGTTCTTCGAGTCCGGTGACAGCGGCTTTTTCGGCGGCACCAATTTCCAACAGGGCGGAAACAATATTCTGAATTTGAGTGCTGGTCTTGGCTCCGATGAAGGCGGCTTGCTCTTGCCGGGTGGTGGTCTGAATCTCGGCTATGTCGGTGGGCGCACCAGTCTGCTCGGTATCGATCTGCTTGAAATCGGCGCGCTCGCCCGTGCATTGGCAACCGATGGCGACACCAACGTGCTGTCGACGCCTTCGATCGTGACGATGGACAATCACCCGGCCAGTATCAATGTAGGTCAGGAAGTGCCGTTCCTGTCCGGCAGCTTTGCGACGGAAGGGATTTCGACATCGGATGGCCAAGTCAATCCGTTCCAGACGATTAATCGGGAAGAAATCGGCGTCAAGCTGAACGTCACGCCTTACATCAATGAAGGTGACAGCATCATGCTGGCCATCGAGCAGGAAGTGTCGACCCTTGCGCCCGTGGTCGGTGCCGTTGACCTGATCACCAACAAGCGCACCATCAACACGCGGGTCATGGTTCCCGACGGGGCCATGCTGGTGCTGGGCGGTCTGATTCAGGATGATTTACAGGAGACTGTCGAACGGGTTCCGGGTGTGAGTCGGATTCCTTTGTTGGGCGAGTTGTTTACGTATCGTTCATCGACTCAGGTCAAGCGCAATCTGATGGTCTTCATCCGTCCTCAGATTCTTGTCGATGACGGTTTGGCCAGCGAACTGACTGCCCGCAAGTATTCCTACATCCGGAATCGCCAACTGCAGCAGCAGGACGCCGATGGATTGCGCCTTGTGCCTGAAGAAGACATGCCGTTGCTACCTGAACTCTACGATTTTCTGCAAACCCGGCCCAGCCAGGGTGCGGGTGATCAATGATCAAATGACGATTGCGCGGCCGCCGTTTGGTTTTGCCCGACGTCGAGGGGTGACTGTGGCTGGCCTTGATGACCAGGGCAGGGCGCGCATTGTCATTCGAAAACCGGCCGATCTTGAGGCGCTGCGTGAGGTACGCAGAACCATCACGGGTGAGACCGTCGTCGAAAAGCTCAGCGAAGCCGATTTCAGTTTGCTGATTACGCGACTGTACGAAGCCGGCCACGATGAAGCCAGCCAGCTCGCTGCAGACCTGGATGACGAGATGGATCTGGGCCGTCTGGCCGAACAGATCCCCGAATCTACTGATTTGATGGAGCGCGCGGACGATGCGCCGGTCATTCGCTTGATTAACGGCATCCTGTCTCAGGCCGTACGCGAGGGCGCTTCTGATATTCATCTTGAGCCGTTTGAAGATCGGCTGTCGGTGCGATTCCGCATCGATGGTTTGCTGCGTGAAGCCATGTCGACCAGTCGTGCCCTGGCGCCATTGGTGTGCTCCAGAATCAAAGTCATGGCGCGGCTCGATATTGCCGAAAAGCGATTGCCTCAGGATGGCCGCATCGGCTTGAAGCTGGCGGGTCGTCCCGTCGATGTGCGCGTGTCCACGCTGCCTTCTAGCCATGGCGAACGCGTCGTGCTCCGGCTGCTCGACAAGCAAGCCGGCCAACTGGGCCTGTCTGAACTGGGCATGGACGACGATACGCTGCGACGGACTGAACAACTGATTCACCAGCCGAATGGCATTGTGCTGGTGACAGGGCCGACCGGGTCCGGTAAATCCACGACCCTGTACGGCGCCTTGCTGAAGTTGAACGACCGCAGTCGCAACATCATGACCGTCGAAGATCCGGTTGAATACGATATTGATGGAATCGGACAGACCCAGGTCAACCCGAAAGTGGACCTGAGCTTCGCACGGGGCCTTCGGGCGATCCTGAGGCAAGACCCCGATGTCGTCATGATTGGTGAAATCCGTGATCTTGAAACCGCCCGCATCGCTGTGCAGGCCTCGCTGACCGGTCACCTGGTGCTGTCGACCCTGCATACCAACACCGCGGTGGGTGCAATCAATCGGTTGGTGGATATGGGCATCGAGCCATTTCTGCTGTCCTCGAGCCTGACCGCAGTCATGGCTCAGCGACTGGTGCGCAAACTGAATCCTGACTGCCGCGAGGCTTTTGTAGCCGAGGAAGAACAGCTTCGAGCCGCCGGGTTGAGCGTTTCAGGGCCGGTCACACTCTATCGAGCTCGAACAGATTTACCGGACGGCGCCAAGGCTTTTACCGGCCGGACCGGTATTTATGAGTTGATTCGGCTTGATGACGCGCTTCGCGCGCTGATTCACGCACGTGCAGCCGAGGCCGAGCTCGAGCAGGCGGCACGAAAGACCGCGCCATCGATCCTCGACAATGGATGGGCCAAAGTCAAAGCCGGGATGACCACCCTGGATGAGCTGCTGCGCGTGACTCGAGCCGGCTGACAGGGTCTAGACTGTTAAATTCAAATTTACTTAAGAACTAATTGATCTAATTACGGTCCTAAATGACAGCCATTCGGGCCGATCAATAACAAGAGGCGGCCCCAAATGGGCGAACGGGAAACCGACCAACTGTTGGTCGAACGAGTACAGCAAGGAGACAAGCGGGCTTTCGACCTGCTGGTGCTGAAGTACCAGCATAAGATCACAAGCCTCGTTATGCGATACGTTTCAGACCATGCAGAAGCCCTGGATGTTACCCAGGAGGCGTTCATCAAGGCGTACAGGGCCATTGGCCGTTTTCGAGGCGATAGTGCGTTTTATACCTGGATGTATCGTATTGCCATCAACACGGCGAAAAACCACCTGGTTTCACTCGGGCGGAGGCCGCCGCAAACGGATGTTGATGCACAGGATGCCGAACAGTACAGCATTGATACCAGGCTCAAGGATCGCGGATCGCCTGAACATGAATTGCTGAAAGAAGAAATTGAACAAACGATTCAAAATGCGATCAATGATTTACCCGATGACCTGCGCGTAGCCATCACGCTCAGGGAAATGGAAGGTATGAGCTATGAAGATATTGCGACCAGTATGAACTGCCCGATTGGCACGGTCCGCTCGCGAATATTTCGGGCCAGAGAAGCCATCGACCAGCGCTTGAGGCCATTACTTGATGAGACTCGTTAACCGGAACATCATGCGACTCGACGTTTTTGTATGAGCGTCCATTTACAACGTCAACAACTGCAGCTACGGACAATTAACAGTGAACAATAGCAACGATCAGATTTCTGCTTTAATGGACGGTGAACTCGAAGCCCATGAATGTGAGCTTGTTGTTCGTCGATTAGCAAACGATGACTCGCTGAAACAGTCCTGGGGCCGATATCATCTGGTGCGCGCGTGCTTGCTCAAGGAATATGCAGGCTCGCACGACATCTACAGTCGTGTGCGCGCGGCAGTGGACGATGAATCTGTTCAACACAGCGTCGCGCCAGCACGTCATTCCTGGCTGAAAACCAGTCTTGGAGGTGCGATGGCTGCAAGCGTCGCACTGGTTGCGGTTATTGGACTGAATACGCGCCTGGAACCACCCGCTGAATCTGATTTCAATCAGGCGGTTGCGCCCGGCTTTGTCAGTCAGAGTACGGCATTGGATCGACAGTTCAACCGACAGGCTCAGCCGGTTGGTCTGGGCGGGTTATCCGGCGATTCCAGTCAATATGCCACTCCTTCACAGCTCGCGGCCAAGCCATTCACCGAGCCGCGCGCTCGAATTCAGCAATACAGTGTTCAAGCGTTTGAGCTGAATACGCAAGCACCAACGTTTACTCCACTTGCGCCGGCTGGCGTTCAGTCAATTCCGACCGGCAATGTTCGGGGAGAAGTGGAGCTACCGGATCGAGTTACTGAACAGAACTGACCCGGCGCGCGCTTCGGCACCCATGGTTCCCGCATCGGAATTGATCTGGCAGCAGGCCATCGTGTCTCGTGATCGTCAGCGTAGCTTCGCTGAAATTTCGAAGCGGTCTGCGTGTAGTCGATGCCTGGCAGGCAAGGGCTGTGGAGCGGGCCTGTTTAGCTTGTTGTTTGCCGGAAGAAATGCGCGCATTCCAATACCCGATGGGGATCTTTATGCACCGGGCCAGCGCATTCGAATAGGCGTTCAGCCCGGACAGCTAATGCTGGCCAGTGCAGTGTTGTATTTGTTTCCACTGCTGTGCTTTATGCTTGGCCTTGCTGTTTCTGAACTATGGCTGGGTATAAATGAGTTGTTCAGCCTTTTGATCGCAGTCTTGTGTTCATTGGTTGCATTGCACCTGGTTCGACGCCAAAACGGGTCCTTGAATGTCTTGACCATTGAACGCATACACCCAGTGAATTCAGAAACAATAATTATTGATGACCGCTGCGGTTCAACTGACCAGTAATAAAAACGGGACGAATGGCTTGAAATTCGTCTACAACGATCGAATGTACTCTTCCAACATAAAACCGAGTTACTGAGCATGAACAGATCAACATCCAGTTATCTTCGCTACCCAATCTCGCTAATCTTTGCTGTCGTGTTCGGATGGATGGCATGCATCCCATCATTTGCATTCACCGAAGACTTTTCAGACGTCGTCGAGGCCAGCATTCCGGCCGTCGTCAACATCGAGACCACACGGTTCGGTGAGCGTCCAAATGCAAATACTGATCAGAATGACCAGTTGCCGGATGACCTGCCTGAAATGTTCCGCAGATTTTTTGAATCGCCCTATGGTGGGCCACGCGGAAGACCCGATCAAATGGGCGGTGGTTCCGGCTTCATCATGGATTCCGACGGCCTGGTTGTGACCAATCATCATGTGATCGAAGATGCTGATGAAATCATCGTTCGCTTGTCTGACCGGCGTGAGTTTGTCGCAGAACTGGTCGGTTCTGACCCTGAAACCGATGTAGCGGTCTTGCGTATTGATGCCGAATCGCTGCCGGTGCTTGAATTTGGTGATTCTGATGCCCTTCGTGCAGGGCAATGGGTTATTGCCATTGGCTCGCCGTTCCGCTTCGAGCAAAGCGTGTCTGCAGGCATTGTCAGCGCCACAGGCCGCAGTGCTGCAAGTACCCAACAACAATATGTGCCGTTCATCCAGACCGATGCGGCCATCAACCGAGGAAACTCGGGTGGGCCGTTGATTGATCGTAATGGTCAGGTTGTCGGCATCAACTCATGGATTTTGAGCTCATCCGGTGGGAACATTGGACTGTCTTTCTCGATTCCAATAGAAATTGCCTCCAGAACGATTGACCAATTACTCGAATTCGGTCGCGTGTCGCGTGGCTATCTCGGTGTTGGCATTGAGAGCGTTGACCGTAACGAAGCCGATGCGCTTGGTCTGGATCGCCCGATTGGCGCGCTGGTCAATCGAATTGAACCAGGCAGCGCTGCACAGCGTGGTGGTATCGAGGTGGGTGATGTCATTCTGGAAGTCAATGGCCAGACCATCGAAGTGTTTTCAGATCTCCCGCCGCTGGTTGGTGCAGTACCACCCGGTGACGAAGTCGAGCTGTTGATTTCACGCTGGGGCGACACCCGGACACTGGATATCGAACTCGATGAGCGTGAACCCACTACGGCCACAGCCTCGAGCGACAATGATCAGGAGATCGAGCCAAGCAACGCGCTTGGGTTGACGGTAGAGCCGCTTTCACAAGAACAGCGACGTCAGCTCGAGGGCATACAAGGTGGCGTGCTGGTTACCGAAATTGAAAGCGACAATGCCTATCGTGCGGGCGTGCGCCGCGGCGACTTGCTGCAAATGATCAACAATCAGGAAGTCGGTGACCTGGACGATTTCAATCGCATCGTCGACGGGATCGAGGACGGTCGGAGCGTGGCTCTGCTGTTATGGCGTAATGGCGCTACCCAGTTCGTCGCCTACACGCCGGAATCGCCTGAATGATCTGATTTAGTTCATATGGCCCATGGCTGTCGAAAGCCTGAATGGATATAATAGGGCTCACGTAAGCCGCCGCCGGCCACTCGGCGGCGGCTTTTTTTCTTGACTGATTCAAGGCCATCGCCTGCATGATGAATACTGCAAAGACGCTTAAGGGACCGCTGAACCACTGCGCACGAAGCGCGTTTCAGGCAGATGCGCTGCCGATCGTGCGGTCCGAGCCGTGTTTCAGTAGCCGTGATTACGGTCGTGGGTCGTGGCGAGCGACACGGGCCTATTGCAACGGAGTTCGTGCGGGCCGTGCCCAGCAAGATGACTGCGGCAGGTGCTCTGCGGCGCTTCCGACACGATTGGACTCGATGATTTTGGACCATCGGGTGTTACAAGCATTGGCGCTCGCCCACGCCGAACCGGCGCCGCTCGCAGCGATGCGGTTGCATTCGCACAACGGTATTCAGGGGTCGCCTGAATGGTTGTTGGATTCTGGCGCCCTCCGGGCTTCAGGCGACCGGGGCTGAATGCGAGCATGAGTTCCGATAGCCTGATTCGCAATTTCTCGATCATTGCCCATGTCGATCATGGCAAGTCCACGCTGGCAGACCGGTTTATCCAGCACTGCGGGGGCTTGACCGAGCGTGAAATGGCCGAGCAGGTACTCGACTCGATGGATATCGAGCGCGAGCGGGGCATTACCATCAAGGCTCAAAGCGTCACGCTCGACTACACAGCCCGTGACGGCAAGACCTATCAGCTGAATTTCATTGACACACCGGGGCACGTGGACTTTTCCTACGAAGTATCGCGCTCCTTGGCCGCCTGTGAAGGTGCGCTGCTGGTTGTCGATGCGGCACAGGGCGTGGAAGCGCAGAGCGTGGCCAACTGTTACACGGCGGTCGAGCAGGGGCTTGAAGTGATCCCGGTGATCAACAAGATCGATCTACCTTCAGCCGAACCTGAACGCGTCCGCGAGCAGATCGAGGACATCATCGGTATTGACGCCAGTGATGCGGTACTGACCAGCGCCAAGACCGGGCTGGGAATCGACGACGTGCTTGAAGCGTTGGTTAGTCGCGTGCCTCCGCCTTCCATCAAGGACGGGCCGCTGCAGGCGTTGATTATCGATTCGTGGTTCGATAATTATCTTGGCGTGAACTCACTGGTCCGCATCAAGCAGGGGCGATTGAACAAGGGCGAGCGCCTGCGAGTCATGTCGACGCTTGAGGACCATGATGCGGACCAGATTGGTATTTTTACGCCTCGCCGAACTGAAAGCACGGTGTTGGAATGTGGGCAAGTGGGCTTTGTTGCCGCCGGCATCAAGGACATCAATGGAGCGCCGGTCGGCGACACCTTGACTACGGCAAAGCAGCCGGCCGACCAGCCGCTGCCTGGTTTCAAGCCGATCCAGCCGCGGGTGTTTGCCGGTGTTTTTCCGGTGGATTCATCCGATTATCCTGATCTCAGGGAAGCGCTTGACAAACTTCGTCTGAATGATTCCGCGCTTCAGTATGAGCCGGAGACTTCGATGGCGCTTGGCTTCGGCTTTCGCTGCGGATTCCTGGGCATGCTGCACATGGAGATCGTGCAGGAGCGTTTGGAGCGAGAATATGATCTGGATTTGATCATCACCGCGCCGACGGTGGTGTATCAGTTGGCGCTGACCGATGGCACGGTGATCGAACTGGACAACCCGGCCGATTTGCCGCCCTTGAACAAGATCGACGAAATTCGTGAGCCGATCATTCGAGCCAATATTCTTGTGCCGCAGGATTATCTCGGAGCTGTCATTGGCTTGTGCGAGGAGAAGCGCGGCGCGCAAGTGGACATGAAATTTCTCGGTGGCCAGGTTCAGCTCAGTTACGAGCTGCCGCTGGCGGAAGTGGTGATCGACTTTTTTGATCGCCTCAAATCGGTTAGTCGAGGATTCGCATCATTCGAATATGCGTTTGATCGCCATCAGGCGGGGCCTTTTGTGCGGCTTGACCTCTTGATCAATACCGAACGCGTCGATGCACTGAGTTCGATTGTTCATCGCGATCTGGCCCAGCGACGTGGCCGGGACCTGGCCGAGCGCATGCGTGAGCTGATTCCCCGACAGATGTTCGACATCGCGATCCAGGCGTCCATCGGCTCGAATGTGATTGCCCGATCAACCGTGAAGGCTTATCGCAAGAACGTGACCGCCAAGTGTTACGGCGGCGACATCACGCGTAAGCGGAAATTGCTCGAAAAGCAGAAAGCAGGCAAGCGAAGAATGAAAAACGTCGGCAGTGTGGAAATTCCCCAGGAAGCCTTTCTGGCCGTATTGCGAACAGATCGTGAGTCCTGACCCGACGATGCCAGGACCCATCCTTTGCATAGAAACCAATCGGAAACGTAGTCTATGAATCTTGATTTTGCACTTATTATCAGTCTTTTGACGCTGTCGACCGGTATTGTCTGGGCCGTTGATAAATTCTGGCTGCGCAAGCGCCGCGCCGAACAACTGGCCGCAGGGCGTGCCAGCGATGATCAGCCGTCCAAGCCGGTTGAATTTCTGGCTTCGTTTTTCCCGCTGCTGTTGCTGGTACTGGTGTTTCGCTCGTTTGTTTTCGAGCCGTTCAAGATTCCATCAGGCTCAATGATTCCAACGCTGCTGATTGGTGATTTCATTGTTGTTTCGAAGTATTCCTACGGATTGCGCTTGCCGGTCTTCAACAACAAGATTCTCGAAACCGGTGAGCCCGAGCGTGGCGATGTTTTTGTTTTCCGCTTTCCAGAGGATAATCGCACCAACTACATCAAGCGGGTCATCGGTTTGCCCGGTGATTCAATTACGTACAGGAATAAGGTACTGTTCATCAATGGTGAGCCGATCGAGCAGCAGGTCGTCGGCCCCTGGATCGGCCAGGGCCTGAATCGGAACCAGCCGGGTACCCGACCGCAGTTGCGCATTGAACAATTGAGCGATGTCGACCACGAGATTCTTGTACACGGTAACCCCGTCCGGTCGCGCCAGGCCAGCTGGGTTGTGCCGGAAGGCCACTATTTCGCCATGGGTGACAACCGGGACCAGTCGCTGGACAGCCGCTCCTGGGGGTTTGTGCCGGAGGAAAATCTGGTTGGCAAGGCAATTCGGATCTGGATGCACTGGGACTGTGGCAGCGGCTTTTGTATCGACTTTTCCAGAATTGGTGATAAAATCGAATAAAAGGCAGCGATTAAATACTGTTTTACTTCGTTTTTTGCTGTCGGCTAGACCTGCTGATCGTGATGATTGGCTGAGAATCAGAGCCCAAGTTGCGCATGATTCTGTGACATACTTTGCAACCACCTACTTTCATTGATCAGGGCTGAACCAGGGAGAATTGTCCTATGTTCGTGAAACGCCAGCTTGGCATGACGTTGATTGGTTTTCTGCTGCTGTTGTCAGCGGGTCTGTTCGTGGTTTACATCGGCATGAGGCTCGTGCCGGTTTACATCCAGTATTACTCGGTCACTGCCATCATGAAAGAGCTTGGCGAAGAGCCGAATTCATCGAACCTATCCGAGTCACAGATCAGAAACAATCTGTCAAGGCGCCTGTCGATCAACTCTGTTTATGATGTCGATGCCAGAGATTTTGAGATTGTTCGCAGCAATGGCGTTAATCTGATCCTGGACTATGAGGTCAGAAAGCCATTGATTGGCAATGTTGATGCGGTGATGTCTTTCCGGCGTGTCCAGGCACTGGATTGAACCTCTGCCTTTGATCCACTCAGCTCCATCTTGAATAAACTGCCCGGGCTTGGCTATATCTTTCGGAACGAGGCCCTGCTGGACCAGGCGCTGACGCACCGCAGCTGCGGCAGTCACAACAACGAACGGCTGGAATTTCTAGGCGACGGCTTGTTGAATTTCGTTACCGCAGAACTCCTATATCACGCCCGCCCAGACGTGCCGGAAGGTGACTTGTCGCGTCTACGCGCGCGACTGGTCCGCGATCGCACGCTTGCTCATATCGCAACGGAGTTGGAGTTGGGGCAGTATTTGAAGCTCGGTACCGGTGAATTGAAAAGCGGTGGGTTCCTGCGCCAGTCGATTCTGGCCGATACGATCGAAGCTCTGATCGGTGCCGCCTATCTTGACGGTGGGTTCGACGCGGCGCGCCTGCTGGTTCAAGAATTGCTGGACTCCCGCATCCGGGATTTGCCGGATGCCGAATCATTGAAGGATCCGAAAACCCGGCTGCAGGAATATTTGCAGGCACGCGGGCTTGATCTGCCGATCTATTCGATTCTTGCACAGCAGGGCCCTGACCATCAGCGAGAATTTACCGTTGATTGTCAGGTCAGTCTCCTGGATCGTCCGGTGGTTGCAACAGCTGGTTCGCGCCGAAAGGCCGAACAGGCCGCAGCGCTCAAGGCGCTCGCTCAAGTGCAGCAAGCGGCCATGGGATCGGCCAATGGCTGAATCGGATCGACTCCGATGTGGTCACGTTGCGCTGATTGGTCGCCCCAACGTAGGCAAGTCCACGCTGATCAACCTGCTGGTCGGCGAACGGATTTCGATTGTGACGCACAAGCCGCAGACGACCCGCCACCGAATCACTGGAATTTTGAATACAGCCCAGGGCCAGGCTGTGCTGGTCGATACCCCCGGGTTGCATCAACGCCGCGATCACGCCTTGAATCGCCACATGAACCGAGTCGCTGCTGAAACGGTACAGGGCGTTGATCTGATTATCCTGATGCTTGATGCGCAGCATCAGACCGAGGAAGATGAGTTGGCTGCGTCTGCTGTCTCCAGTGCAGGATTACCCTCGCTGCTGGTATTCAATAAAGTCGATCAGCTCAATGGTCGTGATCAGTTGCTTCCCCTTGCCGAGAAGTGGAGTCGACGCATTCAGCCGTCCGCGGTCCACTTTATTTCAGCACTGAAAGGCGACGGTGTTGACGGGCTGCGTGATTCTCTGTTTACTTTCCTTCCGGAATCGGAACCGATCTACCCGGACGACGTTTTCACCAATCATTCCGAGCGCTTCCTTGCCGCTGAACTGGTGCGTGAGCAACTGATGCAGAATCTGCATCAGGAAATTCCCTATGGGACAACGGTGATCATTGAATCTTTCGAAGAACTGGATGGTCGCTATCGGATTGCGGCCAAGGTACTGGTCAGTGAAAAACGGCATAAAGGGATGGTCATTGGTCGTCAGGGACAAACGCTGAAACGCATCGGCAGCCGTGCGCGAAAGGAAATGCAGGCCTTGTTCGGGATTTCTGTACACCTGGATCTTCAGGTTGTCGATGAGCCGGGTTGGATTGATCGTGAGAATGCATTTAATCGGTTGGGCTATGAACGGTGAGTCGCGTTGATCGCGAGCCTTGTTACATTCTGCATCGGCGGGCGTATCGCGAAAGCAGCCTGACCATTGAGCTGTACAGCCTGAATTACGGCAGATTGGGGGCCGTGGCGAGGGCGGCCCGCTCCAATAAATCGTCGTTTCGTGGCATTACCGAGCCCTTTGTACCGCTCCAGGCCTCGTGGGTAAGACGCGGCGAAATGGCAACGCTGACGGCGCTTGATCGAACCGATAGAAACACCAGTCGCTATACGCGCAATGCAGTATGGTGCGGCCTGTACATCAACGAGCTGCTGATGCGATTGCTGGCACGTGATGATCCGGAACCCGTGCTTTATCATTGCTATGCAGATTCATTGCAGCGGCTGTATGGCAGCGAACATCAGGCAAGCATACTGCGGCGTTTCGAGCTTGAGCTGCTGCGTGCAATTGGCGTTGCACCCGATCTGGTGATCTGCAGCGACAACGGCAAGCCCGTATCGCCCGAAAGCTACTACCGCTTTGATCCGGCCGCCGGCCCAGTGGAAGCACCAGCATCGACGTCAGATGCAGTCAGTGGCGCTACACTGCTTAATCTGGATCAGCAAATCCCGCTGTCGAATGAGCAGGCCAGGGAGGCGAAACGACTGCTACGCAGCCTGATTGATCAACAGCTGGATGGGCGTCCGCTGCAGACGCCAATGGTTTTCAGGAGACTGGTATGAACACTCCATTGCTTGGAATCAATATCGATCATGTCGCTACGCTGCGTCAGGCCCGTGGCACCTCATATCCATCAGTAGTGCAGGCCGCACAGATTGCTGAGGCCAGCGGCGCGGACTTGATTACCGTCCACCTGCGCGAGGACCGCCGACACATCCAGGATGCGGATATCCCGGAACTGCAGGCGGTGATCAAGACCAGAATGAATCTGGAGCTGGGCGTAACGCCAGCAATGCTGGACTTTGCGATGCGGCAGATGCCGGCCGATGTCTGCCTGGTTCCGGAACGACGTCAGGAACTGACAACCGAGGGTGGGCTGGATGTGGTAGCCAACCAGGCGACGATCAAGCAGGCTTGCCGCACATTACAGGATGCCGGTATTCGGGTGTCGCTATTTATCGATCCCGATTCCGAGCAGATTCTAGCTGCGCGCGATTGTGGCGCACAGGTCATTGAACTTCATACCGGAGATTATGCCAATCAGTCATCCAATTCCGATGCCCTGGAACGGATCCGCCAAGCGGCCGAGCAGGCCAGTCATCTGGGTCTGGTCGTCAACGCAGGCCATGGGTTGACATTGGACAATGCCGCCCCGGTTGCGGCCATTGAGCAGATTGTCGAGTTCAACATTGGTCATGCCATCGTGGCTCGATCAGTCTTTGTTGGCCTGGCCGAAGCCGTTCGGGAAATGAAAGCCCTGTTGATTGCAAGCCGGGGCAACTGACCGACGCACGGATTACGATTGGATCTGCACGTTCAATCGCAGGGCCTGCAGGGTTGACTCGACCCGACGCACCAGGTCGAGATACAGTGCACCTGCACCCTGATGATCATCAGATCGCAAGCGCTGCTCCAACGCCTGGCTGGATTGTCTGAGCAGTTCTGCGCCCGCATAGCCACAGGCCCCGCTCCATTGATGCAGTGCGTCGATTGCAGTACTAAATTTTCTTGTGTGCATCGCGTGATCAAGCACGTGAAACTGTCGTTCGAGCTCTTCGGCCAGCGCTTGCTGCATTTGCAGTGCGCGCTTGGAACTACCGCAGCGCTTGATCGACTGCTCATGGTCGAGGATCCGGCAACGTGACTCAACCGGAGGATTTTGCACGCTGAACGCAGTTGTGCCGCGCTGCACCAGCAACAGGGCACTGCACAGGTCGTCCGGCGATACCGGCTTGTGCAGGTAGCCCGAAAACCCGGCTTTTTGGATACGGCGCTGTTCCTCTTCGCGATTTTCGGCGGTCAGCGCTATTGCACGCGTTGCTTTTTTGCCGGGTAGGTTCTGTTGAATCTTTCGCCATGCGCTGACCCCATCCATATCCGGCATATGCAGATCCATCAGGATCAGGTCAAAGCGATGTTCTCGACAGGCATCAATCGCCTGTTGACCATTGCGAACGATATGCAAAGAATTGACCAGCGGCCTCAGTGCAGCCTCGATGAACTCACAATTGATGCGATGGTCATCAACAGCCAATAGGTCGACTTGCTTGAGCGCCTGCCAGTCTGGATTCATTCTGTCACTATAGCCCTATGCTTCGAAATTGTCCTCCACTGACCAGTATATCGCCGAACACAATGAGCATTCGGCTGGCCAGCCTGATTCTGCTGCTCGGCTATGCGACGATGAGTAGTGCGCTTGAATGGCGCATCCAGGCCAATCAGGTGCAGGTGCTTGATGTGCAGGTGGACAAGCTGCAGCTGGATTCGGATGCTGCGAGGTTACTGCTGGAACAGATTTCTCATCCGTCGATTGGCGTGATCGGCAGCCTTGAGGCTCGCTGTAGCCCTGTTGGTCGTCTTGTCAGCTGCGACGAAGCGACACTGGCCTGGCAAAGGCCAAACCAGGAGCTCGTAACCGGGACGCTGTCTATCGACGAATCCGGGCTGGACATACAACTGGCCGACAGCAGTCTTCGCGCAACATTGCAGGAAGGCTCATCGGGACCGTTTGTTTCACTACAGTTTGAAGAATGGATGATGGAGTGGCTGCCTGAACAGCACCAGCGCGCGCTCGGTTTGACTCAGTTAGAAGGGCGTATCGGCATTGATAGCCGCATCGCCGATGACGAACTTTCGTTTGAAGCCACGGTGGCTTCACTATCGTTTGACACCGAAAACGGCGCTGCTGCCGCTGCGAATATTGAATTGAATCTCAGCGGATTGTACCGGCCGGCGACACGCTCCATCGAAGCTGCAGTCCAATGGGTCGATGGGGAAGCGCTGCTTGGGCCGGTGTATCTGCCGCCACCACCGGTGCCTGTCACGCTTTCATTGAAGAGTGACCGGCCATCGAATAGAACTCATTGGGAGAGTCAATTGCAGCTAGTGGCCGGCGATTTCATGCGCCTGAGGGCTGTAATGGATCGCCTGCCGGATTTAACTTCAGCTGAACACACTCTTGCAGCCATTTCGGGCCAGATCGATCTCGATCGACTGGATCTGGCATCGGTTTGGCCGATGGGCCTGAATTCGGTTGCTGACTGGCTCGGTTTTGGCAGGATTGAGCCCGCAGGCTCGATCACTGGTCAGATCAAGCTGCTCGATGGCCAGATCGGTGCCAGCTCACTGAAGCTGGATCACGTCGATCTGCTGGATGCTCGTGATCAATTCTCGGTGATCGATCTTGCCGGTCAAGTCAGCTATAGCGGCGGATCTGAACAATTTGACGTGATGCTGAGTTGGCAGGACGCAGCGCTACTGAATCTCGAGCTGGGGCCGAGCCAGATCACGCTGTCCGGTGATGAAGCCGGCCGCATTGCGTTGAACAATCCGCCGTTCAGGCTGCCGGTGCTGGACGGCGCGCTCCTCGTGCATCAATTGGAATGGTCGAACTGGGCCAGCGACCGCTCGGATCTGAAAGTGGATATTGAACTCGAGCCCATTCAGCTGGTTGCCCTGAGCAGGGCATTCGGCTGGCCTGATCTGGGTGGAACCGTGTCTGGACGCCTGGCCGATGCGCATTGGAATCAGGGCGTGCTTCGGTTTGATGGCGGCATTCTTGTGGACTTGTTCTCGGGTCGCTTGACAGTCAATCAACTGCAGATCGAGCGGCCATTGGGCCCGCTGCCCGCACTTGCCGGCGACATTCGCTTCGATCAGCTTGACCTGTACGAATTGACCGGGGCATTCGATATCGGCAGCATGCAGGGTCGCATGTCAGGCTACATGAACGGCTTGCGCCTGCTGAACTGGCAGCCCGTTGCATTTGACGCATGGTTTGCAACCGATGCAAAAACGTCGAGCAAGCGCAGGATCAGCCAGCAGGCCGTCGACTCGATATCGAGCCTGAGCGGTGGCGGTGGGGCTGTCCTGTCGAATACAGTGCTGCGTGTATTTGAGGATTTTCCGTATGCAAGGGTGGGTATCGGCTGCCGTCTGAGTGAAACCATCTGCCAGATGCGTGGCCTCGAGGAGCGCGATAATGGTGGCTACTTGATTGTTGAGGGCCGTGGACTGCCGAATCTGAATATCATCGGCTATCAGCGTCGAGTCGACTGGCAGCGTTTGATGTCGCACATACAATCGGCAGCTCAAGGTGGGGTCAGCCTGGAACCCCCGATGCAGCAGCCTGAATCCGGCGGAAATGACGAGACGCTCTGATACACTATTCAGCCTGTATTTAGTCAGGCTGTTCAATACTGTGGCAGCTTTCATATTTGTCTGATCGATGGTCCCGATGACGGACCCAGGAGACACGACGCATGAGTGGATCAATCTTGAAATGGTGCTTGGCTGGGATGCTGGCGTTTTCTGCAGCGGCCTGCGTGACCATCAACGTATATTTTCCGGAAGCGGCCGCTGAACAGGCGGCAGACCGCTTTATCCAGGATGTGATTGGCGCTGAATCAGGCGTTGACCAGGCGTTTGATCCAGCAATGTCTGGTTCCCACTCCGGACTGCTCGCATCGCTGGTCGATTTCGTGATTCCTTCGGCCCACGCGCAGCAGGCCAATATCGATATCCAGAGCCCGCAGATCAATGAAATCCGGCAGCGCATGCGCGCCCGTCACCAATCCGAGCTGGCAGGCTGGTTCGATCGTGGGGCAATTGGCCTGGATACAGATGGTCTTGTGCAGGTGCTTGATCGCAGCGCCGTTGGACTATCCGAACGGCGCAAGCTGGAGCAAGTGGTGCGTGAAGAAAATAATGACCGCAATGCGGTCTACCGCGAAATTGCTGTTGCCAACGGCCAGCCGGACTGGGAGTCTCAAATCCGTGAAACCTTTGCCCGTCGCTGGGTCGCGAATGCGCCCTCGGGTTGGTTTTATCAGGACGCGAGCGGAAACTGGCTGCAGAAGTAGCCGCATTTCGCTCATCTCGACTGCCCAGTGGCCCGCAGACAACGGCGCCGGCGTTTGCCGGCTGAACCGATTACGATCGATATTCATGATCTGAGCCATGACGGTCGTGGTGTCGGCAGGCACGAAGACAAAGTCGTTTTCGTGCACTCCGCACTGCCCGAAGAACGTGTGCATGCCCGTTTGACGGGACGCAATCGGCGTTTCGATGATGCCTTGACGCTGGCTGTTGATGTCAGCAGTCCGGACCGCGTCGAACCGGAATGCCCGTGGTTCGGAAACTGTGGTGGCTGCGCGCTGCAGCACTTGCAGCATCCGGCACAGTTGAAATGGAAGCAGTCTCGATTGGAGGAGAACTTCAGGCGCATCGGGCAGGTCAAGCCCAATGAGTGGCTGGCACCGATCCAGGCGGACCCCTGGCATTATCGCCGCCGCGCCCGTTTGAGCGCGCGTCTCGTACAGGGCAAGGGTCGGGTGCTGGTTGGTTTTCGTGAAATCGGGGGGCGTTATGTTGCCGATATCGAGCGCTGTTCGATCCTGGATCGTTTCTTCTCGGATCGCTTGATGTCGCTGTCGGACTTGATCGGGTCATTGTCCATCCCCGACCGCATCGCACAAATTGAATGTGCAGCCGGCGATCATTCGGCCGCAATCGTCATTCGTCATCTCGAGCCGCTGACCGATGAAGATCACCAGCGTCTGATCGAATGGTCCAGTGCTCAATCCATAGACGGACAGCCCCTGGGTATCTATCTACAGCCCAAGGGGCCGGATAGCGTGCATCTGCTGACGCCTGAAACGCATGAATTGTCCTATCATCTGGAACGCTACCAGCTGGATCTGAAGTTTCATCCCCAGCACTTTATCCAGATCAACAGCGAGGTCAATCAACAGTTGATTGATGCAGCCTTGACGCTGCTGGAGCTTGATTCAAATGATCGCGTGCTTGACCTGTTTTGCGGCCTTGGCAATTTTTCGCTGCCGATCGCGCGCAGGGCTGCTCACGTCGTTGGGGTCGAGCTTGAGTCTGCCCTGGTGGACGCAGCACGGGACAATGCCGTGCGCAATGAGCTGAACAACGCGGAATTCGTTTCCGCTGATCTGACAGCAGCTTCGGATTCACTGGATTTCATGAACACACCATACGATGCGGTCCTGATTGATCCGCCGCGTTCTGGCGCCGCAGAAATTCTGCCGTTGATTGCCGCCAGCAATGCGCCCCGGGTGGTTTATGTTTCGTGTGACCCGGCCACGCTGGCGCGCGATGCCGGTACGCTGGTTCAGCAGCATGGCTATACGCTGGAATCTGCCGGCATTGCCGATATGTTTCCTCACACAGCGCACGTTGAATCGCTGGCCTTGTTTACCAAACCCTGAAGGACTGCAATCGTGTCTGGCCCGTTAATTATTGGAATCAATGGACTGTCCCTGGATTCGTCGACCCAAGCGCAACTGCTTCACCCGGCGATCGGCGGCGTCATTCTGTTTTCTCGCAATTACGATGACCTCGAACAACTCAGGCAATTGACCGAGCAGATCCGGTCACTGGATCGCCCTCGGCTGGTGCTGATGGTTGACCAGGAGGGTGGTGCCGTGCAGCGTTTTCAGCAGCAGTTCACGCGCCTGCCACCACTGGCCGCTTTGGGCCGCTGGTATACCAGCCACCCGCATCGCGCACTGGACATGGCCTATCGCCATGCGCGCGTCATGGCGGCCGAAGTTCTCGCTGCAGGACTTGATATGAGTCTGGCGCCAGTGCTTGACCTGCAGGGCATCAGCGAAGTCATTGGCAGCCGGGCGTTCAGCAGTGATCCGGATGCGGTGTTCGATCTGGCCGGGCATTATCTGGCGGGAATGCGGGATGCCGGAATGGCCAGCTGTGGCAAGCATTTTCCAGGTCATGGTTCAGTCCAGGCAGACAGCCATCATCAGCAGGTGACTGACTCGCGGACAAGCACTGAAATCGAACGGGACATCGAGCCGTTCAGGCGCTTGCTGGCGCAATTGGATAGCCTGATGCCGGCACATGTCTGTTACCAGCAGGTGGATAAGGAACCCGCCGGATTTTCAGAGGTCTGGCTGAACGATGTGCTGCGTCGCGACATGAGTTACCAGGGCATCATTATTTCGGATGATCTGGATATGGCGGGCGCGAGCACTGCCGGCGAACCGCTGCAGCGTCTGCAGGCATGTTTGAATGCCGGTTGTGATCTGGCCCTGGTCTGCGCGCCCGAATCGGTTGCCAAGCTGCTCAGTTCGCTGGACGATAGTGGCCTGCAGTTACCGGACTGCAGCAATCTGATCGAACGCCTGTATGGTCGGCCTTCGTTCAGTCTCGAGGAGCAGCTGCTGGTCCCGGAATTCCGTTCCTGGCGTGAATCATTGAATGCATTGGCGGAGCAATCTCATGGTTGAATGGTTGGAGAAACTGGCATCACTGGTTGGCTTGAATCCGTGGACGGTAAAAGTCTTTTTCGTCATCCTGGGTGCACTGCTGCTGGATTTTGTTTATCGAAAATTCGTCAATCGAATGGCGCGACTGGCAGAACGCAGCGATAATTTCTGGGACGATGCGCTGGTCTATGCCGGCAAGCGTCCGATCTCGCTTTTGATCTATGGCGAGGCCCTGCTGGTATCGGCGCGCATTCTTCAGCCGCATACTGAAGTCATTATTTTCTCCAGCAGCATTCTGGCCATCGCCCAGCAATTGCTGCTGGTAACCATCGTCACCTGGTTTGCCTATCGACTCGCGCAGGGGTTCGAAAAGGCCTGGGTCCGGCATCGTCAGGCCAGCAATCGCGATTTCGACATCACCACGGTCAGCGTGCTGGGAAGAATAGTTCGCATTGCGGTCATTGTGACCGGCATCCTGACGATTCTGAGTATTCTCGATATCCCGATCTCGGGCTTGCTGGCTGCTGGTGGCGTCGGCGGAATTGCCATCGGCCTTGCGGCGCGGGATTTGCTGGCCAACTTCTTTGGCGGTTTGATGGTGTTTCTGGATCGGCCCTTTTCAGTTGGCGACTGGGTGCGCTCCCCGGATCGTGAAATCGAGGGCGTGGTCCAGAAGATTGGGTGGCGGGTCACGACCATCATGAAGTTTGATCGCCGACCAATGTATGTGCCGAATTCGGTATTTACCACCATCACGGTCGAGAATCCCTCAAGAATGACCTATCGGCGAATTTTTGAACACGTTGGCGTTCGCTATGACGACTTCAAACAGGTCCAGTCGATTGTCGATGCAATTCGCAGCATGCTGCAATCGCATGAGGATATCGCCTCGGACCAAACACTGATTGTGCATTTCAATCACTTCGGCAGTTCGTCGCTGGATATCATGGTCTACTGCTTTACCAGGACCATCGTCTGGGCGGAATATCACGCAGTACGCGAGGATGTCTTGATCCGGGTCGGCGAGGTCATCGAACAGCACGATGCTGAAATTGCCTACCCGACACAAACGCTGAAGCTCGATGCAGTACCGGCCGAACTGCAGCAGCTGACTCGCGAACAACAGAATCCGAACGATTCATGAAGGAGACCAACTGGCCTGAGGGTGCTGAGCGGGTGGTGTCCCGCGAGCAGGTCGGAGCAGCCTGGGATTCTCTTGCAGCGCAACTGAATCAACAGTTGGATCAGATTCAGGAATCGGAACTCATCATCATGCCCGTCATGAAGGGTGGCTTGTATCCGGCCGTCGAACTGACGCGCCGCTTGCGCCGCCCGCTGCTGCTTGACTATGTTCATGCGACGCGCTACCGGAATGAGCTGCGGGGCCAGCAAATCGAATGGCAATACTGGCCCGAGCGGGATTTCAGTCAGGCAACGGTAGTGCTGGTCGATGATATTTTCGACGAGGGCTACACGCTTGAGGCCGTGCAGCAGCGCTTGTTGAAATTCGACTGCGAAGTCATCAGCGTGGTGCTGTGCAGGAAACAACACGACCGCGGTCTGGCCCGGGACTGGGTCGACTTTCATGCGCTGGAAGTGCCTGATCGTTTCGTGTTCGGCTGCGGCATGGACTTGTACGGTCACTGGCGCCAGCTGGAATCGATCTGGGCGTTGGCCGAAGAGGACTCATCATGACGCTGGCTGTTATAGGTGGTAGTGGTGCATTGGACCATTTCACAACGATCAGAACAGAAGCCATCACAACGCCGTTCGGTGCGCCCTCGGCAAGACCACGGCATATCAGGATTGGTGAAATACCGGCACTATTCCTGCCGCGTCATGGTGATCCGCATCGGATTCCACCGCATAAAGTCAACTATCGAGCCAATCTGCACGCGCTGAAAACGCTGGGAGCAAAACAGATCATTGCCATCAATGCCGTGGGCGGTATTGATGCGTCGCTGAAACCGGGAGCCATGGTTATTCCCGACCAGTTGATTGATTACACCTGGGGTCGGGCACATACCTTCAGCGATGGTGGCTCGGCAATGTTGCGGCACGTCGAGTTTGCAGAACCGTTTGCAGGGCGCGTGCGTCAAGCCTTGATTCAGGCTGCAGCCGATTGCAGCATCGCAACCGTCAATCAAGGCTGCTATGCGGTCACCCAGGGACCGCGCCTTGAAACCGCGGCCGAAGTTCAGCGATTGAAGCGCGATGGTGGCACGATTGTCGGCATGACCGCAATGCCGGAGACCGGTCTCGCGCGGGAACTCGAGCTTGATTATGCCGGGCTTTGCCTGGTGGCCAATCCTGCCGCCGGCTTGACCGAAACGCCGATCAGTGAACAAGCGATCCATGACCAGCTCGCCCGAACGATGGAACAGGCGTTGGTGATCGTTACCCGAGCCGCATTGAATTTGCAGCAATAATTGCGCTGACCGGCTTCAAATACCGGCATAAAGGGGTAAAGTGTGATCCAGTTCTCTGACGCGCGGCTTGCGTGTCAGCGCATGATCGGTACCATAGAAGTTCCCCTTGGTTTCAGAAGAAAACCTGATGAATCAACCTTCGACATTTTCGGCCTTGCATCTGAGCGCAAAGGATATGACGGTACTGCGTTCATTGATGAATCTGGCCGCGTCGAAAACACAGCAGGAATGGACGGTTCGCCAGGAGGACTCCATCAATGGAGAACTGGGCGATGTCATTCTTGTTGATGTCGATCAGCCCGATGGCGCCGCGCTATGGCCTGAACTCAATGAACGACAGCGCCCAGCGGTCGCTTTGTCGCGCAGGCGTGATTTCCCCGCTAAATTTGTTCTGAACAAGCCCATCCGCTCGCAGCAGTTGCTCACGCTGCTGGCCGATCTGATGATGGCTTCCGACGAGCCCGATGAGGATCCTGATTGGAAGACGCTGGCATTTGCAGATGATGACGGTGAACTTCCGTTGGCCGAGCATCTTCGACGACATGATTGGGATCAACCCGTCATGATTGGCGGCGATTATCTCCCGGAACTGATTATCGACGCCGGTGCCGGCGCCTGGTTTACCAGTGCTTCTGATCGTGAACTGGCCCGTTTGCTGCGCCGCAACTTCAGCCGTGAAGAGGCCCGGGTCCTTTCGAGTACCGAACTGGTTGTCCACACGGACGGACTAGAACAGCAGAGCCTGACCAACCTGAAGTGGCGCTCTGGGCTTGCGCTATCGGCCGGCGCATTGCATCCGGATTTGTCCAATCTATCCATTCGCTTCATGTTGCCACAGGTGCCGCATCAAGCCCTGTCGGACACTGCCTATTCCAGACAGGCTCGAACGCTGATCCGGGAGCCGATGACGATTGATGAGCTGCTCGAGCAGAGTGGGGCGGATCGAAACGACGTCGCTGAATTCCTGAACGCCTGCTATGTCTGTGGTTTTCTGTTGCTGGACCAAAGTCAGGCCTGATCTTCCGACAATACCGTCAGAATTACTTATCATGTAGTTCATCACTCGACTGGTTGCGTCTGAATGTCCTCAAATCGAATCGGAATCGATGCCCTGGCTTTTTCAGGGCCTGATGCCTATCTTGCCCTGGCAGACCTGGCCCGCGCGCGTGGCGTTGACCCGGATAAGTACACGATCGGCCTGGGTCAGCACAGCATGGCCATCGCATCACCGTGTGAGGATCCGGTCACAATGGCCGTTCAGGCCGGACAATCGGCGCTGAAGAAATTCGGAATTGACCCCGACGAAATTGGTACGTTGATTGTCGGGACAGAAACCGGAATTGATCACAGCAAGCCTGTGGCCGTCTATGTGCATGAACTCCTCGGGCTGAGCCAGAATTGCCGCACGTTTGAAACCAAGCACGCCTGCTACGGTGCGATGGCCGGCTTGACGTCTTCAATGGACTGGATCGCAAGTGGCAGGGCTCGTGGGCGAAAAGCACTGGTGATCGCTTCTGACATCGCCTCCTATGGACTGAACACGCCCGGAGAACCCACTCAGGGTGCCGGTGCGGTCGCGATGGTGGTTTCTGCTGATCCGCGCCTGCTTGCGTTTGATGCGCGGCGCATCGGTGACTACACGCGCCAGGTCATGGATTTCTGGCGCCCACTGTATTCAAAATACGCCTTTGCTGATGGGCATTATTCGATTGAGTGCTATCTCGACGCATTGGCCGGTGCTCATCAAGATGCTTTTGCCGAAGCCGATGGGCCGGATTCCGATACGGAGCTGGTCGCTTGCCTTTACCATATCCCCTTTGTTCGCATGGCATTCAAAGCGCACCAGCGCTACCTTGAAATCATTCAAGGTGGACCGATTGATCGTGATCACCCGTCACAATTGCAGGCATTGAAAGAAGACTATCAGCGTCGTGTGCTGCCCTGGCTCTCGCTGAACGCTGAAATAGGCAATATCTATACCGGCTCGTTATTTTTATCCTTGATCGATTTGCTGCGACAGCAGTCCAGTGATCTTGCCGGTCAGTCCATCAGTCTGTTCTCGTATGGCAGTGGATGCGGTGCCACCTATTGCCTTGCCCGGATTCAACCGACAGCATGCGACTGGGTCGATGCAATGGATCCATCGGCCGCGCTTGACCAACGCAGAAAACTGAGTATGGACGAGTATGAACAGCTGATCGAAGATTGCTCAAGCGCTGATCAGCAGCCTCATCTCGACCCGAGTGATTACGGCCATCGGTCAGGCCTTTTCTACGTTGGTACGCAAGACCACCAGCGCCAGTATCGTCAGCAGGAAAAGGCGTAATGCATTGCGCTGAAACGGTTTTTCAATTGGATTCAGGAAGCGCGATGCGTTCGCACTCGTTTGGTACAGGGTCAAATCGATCCGCTGTCCAATCGGCCTTGGCCTGTTCCAACAGACGCTGATCTGAGGCAACGAAGTTCCACCAGATATGCCGCGGCCCGTCTATGGCCTTGCCGCCAATCAGCATCATGTGAGTGGGGTTCACGCTTTGTAGATTCACCAGCATTCCGGCCCTCAATATGACCATACTGCCGGCTTCGAATCGGTCATCACCAATCTGTAGTTTGCCACTGACGATATACAGCGCACGTTCGTCATATTCGTCGTCAACCAGAATTTCAGCATCAGCCTGCAGTTGAATTTCGGCATAGAGCGTCGGCCAGTCGACTGAGACCGGTGATGTATGCCCGAAAAAATGACCGGCAATCAGACGAATGGATACGCTCTCCAGTTCGATTTCGGGCAGCGCGGCTTTCGGATAGTGAATGAACGAAGGCTCAGCCCGTTCCTGATCCAGCGGTAGCGCAACCCAGGCCTGAATACCGTGCAAAGGATGATGATCCGCTTCACGAGTGACCTGTGGTGTGCGTTCGGAATGCACAATGCCGCGACCAGCCTTCATCCAGTTCACGTCACCGGGTTTGATCACCATCTCGGTGCCAAGACTGTCGCGATGTAGAATTTCGCCGTTGAACAGATAGGTGATCGTAGCCAGGCCAATATGCGGATGCGGACGGACGTCAATGCCGTTACCACGGGAAAATTCGCTCGGGCCCATTTCATCAAAAAAAATGAACGGGCCGACCATCTGACGTTGGCCAGCGGGCAGGGCGCGCCGCACCTCGAATCCGCCGAGGTCACGCGACCGCGGTCGGAGCACCAGTTCCACGTCAGACTGCAGCTCATGTGCATCGGGCGCGCTCGCGTCAGCGGCCGGGCAGTTGAAGTGAGTCATGTTTGGCCTTTGATACGGATCCGCTGATATTCTGAACGCTGGATCATCGTTTTACTCACAGTTCATCAGAGCGGATGACGGTCATCTTGTCGATCTGCATGTCATCGATGGTATATCCGATGCCACCCACGCCGTAACCGGATTCTTTCAGGCCGGCAAACGGCATGTGGTCGACGCGGAATGCGGTGTGATCATTAACCATCACGGCCGATGCGTTCAACCGTTGCGATGAACGCAGCGCGCTGTCAAGACTGCTTGTGAATATTGCCGCCTGAAATGCGTACGGCAATTGATTGGAGCGCTCGATTGCCGAATCGATCTCGGCATACGGATAGACGCAGACGACCGGGCCAAATACTTCCTTGCGCGAAACCTGCGCATCGTCCGGAGGATCGAACAACACGGTGGGCGCATAACACTGATTGTCCAGTGCGCGGCCGCCCGTGCGAATGTCGGCTCCGGATCTGGCCGCTTCCTGCACCCAGTCATCGACGCGCTCAACCTCAGCCTGGCGAATCAGTGGGCCAACCTCGGTCTGATCATCGGTCGGATCCCCGACGATCAGTGCTTCGGCGCCGTCGACCAGTCGCTTGGTCAATTTTTCAGCGATGGCCTCCTGTGCATAGACGCGCTGAACTGAAACACAGACCTGGCCCGCGTGATAGAAACCGCCCTTCAGGATTGCCGGCACGGCTTTGTCCAGATCGGCATCGGCCTCAACCAGCAGTGGAGCAACGCCGCCGTGTTCGAGTGCGCAGCGTGTGCCGGGTGCGAGCCTGGATTTCAGCATCCAGCCGACTCTGGCGCTGCCGATAAAGCTGAAAAAGGCCACCCGTGCATCGGTCACCATGGATTCAGTCAATTCGTTATTTTCCGGCAGGACAAATTGACACCATGGGTCGGGTAAACCGGCCTCGTGCAGCAATTTGATGAAGCTCATGCATGAAAGCGGGGTGTCCTGAGCTGGTTTGACCAACGTTGGACAGCCTGCTGCGATTGCCGCTGCGACCTGGTGGACAATCAGATTGAATGGATGATTGAATGCGCTGACCGCAACTACGATGCCTCGCGGTTCTTTTTGCGTGTAGGCAATACGGCCGGCCGAGGCGGCTGTGGTGCCCATCGGAATCACCTGGCCTGCATCGGCTCGAATATGCTCAGCGGCCAGGCGCACGCCGTCGATCGCGCGATCAATCTCGGCCCGCGAGTCGATCAGTGGTTTACCGCCTTCGGCTGCTGCTTGCTGTGCCAGCGCATTTTTGTTTTTTTCAATCAGCTTGGCCGTACGATCGAGAATAGCCACGCGCTCGTGCAGCGCAAGCCAGCCATCCCGGTCCTGGTGCAATGCTGCGGCAATGCCCAGCGCCCGTTCGATCTGTTTGCTTCCGGCACGGGGCACCCGACCGATGGGTTCACCGGAAAAGGGGGCCGTTACAGTGTGTGTTTGCGTGCTTGCTTTCGAGTTCATGGTTCAGCCTCCAGACATGCCTGGTTGAACGATTTCACCCAGTCGTTGGGTCAACAGAATATTTTCACGATAGTCAACCGGTGCCACAACCAGGCTGGGGCCCGGCTGATTGAACGCCTCGGTCAGCGTCTGTTTGAACTGGTCGGCGTCGTCGACATACTGACCGTGCCAGCCAAATGCACTGGCTAACTGAATCCAGTCCGGGTTGCCGAAGGCCAGATCCGTATGGCGGCCAAACTCGCCCTCCTGCTTCCAGCTGATCAGCCCGTAGCCACCGTCTTCCCAGACCAGCATGACCAGGTTGCAGTTCAGCCGTCGTGCAGTTTCCATTTCCTGCACATTCATCAGAAATCCGCCGTCACCAGCCAGGCCCAGAATGTTCTTGTCCGGGTAGATCATGCTGGCCGAAATGGCTCCGGGCAGCGCAAAGCCCATCGAGCAAAACCCATTTGGAATCAGGCAGGTATTCGGTTCATGACAGTGATAGTGCCGCGCAATCCACATTTTATGTGCGCCGACATCCGACAGCAGGATGTCGTCCGGCCCCATGACTTGACGTACGTCCCAGAGCATCTTCTGAGGTCGGATCGGACCCTTGCCGCTATCCTCGGCATGCTCGGACAATTCCCGTGACATCATGGCTCGTACCTCGCGTTGCTGATCGAGCTCGAATGCCGGCGTGTCCAGCGTTTCGAGTCGCTGATTCAGCATCCACAGCGCATGCGCCAGATCACCGACCAGTTCCACTTCCGGATGATAGTGCTGGTCGATTTCGGCAGGCAAGAAATCGATATGAATAATGCGTTTATCACTATCCGGGTTCCACAACAGCGGATGATATTCGACCATATCAAATCCCAGCGCGATGACCAGATCGGCCTGATCAATGGCCAGCGTAGGAATATCCTTCGAGCCCAGCCCAATCGTGTACAGGCAATAGTCAGCATCCATATCGACCGCACCCTTGCCCATGAAGGTGCTGAGCACGCCGATGCCGGTTACCTCGCAGAACTGCCGCAGCTGTTTTGATGCGCGCTTGCGGATGGCGCCATTGCCCGCAATGATGACCGGTCTCTTGGCTTGTGCGAGCATTTCAAACGCCTGATCCACGATCTTGTCATCGGGTACCGAGCGGCGAAAGCGACGGGGGGTCATCGGCTCGGTCTCGGCATCCAGTTTGGCCACATCTTCGGGTAGCTCGATGTGCACCGCGCCGGGTTTTTCAGTGCGCGCCAGACGCACCGCCTTGCGCACGATTTCCGGAATCGTATCGGGGTGGTAAATGGTGGTCGCCCATTTGGTCACGGGTTCAAACATGCCGACCACGTCCATGATCTGATGCGATTCCTTGTGCAGCCGCTCGGTTGAACCCTGGCCGGTCAACACCAGCATCGGCGCACGATCCATGTTCGAATCCGCCACGCCCGTGATCAGATTGGTCGACCCGGGCCCAAGCGTACCCAGACAGCCTGCCGGGTTGCCGGTCAGCCGACCATAAATTTCGGCCATAAAGGCTGCACCCTGCTCGTGCCTTGTCAGGATGAATCGTATTTGATCGGACTGTTCCAGCGACAGCATGAAATCGGCGTTCTCTTCGCCAGGGACGCCGAAAATATATTCAATGCCTTCGCTTTCCAGGCATTGCACCAATAAATCTGAAGCCTTCATGCTGAATTCCTTTTGCGTCAATTGAAGTTCAGAGTGTCCATTGTCAGATCATGGCTGTTTACCCGATCAGGCTATATATCCTTACGGCAGGGATTGAATCATGCAGCTTCAGTAAATCTGGACTGCAGCTGCAACAGCCTCACCGCCGCCAAGACACAGCGCCGCGATACCACGCTTCAAATGGCGGGCTTTCAGCGCGTGAATCAAGGTCACCAGAATTCTTGCCCCACTGGCACCGATCGGGTGGCCGAGGGCGCAGGCGCCGCCATTGACGTTGACCTTGGCGTGATCAAGGTCAAGTTCATGCATGGCTGCCATGGTCACTGCGGCGAACGCTTCGTTGATTTCGAACAGATCGACCTCGTCTTTGGTCCAGCCCGCTTTATCCATGACTTGTCTGATCGCCTCGACCGGCGCGGTTGTGAACCACTCCGGTTCCTGTGAATGGGTTGCATGGGCGACGATGCTTGCCAATGGAGAGAGGCCGCGTTCCGTTGCATCCTGTTCAGATAGCAGTACACACGCAGCAGCGCCATCGGAGATTTTCGATGCGCTGGCCGCAGTGATGGTGCCGTCTTTGGCAAATGCCGGCCGCAGATCGGGCATCTTGGCGAGATCGCAGCGCGGTGGTTCTTCATCGGTATCGATGATGGTATCGCCGCGTCGACTTTTGACCGTTACCGGTGCCAGTTCATCGGCAAAGCGATCGGACTCCAAAGCCTGCATGGCACGTTCCACTGAACTGCGGGCGAATGCATCCTGCGCTTCGCGCGTAAATGAGAATTTCGACGCACACATCTCACCGAAATGACCCATCATTTGGCCATCAAACGGGCTTTGCAAGCCGTCGATAAACATATGGTCGAGCAATTGATCGTGGCCCATTCGCAGGCCACGCTTTGCCAGATAGGGTGCATTCGTCATCGATTCCATGCCGCCTGCAATTACGACCTTCGAGGATCCGGCCAGGATGCCATCGTACCCCTGCATGATGGCCTTCAGGCCGGATCCACAGACCTTGTTGATGGTCGTGCATCCGGTCGAGATCGGCAATCCAGCCGCGAGCGCCGCCTGGCGTGCAGGGGCCTGTCCCAGACCGGCTGGCAACACGCAGCCAAAGATGACTTCCGATACATCTTCGGCCTGCAAACGGCTGTCAGCCAATGCAGCCTGGATGGCGGCACCGCCCAACTGGGGCGCTTGGACCTTGGCAAACTGGCCCTGAAAAGAACCGATCGGGGTGCGGCGTGCTGCCGCAATAACAATTGGATCAGACATGAATAACCATAGATTTTGGGCAATCTCCTATTATCGCAGGGTTGGAGGCATGACGATGATTGGCCGTTGATGGTCTGCCTTGCGGGCTGCTGGATGTTTCCAGCTGGCGCTAGACCGGCCAGAGTTTGACCACCGCGATCGATGTGACCACCATCAAGATGATATTCAACGGCGCGCCGACTTTCGGAAAATCGGAAAATTTCAGTACGCCTGTTCCGTAAATCATGGTGTTGGTCTGGTAGCCGACCGGTGTCAAAAAACTGTTTGAGGCCGCAAACATGACGGCAATAACCAGTGGGATCGGATTGATGCCCAGCATCTGAGACAGCGATATCGCAACCGGCACGAGGATCACGACCGAAGCATTGTTGCTCAGGATACTGGTCAACAGGGTCGTGATGCCATACAGCACCATGACGATATACACCGGATCCCAGCCTTCAGCCATCCCGACGACCAGCGAACTGATCCAGGCCGCTGCTCCCGATTTCGTCATCGCGATGCCGAGTGGAATGACGCCGGCCAACAGGAATATCACGTCCCATGACACGTCGGCATACATATCCTGCTTGGTGATGGCACGGCAGGCAACCATGGCAATGACACCGGCAATCGCCGTCAGCACGATCGGTAGCGGCGTGAATGCAGCCAACAGCACGACGGCCGCAACGATGCCGCCAGCGATCAACATTTTTTTACGGTCGAAATCGTCTTCGTATTCGTCGATGACTACCAGATCGCTGTTGCGGTGCAAGCGGGGCAGGGCAAGTTTCGAAATTTCGAGTAACACGACTTCGCCAACGTGCAGTTTTTCCTGGGCAAGACGGCGAGATCGCACGGTTTTGGTGTCGAGGCCGATCAGGCGTCCCTGGTAGCGCTTCCAGAAATCCACCCCGCGTGCGGTGCGTCCATTGAACACGCCGCGATTGCGCAGCAGGGTCGGCACCAGATGGCCGTCGGATCGGGCTTTACGGAGATCGCCGAAATCCGACAGCACGTCGACGGTTTCTTCCTTGATCAGATCCATGATTTGCCGCACTGTCGCTCGCGCCATGATGATGTCGCCGTTTTCGAGCTGCGTCGACTGCGCGCGTTTGATCCAGGTCGTATCGCCGCGCGTCAGTTTCATGACATCGACACCGGAATGTGCTTCGAATTTGGCTTCGTCCAGCGTCTGGTCGATCAGGCGACTGGTGGAGTGCACGCTGAGCTCGATGACAAAGGCTTCTTCTTCATCCTGCTTGAGCGGTCGTGCATCGGTTTTCGGCATCAACCAACGGCCCAGCGTCAAGAAATACAGCAGACCGACGCCGAGCACGATCAAGCCCAGATGCGTAAATTCGAACATCCCAAGCTGGCGGCCAACGCTGGGTTCATCGGCCAGAATGGCTGAGGCCAGAATATTGGTCGAGGTTCCGATCAACGTCAGCGTGCCGCCCAGCATGCCGAAAAAACTGACCGGGATCAGCACACGCGCAGCACTGAGTTTGCTCCGGCGTGCCATATCCAGCACCAATGGGATCGCAATCGCCACTGCTGCAGTGTTGTTGATGAACCCCGACACCACGCCCACCAGCAGGCCGATGACCAGCATTTGGCGCAACTCGGATGTGCCTACCAGGGGGAATATTTTTCGACCAAGCAAATGCACCAGGCCCGACCGCTGCACGCCGCCGGACAGGATGAACATGCACAGGACGGTTACGGTCGCCGTACTGGATAATCCTGACAGGCTTTCGCTGATTGTCGGGAAAGCCGATTCAAGGTCGATGCCACGGTCAAGCAGCCACTGGGAATGGAAAATCAGTGGAATGCCCATTACGGTCACCAGAATCAGCAGGGCGGTGACGTCCAATGGTAATTTTTCACTGGCAAACAGGTAAAGCGCGCCTGCAATAATGACAAATACCAGCGCAATTTCGAACGTCATGCAGACGGTTCTCGCTTAATAATGGAGTCAGGCCAAGCTTAACTGCTTTGTCGGGGGATTGTGAGAAATCGAAAACGTCAGAATTTCGTTTGACAAAAAATCAGTAAAATCAAGCCCTTTCCTGAACAAGCTCACGTCCAATCAACATTCTCCGGATCTCATTGGTACCTGCACCGATGTCATAGAGCTTGGCGTCGCGCAGCAAACGACCGGTCGGATATTCATTGATGTAGCCATTGCCGCCCAACGCTTGAATGGCTTCGAGCGCAACCTGCACGGCACTGGTGGAAGCATGCAGCAAGCTGGCGGCAGCGTCGATGCGTGACTGTTCACCCCGGTCATAGCACTGGGCAATCTGATAGGCGAGGCCGCGTGAGGACAACAGCGCCGCATACATTTCACCAATCTTGGCCTGCATAACGCCGAAATCTCCGAGTCTGCGATCAAATTGCTTTCGCTCGCGCACATAGGGCAATACGGCATCCAGACAGGCCTGCATGATGCCGATCGGGCCACCGGAAAGAACCAGGCGCTCGGAATTCAGGCCAGACATCAAAATCTTGACGCCGTGATGGACTTCGCCCAACACGTTGTCGGCGGGGATCTCACAATCCTCGAAAACGAGCTCACAGGTATTGGATCCACGCATGCCCAGTTTGTCCAGTTTCTGTGCCTTGCGATAGCCCGGCATGCCGTCTTCGACAATAAATGCAGTCATGCACTTCGAGCCGGCGTCCTTTCCGGCAGTTCGCATGTACACGATGGCTACATTCGACTCGGGACCGTTGGTAATCCACATCTTGGAGCCATTGGCAACCCAGACCGAACCCTGTAGTTCTGCACGACAAGCCATTGAGCCGACCACGTCCGAACCTGCATTGGGTTCGGACATCGCCAATGCACCTTTCCACTCGCCACTGACCAGATTGGGCACGTATTTCTGGCGCTGTTCCGGCGTACCGTTTCGGCATAAATTATCCAGACAAAGATTCGAGTGTGCGCCGTATGAAAGGCCGATCGATGCTGACGCCCGAGACAGTTCCTCCATTGCAACCAGATGGGCCAGATAGCCCATATCGGAGCCGCCATATTCGGTCGGGATGGTGATGCCCAACAGCCCCATTTCACCGAGTGCAGGCCACAAATCCTGTGGAAACTCGTTGCTTTGGTCAATATCTGCTGCGCGTTGCGCAATATGCTCTTCGGCAAAGCGACGCACGCTGTCGCGGAGCAGTTCAATGTCTTCAGAAAGCTTCATGGTTCACGCTGTTCATTTTCGCAGACCGGCCTGGTCGGCCTGGTCTGCACGGTATAGGGTTCAATCAGTAAACTGAATACTGAATGTTAAATATTAACTGTTGCCGCGTTCACGCCCCGGGAAACGATGGGCACGACCCATGAAGGGCAGCTTCAGCTTGCCGATGGTTTCAACGCGTTCCATCGCCATCCGGTCGGCGGCTTTCCAGGTCGGAATCTGGTCCCGATCCGCAATCTCGAAAATCTTTGAGACGTTGTAGTAGATCGTGCGCATCATGCGCTTGGCGCGTTCGCGGTTGTACCCTTCGAATTCGATCGAAACGTTCATCAAGCCGCCGGCGTTGACCGCATAATCCGGGGCGTACAGAATATCGCGCTGGTCGAGTTCGTTACCGCACTGTTCGGTGGCCAACTGATTATTGGCTGCACCGCAAACAACCTTGAATTTGAACCGGGGAATGGTTTGCTCATTGACAATGGCGCCCAGCGCGGTCGGTGAGAACACATCGGCATCCACCTCATAGATTTCATCGAGGCCGACGGCTTCACAACCCAATTCGACGCAGGCATCAACGGCTTGTTCGTTGATATCGGTGACGATGACCTTGGCACCTTCATTGCGCAGCAGTTTGACCAGCTCATAGCCCACGTGCCCTACACCCTGGACCGCATAGCTGTAGTCGCCCACCTCTTCATTACCGAATTTTTTCTGCAGGCTGGCACGAATGCCTTGCAACGTGCCGAACGCGGTGAACGGCGAGGGGTCTCCAGAACCACCGTGAACCTGGTGAACACCGACCACATTGTCGGTCTCCTGAAACACGTATTCCATGTCATTGACGTCGATGCCGACGTCCTCTGCCGTGATGTAGCGGCCATTCATCGAATCGATAAATCGTCCAAATGCCCTGAACAGCGCCTCGGATTTGTCCGTTCGAGGATCGCCAATCAACACGGACTTGCCACCCCCGAGATTCAAGCCGGATACGGCAGCCTTGTAGGTCATCCCGCGTGACAGCCGCAGCACATCATCCAGCGCTTCCTGTTCGGTGGCATAGGGCCACATCCGCAGCCCTCCGAGGGCCGGGCCCAAGGTGGAGTTGTGAATAGCAATAATGCCCTTGAGGCCGGCATCCTTGTTGTGGCAGAAAACGACCTGTTCATGCTCGGTCGTGTGAATGGTTTCGAACAAATTCATGAAAAAGCCTCCAGTCGCGCCAGCTTGTGCTGTGTTCTGCGCTTGTAACGTGTAGTAATAATCGTCTAGTAACCGGCCCCCGAAAGCCGGTGGAGCGTTGAAATGCGGCTGGAATATGCAGCTTCTAAAAGCATGTTGTTCCGCCAGCAAACAATCAGCCCGCTATTTTAACGGATTTGCCGGCACTCGGACGCTTGCTTTGTAACGGGCTCTCATGCCAGCCAAGCAGTCAGGCCAGAAGTGTCCGGATTACGCCCCGGCAGGGACCGGAAAACCCTTGAACAGGGTCTCCTTGAACCCAATGTTCGTAGGGCTCTCGCGGCAATCACCGCAACGATTTTCATGCGGGTGATGACGGATGAATAATCAGCCTTTTTTCACAAGGATATTGACCAAGACAGGGATAATGGGGGTATTGAATGACCGCAATGAATTCAGCTGGAGTAATCAGTAATGGAACTTGATCCGCTTTTGTTATCCCGCATTCAATTCGCCTTCGTTGTCTCGTTTCACGCCATATTTCCCGTGTTCACGATTGGCCTTGCCTCGTGGATTGCGCTGCTTGAATTTCTCCACTACCGAACGGGCAGCCCGGTATATGAAAAGCTGTCCAAGTTCTGGATTCGTGTGTTTGCGGTGGTATTTGGAATGGGCGTTGTTTCCGGGATTGTCATGGCCTTCCAATTTGGCACGAACTGGAGCGCATTTTCCCTGTCTGCTGCGAATTTCCTTGGCCCGGTTTTAAGCTATGAAGTCGTGACCGCATTTTTCCTGGAGGCCACTTTCCTGGGTGTATTGCTATTTGGTCGCGATAAAGTACCGCGCGGTGCGCACTTGTTTGCTGCCTGCATGGTTGCACTGGGCACGATGATTTCTTCGTTCTGGATTTTGGCAGCCAATAGCTGGTTCCACACGCCAGCCGGTGTCGAACTGGTCGACGGCACTTTCCATGTCACGTCCTGGCTGCAGGCGATTTTCAATCCTTCACTGCCCTATCGATTCGCACACATGGCGCTGGCCTCGTTTATTACCGGCGGCATTGTCGTTGCCGGCGTGAGTGCCTGGTACCTGGTGTCGGGCCGGAATCCGGAAACCAGCAAAAAAGCGCTCAAAATTACTGTGATCATGCTGGCCATTGCCACGCCGCTGCAGATGGTCATGGGCGATTTGCACGGCCTGAATACGTTTGAACATCAGCCGGTGAAGGTTGCAGCAATGGAAGGGCACTGGGAAACGAAATCCGGCGCGCCGTTGGTGTTGTTCGGCATACCGGATGAAGCGCAGGAAACCAATCATTACGAGGTCGCGATCCCGAAGCTTGGCAGTCTGATCCTGACCCACAGTCTGGATGGCGAAGTGACCGGGCTTGATTCGGTACCTGCAGAGGATCGTCCTCCGGTTGCAATCGTATTCTGGAGCTTCCGCGTCATGGTAGGGCTCGGCGTTCTGTTTATTGCCGTGTCGTTGACTGCCGCTGTTCAGTTGTTTCGTGGCCGTCTGTTTGACTCCAGGAGACTGCTTCGACTCATGAGCTGGATGATTCCACTGCCGTTCATTGCGGTACTGGCCGGCTGGTTCGTTACCGAAATCGGACGGCAGCCGTGGATGGTGTACGGCATGCTGCGGATTTCTGATGCAGTGACGCCGTCGCTGAGCGGTTGGATGGCGCTGACTACGCTGATCGGCTATGTCGCGGTCTATGCTGTTGTATTCGGAGCCGGGCTCTATTACCTGCGTCGCGTGGTCATTGGCGGTCCTGATCCGATCGAGGAAAAAGCAGCCTCGCCTGTTGGTCGACCCAAGCGTCCACTGTCCGCTGCACATGCACCGGAAGATCACGACGTCAGACTTGCCGGGGCTTGACATGGAATTGATTGACTTGACGTTGATCTGGATCGGCATCATTGGTCTCGGCATGTTCATGTACGTGTTGATGGACGGTTTTGATCTCGGCGTCGGAATTCTGTTTCCGTTTGCACCGGATGATCAATCGCGGGATCTGATGATGATGTCGGTTGCACCGGTTTGGGACGGCAACGAGACCTGGTTGATTCTGGCCGGGGCAGGCCTGCTGGCTGCGTTTCCGCTGGTGTACGCTGTGTTTCTGCCAGCGCTTTACCTGGGTGTGTTTCTATTGCTGGCCGGGTTGATCTTTCGCGGCATTGCGTTTGAATTTCGATTCAAATCCAACAAGAATCGGCGCTGGTGGGATCGTTCATTCTCGATCGGATCGACTGTCGCGGCGTTCGCTCAGGGTGCAGTGGTCGGGGCCTATATTCAGGGCTTCGAAGTCGTCGACCGCCAATACGCAGGCGGTGCATTCGACTGGCTTTCGCTGTTTACAGTGATGACCGGTCTCGGTGTTGTGACCGGCTATGCCTTGCTCGGCGCAACCTGGACCGTCATGAAAACCGAGGGAGAGACACAGACCTGGGCAACCAGGGTCAGCAAGCGCCTGCTGATAGCTGTATTTGCTTTCTTCATTGTCGTCAGTCTCTGGACACCGCTGGCCAAACCCCATGTCATGCAGACCTGGCTGGATGGTATGCAATGGCTCTGGATTTTCCCTTTGTTGACGACATTGGTCAGCCTTTGGGTATGGCGCGGATTGAAACGCGGTCACCAGGCAACCCCGTTTATTGGTTCGATGCTGCTGTTTGGACTGTTTTATGTCGGCCTGCTGATTTCCATGTGGCCTTATGCCGTTCCGCCGGACTTTACATTCTGGGATGCGGCGTCCGATCCTGGCAGCCAACTGTTCCTGTTGCTCGGCATGTTGTTCCTGATCCCGATCGTACTGATGTACACCGCGTTCAACTACTGGGTATTTCGCGGCAAGGTGCGTCTGGGTGCCTACGATCACTAGCTCGGATAGGATTAACAATCCAGATGCCCTACAGAAGGTTCCCACCGAACCCACTCCTGAACTGGACTCCGACTGGCTGAGAAAGCAGGCACCGCGCTGGCTGGTGCCCGTATTCACTGCCTTGTCGATGCTGGAGGCCCTGATTGTGCTCAGCCAAGCGGCACTGGTGGCGACGCTTGCTTTCGATGCCCTGGTTGTCCAGGCCGCATTCGAAGCATTGATACCCAGCCTTTGGCTGTTGCTGGCAGTCTTGCTCGCCCGCGGCGCGGTTCAGGGGGTGCGGCAATGGCTCATCGCCGGTGTTTCCGCAGGCGTTCGTATTCGATTACGCCGACGTCTGCTGCATCGGTTCTCGCTCAGTGGAATCGATCAACTGAATGGTACGGGCCAGGCGGCAACCATCTTCGACGAGCAGATTGAAGCGCTGGACGGGTATTACCAGCGCTTCTTACCGCAGTCCATCAGCGCGCTCGTCATACCCGCGGTCCTGATCATTGCTGTGTTTTCTCAGGATTGGCTTGCAGGGCTGCTATTGGCGCTGGCTGTACCGTTGATACCGATGTTCATGGTGCTGGTCGGGCTCGGTGCGCAGCAACTCAGTGAAACGCATTACCGTTCGTTGGCACAGCTCAGCGGCTGGTTTCTGGACCAGGTGCAGGGCGCATCGACGATTCGCCTGTTCCAGGCCGAAGCGGCGGCCTTGACTGCGGTTGCCGATCGCACCGAACAACTTCGCTTGACCACGATGCGCGTGCTGCGCGTGGCATTCCTGTCATCGGCAGTCCTGGAGTTTTTCTCCGCCGTAGCCATTGCAACCCTGGCCATTTATGTCGGCATGGGCTTGCTCGGTTATCTGACCGTAGGGCCTGCCGAAAGCCTGACGCTGGCTTCCGGGTTGTTTGTGCTGTTACTGGCCCCCGAGATCTTCTTGCCGATTCGCACGCTGTCGCAGGGCTGGCACGACCGCGCCGATGCAAAAGGGGCACTGGCTTCCATCAAGGAGGCGCTTGTGCTTGCGCCCACCCGCCCATTCGCCAGGCCGGACTTTTCGCCAGCGGTGACCGAGGCCTGCCGGATTGATCTGAACCAGGTTGACTTTGCCTACCCGGGCCGCCGACCGATTCTCCGATCGAAGGATCTGACGATCCATGCGGGTGAGCGGATTCTGCTGGTCGGTCCAAGCGGCTGCGGGAAGAGTACGTTGATCCATTTGCTGGCGGGGTTTTTGCAGCCGCAGCACGGCGGGATTCAATTCAATGGACATCACCTGGCTGAACTCAGTCAGGAAAGTCTGGTTGCCCACGTCAGCTGGCTGGGTCAGCGACCGACCGTGTTCAGCGGCACGATTGCTGAGAATATCGGTATGGGCTGGCGCGATGCCAACCGCGAAGCCATCGAATCCATGGCGAACATTGCGCGCGTGCATGAATTTGCCGAGCGGATGCCGGAGGGCTTGAATGCGGTGATCGGCGAGGGTGGCCATGGCCTGTCGGGCGGCCAGGCTCAGCGAGTTGCACTGGCTCGGGCCTTATTACGGCCTTGTCCCGTCGTGTTGCTTGATGAGCCGACTGCGAGCCTGGATCATGCTGGCGAGCACGCCGTTCTGGCAGCCATGGATGAACTGTTCAAGCTTCGAAACTGTACCGTGGTGTATGCCAGCCACCGTCGTGCAGCCATGAGTTGGGTCGACCGCATCGTGGAAATTGGTGACGATCAATGGACCGAGCATCCTGCGAAGGCAGGCAAAACATGACCACCTGGTCGACGCTGTTGCGACCCAGCGGTACAACCCTGCGCTGGATGCTGCTTGCAATCCTTCTGGCGATGGTCACGATCGTCGCTGGTGCGTTGTTGCTTGGCGTCTCGGGTTGGCTGATTGCCGCCAGTGCCATGGCGGGTCTCGGTTTGATCGGGATGATCGATATTTTTGTACCGGGGGCCGCTATACGGGCATTTGCGGTAGGCCGCACGGTCGCACGCTATCTGGAGCGATTGATCAGCCACCACGCTACCCTGGGGCAGCTGGCTGATCTACGCGTGCACAGCGTCAAACGCCTGCTGCAGCGTAGTCCTGAAGCGCTGGATTCAATGAAAAATGGCGATACCCTGAGCCGATTGACGCGCGATGTGGACACGCTGGATCACGTTTTTCCCAAATTGATTCTGCCAGCGATCACGGCGCTGGCATGTACCTTTCTGGCGGTATTGGCCTATGGTTGGCTGCACGCCCGCTTGGCATGGATTACGCTGCTGGTCTATGCCCTCGTCATTCCGTTGGTGTTGTGGGTCGCAGGCAAAACATCAGCCGTCAGCGGTCAGGCGCTGGCCCGGATCGGGCCTGAAGTCCGCGCGCATCTGGTCGAAAGCCTGGCGGGTTTGCGAACGCTGAGCAGTATCGGCCAAGTCGCGCCGCGCTTTGACGAGGTGAGCCAGCGCAACCGAGCCTTTGTGCAGCACCAGCTCGATCTTCGTCGAGTAGAAGCCATTGCGCATGGCCTGGTTGCGATGCTTGCGTATTGTGGTGTCTGGCTGCTTTTTCTGTCGGCTTTGCAATTACTTGGTCAGGGCCTGCTGTCCGGGCCGATCGTGGTGGTGCTGGTGTTGTCCTCACTCGCCCTGGTCGACCTATGGTTGCCGCTCGCCAACGGCTGGCTGTTCCTCGCAACCTGTCGCGCTTCGGCCGATCGCATCGACCAGTTAGGCCAGGCTGGACAAGATGCCGATGTCATCACAGCGAGTTCAGCAGCGGTGAACATCCCGACCTCACATTGCACCGATGGTCATCCTGATTTCAGTATTCGGAACCTGTGCTTCCGCTACCAGCCTTGGGGCGACCCGGTGATAGCAGGCCTGAATTTGGATCTGACGGCAGGTCAACGAATACTGATTGGTGGAGCCAGCGGCTGTGGCAAGACCACGCTGGGCAAACTGCTGGCCGGGCTGCTCACGCCAAGCAGCGGCGTGATCGAGTTTGAAGGTATGCCGTTGACCCGTAGGCCGGGCCCCGAAGTCCGCTCACGAATTGGGTACCTTGCCCAGCAGACCGTGCTGTTCAATGATTCACTGGCCAATAATCTGAGACTGGCCAGGGCAGGGGCCAGCGATGATGAGTTGCGCGAAGTGCTTGATATCGTGCAGTTGTCGCCACTGCTGGAGCAATTGCCGGATGGACTGGACACCTGGCTGGGAGAATCCGGCCTGAGCGTCTCCGGAGGAGAAGCCCGCCGTATTGCACTGGCACGCTTGTTGCTGGGGCCATTTGACTGCCTGATTCTGGATGAACCGATGGCGGGGCTGGATGACGCAACTGCCGGCGTGGTTGCCGCCGCATTGGACCCGTTCCTGCGTGGCCGAACGGTCCTCATGCTGTCCCATGAACGAAGCCACCTGCCGGGTGTCGACCGGACGCTGAGCATGAGTCAGGGTCTACTGCTGCCCTCCAATGAGTAAACGCAGATCCTGCGCAGCATGACCGCTGACGGCGCTTTCAAGGGCTTGTGATGGACTACTTCAGAAGCTCTTGTCTCAGCCCAGGATGATCTCCTGGTCGGAGCGTGCGATTCCGGCCCGTCAATGCAGGGATGCGCTGCAGAATACTCTCCCAGGCCGGCTTGGGCTCGCCCTGGCCATCCAACACGCCCATTGTGCACAGGTATTCAGCAAGGCGATCAAACAGCGCCTGCGGCACATCGCCGTCTTCGCCGGCCAGAAACAACGTCTGGATCAACTCGCAGAATGCCCCTTCAAAATCAACTAGCGTAAAGACTGAAGCGAATCGCACCTCAGGCCGGATCGCGATTTCATCGAGCAATATCGCCATGCACTGCGCCTGCCAGGCCTGATCGCCGCCCATGGTTACCGCATTCGGGCAGGTCAGCTCCTGAATGATGACTGGCTTCCCATCAAAGCGACTCAGCGCCAGCCTGAAGTCTTGGAGAATGTGCTCAGTCGGCAACACGGTAAAGTCACTCTGCCGGATCGGTGCATAATTCATTCCGGTCAGGATGCCGGCTTCTTGCAAGGCAAGAAACGTCGGTCGATTTTCAAGCACTGCGCTTGTTGTGACAACCACGCCAGTGGTCAGGGCCGGTGCCAGCTGTTCGGTGTAGTGCACAGCAAACTGAACCAGCTCGACATAGTCATCAAGCAGCTCCGGACGCGTTTCGAACAATGCGTCCATCTCATTCCCGAAGCCCAGAAACCAGGCTTCGTGCGCCTCGAGAATGGGTAGCAGTTGATCCAGCAATCCAGCCAGCCTCGATTCGAGCCGTGGATCGTTCAGCCTGAGTCCCGGCAGCAGGTCATCTTCCAACAGCAGGTCGCTGGGCAGTATCAGATCCTCGATATCGATCAAGGTAAGGTTGATGAGCGGGCTGAGTCCCCGTTCCTCGAGCGCGTCCAGGTTGGCTTCGAGCTCGCTGAAATCGTACGTGGCGGGCGCCGGTTCCAGGTCTGGCCAGTCAAGGTAGTAGGTGAAGCCCTGCATTCCGCTTTGTGCAGCCCGCTCAAGCTGCCGTCTTGCAGCAGGCGCGGTGGTCTCGATGCTGGCCGATCCATACAGCGTCGTTCCGATGCTGAAACCGGGCGGGAAACGAATCAATGGGTCAACGTAACGCGAATCGGTTTGCAGCATTCGCAAGCGGTCCAACCCCGGTTCATCCCGTGCGGGCGTGGACGCGCAAGCGATGATCATGCCAAGGCCGAGAACAACAGCGCGAGCGGATCGATCGATCATTTCTTTCATCTGACAATCCTATCAGCAACTGGAACGTCGACCCGGCAACGCGTCGATCAACGCTGGATTGCCACGAATCCATTTCGTCGAACTGATGTTCAAGCCGCTTCATTACCCAATGCGACCGCTTATCAGCTGCAGGGATTGCGGTTGCTGATAGTCGCTGCACCAATATGGATAACACAATGGTGCATGAAGGCTGCCCCATCGTGACTGGCTGCCCATCAAGGGATCCGATACGATGGGTGCACCCGATGTCTTTGATTGCAATGTGATGAGGAATGGCTGATGCGGCAGGCAATTCGAGCGAGTGTGCTGTATTTCACGATTGTTTTTCTGATCGGTTCTGTTCTTGGTGCCTGTCGCACGCTGTGGCTGCAGGCCGCCGTTGGTGAGTTCAATGCTGTGATGATCGAGTTGCCCATCATGCTGGTGGCAGCCTGGTTGATATGTCGCTGGCTAATGCAGCGTTTTGAGCTCGATCGGTCGATTTCAGCCGCGTTGATCATGGGCTGCATGGCGTTCATCTTGCTGATGCTGGCCGAAATTGCGCTGTCGCTGTGGCTTTCCGATCAAACGATTGCCGAACATCTGAGCCACTACCGGCACCCCGCGGGCGCACTCGGGCTCGCCGGTCAGGTCGTATTTGCGCTGTTTCCTGTTATTCAGGCCTTGAATGGCCGGCGGCGTGTATGACTCAGCTTTTCAAACGGGCCCGTATGGCTTCGGTCAGGTGCGGCTCAACCAGTTGACGCAGCGGCGTAATCAATTTGAAAGGCGCGGCAATGACATGACCGGAATTGAGCCAGTGATCGCCACCGGCAATATCGGTAATGACGCCACCGGCTTCCTGCACGAGCAATGCACCCGCCGCAATATCCCAGGGCTTCAGCGCCAGTTCCCAGTATCCGTCCAGTCGACCGCAGGCGACGTAGGCCAGATCCATTGATGATACGCCGGCCCGCCGGATGTCGTCGACTTGTTCAAACACATCGTCGAACATCGACCGGTAGGCAGGTAACAGACGACGATTCCGAAACGGAAATGCAGCAGCAATGATGGCACCGTTCAGATCAGTTCGTCCGGAAACGCGGATTCTGCGATTGTTCAGCGTAGCGCCTTCTCCACGGCTGGCTGCAAACAGCTCATCACGAACCGGATCATAGACGACACCATGCTCGACACGCCCTTTGACGCTCAATGCAATGGAAATGGAGTAGTGCGGGATCCCGCGCAGGTAATTCGTCGTGCCATCGATGGGATCAATCAGCCAGACATTTTCGCTGTCGCCGGTTTTGCCGTCCTCTTCGCCGACGATGGCATGGTCAGGATAGCGACGCTGCAATTCGGCTCGAATCAGGGCTTCACAGGCTCGATCGATCTCGCTGGCGTAGTCTCCGCGTGCCTTGCGCTCAACTGGAATGGAGTCGACGCGATCACGGTATTTCATGATCAGATCGCCGGCTTTATGGGCCGCTTCGATAGCGGTATTAACAAATGGATGGGTCACGAAATACTCGGTAGTGATGAATTCAGACAGCAGGCTGCATGCTAGCAGAATCAGTTGCCATCTGGTTTGATCCAGTCCTGGCTTGATTGCCGCACATTCGATATCGCATCCCGCGCTACACTGCGAGCATGAAGCCATTGGATTCCATTCGCTTTGTGCTGGACCACACCAGCCACCCAGGCAACATTGGATCGACAGCGCGGGCCATGAAGGTCATGGGCTTGAGCGATCTTCGCCTGGTCGCTCCGCTGAAATACCCTCATGCGGAAGCCACAGCCCTGGCTTCAAGCGCGGATGATTTGCTGGATAACGCCAAAGTTCACGATACGTTGGATCAGGCGATTGCGGACTGCACACTCGTCATAGGCTGCAGTGCAAAAGCACGCACCATCTCGCAGGAGCACATCGATGCACGAAGCGCGATGTCGCGTATTGTCGAAGCCCGTGGTCCGATTGCCGTCGTATTCGGTTGCGAACGCAGTGGCCTGGACAATGCGGCTCAGGACCGCTGTCATTTTCTAATGGCGATTCCGACCGCGCAAGACTATGCCTCGCTGAACCTGGCCCAGGCTGTCCAGGTAATTGCTTATGAGTTGAGGATGGCGGCCTCGGAACTGGATGCGTCATTAGCCAGCGCCAGCGTGTCGAATGCATCTGCGCCCCCTGCCAGCGCCGAGCGCATGGAAGTGTTTTTTCAGCGCTTCGAGCAGACCATCGAAGCCATCGACTATGGCGGTTCCCGGCCAAGGGAAACGCTACTTCGACGTATCCGTCAGCTGTTTCTGCGTGCACAACCTACCGATGATGAGCTGAATATGTACAACGGCATCCTGTCACGTACCCAGCAACTGGCCAAGCGTGAATCTGCTGAATCATGACCGCGGAAAAACCCGTTCCCGAAAGCCAGGATGATCGTTATAAAAAAATTTGGGCAGTCGTGTCCAGCATTCCAGAGGGCTGTGTATTGAATTATGGAGAAGTCGCCCGTCTGGCCGGCATGCCAGGACGGGCCCGCATGGTGGGTCGCGCAATCGGGCGCGCACCGAAGAAGCTGAAGCTGCCCTGGTTTCGGGTCGTCAATGCCCAGGGTGGCATCAGTTTCAAGAAGGGTAGCGCACCCTATACCCGTCAGCGAAAACTGCTCGAATCAGAGGGCGTGGAATTCGACCAGGACACGATCGATTTGCAGCGATTCAGTCCAGAGCAGGCGGTCGACCGCCTGCTCTGGGGGCCTGATGGATAGTCAGGCAGTCGAATCGTCGTTGGCATCCTGATTCAGCTTCAGAATATGCATATCGCGCTGCGGGTAGGGGATTGAGCAGCCGGCCTCTTCAAGCTCGATTTTCAGCTGGGTCAGCAGATCCGATCGCGTTGTCCAGTAGTCCGGGCTCTTGACCCAGGGCCGCACCGCAAAATCGACGCTCGACTCACCCAATTCCAACAGCATGATGACCGGGGCGGGATCGTCCAGGACGGCGTCATGTGCCTCGATTACGCGCGCGATGACTTCGCGTGCGAGTTTCAGGTCATCGTTGTAGGACACGCCGATGACCAGATCCACACGCCGGGTGTCGTGCGCGCTGAAGTTGGTGATGGGCTCAGAGGTGATCAAGCCATTCGGAATGATCACTTTACGATTATCGACCGTGTTCAATACCGTCGTAAAGATGTTGACCTCATCGACGCTGCCGGAAACATCGGCAACCTCGACAAAATCGCCTTTCAGGAATGGCCGGAATACGATCAGCATGACGCCGGAGGCGAAGTTGCTCAACGAACCCTGCAGGGCCAGACCCACCGCCAGACCGGCTGCACCAAGAACTGCAACGAACGGCGCAATCGGCACGCCAAGCTGGGACAAAGAAGCCACGATCACCATGATCAGCAGCACTGCATACAGAATGACCGCGATGAAATTCGATACGATCGGTGGAACATCACGCTTTTTCATAATGCGCGTTACAAAACCGACCACAGCTTTGGCCACCCAGCGGCCGAAAATGAAGATCAGCAGCGCCGCAACAATTTTCCAGCCCCAGCTCAACATCAGCTGGGTGTCGAGATTGGTCAGATATTCAGTGATTGCTTCCATGTTTGAATCTCCAATTGGCCTTAAAAATAATCGCTGCCGTCACCGGTCAGCGCTTGTTCGATTTCGTCGCCCAGGCTCGCAATGCAATGAATATGCTCATTGATGACTCCAGGCGTGAGGCTTTGATACTGCACGTTATCGCACAGCTTCAGGAACGGGATTCCTTCTAGGTCGCCAACTGCAAGATAACCAACGCGCAGCATCAGGTTAACCCGCAAGGCTTTGACCGGATCATGCTGTGCCAGCGGCGCAACCGTGGTTTCGACCCGTAGCACTCTTTGGTCATCGGCGTCTCTCAGTTCGGCGAGAAACAGGCTTTGACGACGCTGCTCGCTGCCGGTAGTCACTTCAAGGCCCAAAACGAATTTTTCCTCATGAACCACGTTAAAGTGTGTCTTGACGTGGGCACTCAGTTCGGCAAATGTTTCAATCATGGTTGCTCCAGCAGCGTTCGGCTGCAATCATTTATTTGGGCTCAAGGCTTTATTTAGGCTCAAGACGCGCCGCGCCATCCAGCCGGATGGTGCTGCCGTTGAAATATGCGTTCTCGACAATGTGCGCACAAAGATCTGCGAATTCGTCTGGCTTGCCGAGCCGCTTTGGAAAAGGTACCGCATCACCCAAAGCCTGCTGAATGTCTTGGGGCAGTGTGTCGATCATCGGCGTGTGAAATACACCCGGTGCAATGGTCATCACCCGGATCCCAAATCGGGTCAATTCGCGTGCCATGGGTAGCGTCATGCCCACGACACCACCTTTCGAGGCTGAATAGGCAGCCTGGCCGATCTGTCCTTCCCAGGCGGCGATCGAGGCCGTATTGATGATTACACCGCGTTCGCCGTCTGCATTGGGTTCATTGCGCTGCATCCGCTCGGCCGCGGCTTTGGCTACGTTGAAGCTGCCGACCAGGTTGACCATGACGGTATCGCGGAAGCGGCTTAATGGCATGGCCCCTTCACGGCCCAGCACGCGGCCGCCACCTAGGATGCCGGCACAATTCACGGCTACGTTCAACCCTGACATCGACCGTTCGGCAGCGTCGATTGCGGCTGCAACCGCATCTTCGTCGCTAACATCTACCGGATAGAACGAAACTTCGGCGCCGGATTCCCTCAATGATTCAACCGTCGTTGCTGCTTGTTCCTCATTCAGGTCAAACAGCGCGAGCCTGGCGCCACGCCGTGCAAACCCGCGCGCGACAGCATGGCCCAGCCCCGATGCGCCGCCGGTAATGACGGCGCTTAGATTATCGAAATTCATGATGTCACCATTCCCTCTTGGCTAATCCGCAAAATTTTTATTGTAAATGGCCGTCCCGGCTCGGCTTCCCTGGCGGCCCAGGGTGCCAGCTATCCAGCGTCCGGTCGACGCCAATGCGTCCAGATCCACACCCGTTTCCATCCCCAGCCCGTGCAGTTGATAGATTACGTCCTCAGTGGCCACATTGCCGGTTGCACCACGCGCGTACGGGCAGCCCCCGATGCCTGCCACCGAACTGTCAACAATCCGAACACCCAGTTCCAGGCTGGTCAGGATATTGGCCAGTGCCTGGCCGTAGGTGTCATGAAAGTGAACCGCCAACTGATTATCGGGCACCAGCTCCAGGATGGCGCTGACGACCTCGCGTACTTTTCTTGCCGTACCAACACCAATCGTATCACCAAGAGAAATTTCAGCGCAGCCGGCATCCTTCAAGGCGCCTGCGACCCGCACAATATCGCTGATGCGAACCTCGCCCTGGTAGGGGCAGCCCAACACGCAAGAGATATAGCCACGAACCCGCACGCCATCCTCTGCGGCTCGCTCCAGCACCGGCCGGAAGCGATCAAACGACTCGTCAATACTGCAGTTGATGTTTTTCTGGTTGAAGGCTTCAGAAGCTGCGGTAAAAACAGCGACCTCATTTGCACCGGCGGCCCGAGCGCGCTGATAGCCGCGCTCATTTGGCACCAGCACGGGGTAGTGCACGCCAGGCATGCGGTTCAGGCCGGCCATGATCTCTTCGGCATCGGCAAGCTGGGGGACCCAGCGCGGGGATACAAAACTAGTGACTTCGATGACCGGGATGCCGCAATCGGCCAGCTTGTGAATCAGCTTCAGTTTGGTTTCCGCCGGCACATAGCGTGACTCGTCCTGAAGCCCGTCACGTGGGCCTACCTCAACGACTTTGACTCGATTGTCTGACATTACCGGCACAGCGTTCGATCAACCGCTATTATAGTCGTCCCAATCAGGTCAGGGCTGATCTGTAAAGACAACTGGAGTCATCGCAGTGAAAAGTTGCATCGTAAGCGAATTCCGTTCCTACATCGATTTGACGGACCAGGAATGCGAGTTGGTCCAGTCACTCGAACGCGATCCACGTGAATTCAGGAAAGACGAAATCATTACTGCTGAAGGCGATCCCGCCAAGACCATTTTTACTATCAGCAGCGGGTGGGTGGCGTCATGCCGGCATCTTGCCAATGGAAATCGTCAGATTCTCGATGTGTATTTGCCGGGCCAGATTGTCGGCATGAGAAAAATCGGTTTTGAACAGTCCATGAACTCGATTGTGGCCATTGGACCTGTCGTTGCGTGCCCTTATCCAAAGAGAAACCTGATCAAGACATTTGATGATTCTCCACGCCTGACTGAGGTCGTCATGCTGATGCTGGCACAGCAGCAGTCTCTTCTGGTTGAACGCATCATGAGCCTGGGGCAACGATCGGCTGACTGTAGCCTGGCACATTTTGTACTCGAACTACGAGCGCGACTCAAAACCAGTGATTTGAATCTGAAAACACCGCTGACTCAGGAACTGATTGCCGATACGCTCGGCGTTACATCAGTGCATATCAGCCGAACCTTGACTGATCTTACTCAGAAGTCACTGCTGGAGTGGAGCGCGGGTACGTTTAAAATTTTGAATCTCGACGCATTGGTTGAGTTAGCAGGGTTTGATCCATCGTACCTGGAACCCGACGTCAACTGGATACGGGATCCATAAAAAAGGCCTGCAGCTGCAGGCCAGTTAACTGGTTAATATAAGACGGTCTTATTGCGTCTAGACGCGGGGCCTTCTTCCCAGAATAAAGAAAATTACCGCAACAACAAGCCCTACTACAAACAATATCCATGCGATATTCGCAGCAGCTCCCGCAATGCCTGTAAATCCCAATACGCCGGCAATCAGCGCGACAATCAAAAATGTTAAAGCCCAACCAATCATATCTAACTCCTCAGTGTGTGGAGTCGGCAATATAGGCGTAAGAAAATTAAGCTGCTTTAACTTAGGTTATGGCCTGTGCATCAATAATACCTACACTGCTTAAAACGCCTAAGGAACAATCATGAACAAAGACCAACGTGAAGGACATATCGATGAATTCAACGCGAAAATCAAGCAGCAGTGGGGCAAGCTGACGGATGACGAAGTCAAGCAGGCAGAAGGCAATCTCGAGGAACTGTCTGCAAAAATCCAGCAGCACTATGGCGATACTAAAGAGTCCATAGCCAGGAAGCTGAATGAATTGACCGATGATCAGGAGAAGTAATATGAGTTATTTGACCCTTTTTTCCAAGACAGTAGTTGCTGTATTCTTTTCTTTACTGCTTTCGATCGGACTGACGGGCTGTGATACGGATGGCCCTGCTGAAGAAGCCGGTGAAGAAATTGATCAGGCTGTCGACAATGCCGGTGATGCGCTAGAAGATGCCGCTGACGATGTAGAAGATGAGATTGATGAAAACACTTGATCCGTAATCCACATTAATCAAAACAGCACGTTATCAGAACAGCAGGTCATCACACAAGAGATCAAACTATGCCAGCCAAAAAGAACCGCGAGAAAGCGTCCGAATCACCCGTTGTTGAACAGGTTCAAGCGTCTGCGCACGAGGCAATCGACGAAATGGCACGCCGCGCAGCTCCGGCGGAACAGCAAGTTCGCGATGCGGCTGCACAGGCTCAGGGTCGTGCAAAACATACGGCCGACCAAGCGACAACCTACACTCAAGATATTGCTACCGACATCAGTGAAAAAATTCGACAAAACCCATTGGTGTCAATCGGCATTGCCGCAGGTGCAGGCTATTTGCTGTCTTCGCTGTTGCGCAAGTAGTTGCCCCCATGCAATCAGTTCAAGCTGTAGTTGATCATGTCTTCCGATCAATCCATCCTCGAACATTATCGAACCGCTGCTCAGGCAGCGGCGTCTGCTTTTTCCGATGCGCTCGGCATTGTCTCGCTTGAAGCGCAAAAAGTCGCAATAAGCCTGATAGGCATGCTGGCATTGGCGCTGAGTGCTCTTGTATTTGTCATTACACTCTGGGCCATGTTGTGGGCAGCCGGTTCAGTCGCATTGTTGCAGCTCGGACTGGACTGGGTTTGGATCTTGCTTGCCAGTGCATTGGTGCAAGGTGCCCTTATCGGTTTTTGTTGCCTGTTGATCTTGAGGTTGAGTAGAAACTTTCGATTTCCTGCGTCGCGTAAGGCACTGGCGTTGACTTCGACTCAATCGACCCGCCCAGAATGAGTCATGCAAGCGGTTAGATGATACTGCGTGTTTAATCTCAAGCAAATCGACACTCGTATTGCTCAGCTTGAAGCCAGTCAGCACTACAAGTTGGAAAAGGCCGAGCTCAATCGGCTACATGCCAAGCGTCAAGTGTCCTCTGCGCTGAGTTCGCCATGGGTGCTTGGCGCTGCATTTGGTATCGGATGGCTTGCAGCCCGAATCAAATTCAGCTCGGTCGCTTCCAAGACAGCAAGTACATTGAAAATCAATTCGAAAAACGGTTCCTACCTGCTCGGCAAGGTGCTGATTGGGCCCCTGCTTACATTGCTGACAGCAAAGTTAAGAAATACATTAGGATAGCCTTGCATTAGCCATTTCGACTGGGTCGATTATGCGAGCTGAATTGTCGGACCAATGCGTTTCCTCGGCCCTGGAATACTTTCTGGGCTATCCATTCATCACTGGCAATACAGTTACCCGACTGTTGAACGGTGACCAGATTTTTTCTTCGATGCTCAATGGGATCCGCTCGGCAGAGCGTACGATCGAATTGCTCACCTTTGTTTATTGGGAAGGTGAAATTGCGGACCAATTTGCTGATGCATTGGCAAGCCAGGCGAAGGCAGGCATTCAGGTTCGCGTAGTGCTGGATGCGGTTGGTGCACGTCAGATATCCGATGAAAACGTCCAGACGATGCTGCAGTCAGGCGTCAATCTGCAGTGGTTTCGTCCCTTGACGAGCTGGAAGATCTGGAGCCGGGAGCACCGCACTCATCGAAAAATACTCGTGGTGGACGGCACGACCGGATTCACTGGCGGTGTTGGCATCGCCGAAGAGTGGTGCGGCGATGCACGCAGCGAAAATGAATGGCGTGACACACACTTCAAGATTACGGGGCCCGCCGTTAAGGCGCTGATCGGCGGTTTTTACGGCAACTGGGCCGAAACGGGTCAACGGGTACTTAACCCGGACGATCAGCTGCCAATCAATCATGCCGTCGATGACGAATCTGTTTTGACAGTTCGAGCCACCGCTTCAACCGGTGGTTGGAGTGATATCAGTCTGGTTTTCGATTTGTTGATTGCAACCTGCAATGCACGTCTGTGGGTGACCACGGCTTATTTCGTTCCGAATCAGGCAACCTGCAAATTGTTGATTGAGGCGGTTGAGCGAGGGGTCGATGTTCAGATCATGATGCCTGGTCAATATACCGATGAACGCGTTTCCCAAGTTGCCGGTGAAGACACCTTCCAACCGCTGATCGAGGCGGGCATTCGTTTGTGGAAATACGAAAAAACCATGCTCCATGTCAAATCGATCATTGCCGATGACGAAATCGCCTGCATCGGCTCTGCCAATTTCAACCAACGCTCAATCAGCAAGGATGATGAAATTGCATTGATCGTAAAGAGTCCCCAGTTGGTCAGTACGCTAGCCAACGATTTTGAGAACGATCTTGAACAATGCCGCCAAATTCAGCCTGATGATTGGAAAAAGCGCGGCCTGTTTCAGCGCATGCTCGAGTTCGCCGGCCGCATGGTGCGGCCGCATACTTAGCAATCATCACCTGTGTTGATCGAACATCATTCTCGTGTGGGTACGAAATTGGCCACAAAAACACCAAAACCGCCACCAGCGAGATTTTGTACAACGATCAAAACAGGAGCTGGCAGTGCGGGGCCGCTACTGACCTTGTAGACCGACTTGAACCCGTCCGGATAGACCAGCTGGCGGCAGCTGGATGAATTGTCCAATAAACACCCGCGCAAACCCTGTGACGGGCTGCTGTTGGCCTCATCGAACGACGTGTTGAAGGCCTCAGCCGCCTCTATTGCACCGATAATGGCGTCGCGGATGCCGTTCAAGTCTTTAAGATCCTGGGCATTGGGCAGCGCGGCATTGATCACGCCGATGGCGTCATCGACCAGTTCCGGGCCGATCATCAGCACTGAGTTACCCTCGGGCAGCAGCGTATCGAAGCCGATGCCCTCGATGACCGAGTTGTCGATGTCGAATACATGAATGGCCAGACTGCTGCCAGTGATGATGCCTGCAAGCGATCCGGCATTGGCATAGGTCTGCAGCGCATCGGCGGCAATCAGAGCGCCCATGGCCTTGGCGACATCGCCCAGGTAGGGCAGGTAGATCTGTTTGATAATCGTGGTACGGATCTGGCTGGCCGACATGATGCCCGGTAGGGTAAAGCGCGCACCGCCGATCTGGCCGTCTGCGGTAATGATGCCGTTGTCACGCAGCGCCTGGCGTACAGCCTCGATGTCGGCCACCAGCATGCGCGGTGCTCGGGTACCCAGGATGGCAATCAGTGCTTCAGAGGCTTCGAGTACGCCATACACCCCCGGTTCGAGTTGTCCGGCTACAGAGGCTGCATCAGACAGTGTCTGATTGAGTGTATTGATGACGCGATCCGGTGCCAGTCCTTGCTTGATGACTTGCTCAATCTGTTCGAGCGATGCATACAGATCCAACGCGGCGCCGACATAGGCAGTATCGCTTGGTCCGGGTGAGAACCCTAGAGAAATCGCCTCCGCAGGTGAGGGTGGAACGCCTCCTTCAGGTGCGATCGGTGACAGGCCGTTAAGTCTGGGCGTATCAATCGCGCCCAACAAGTCAGCCAGCGCCGCGTCGATCGAGACTATCGCAGAACCATCCGCCGCATTGACCGCGGCGATCAATTGGCCGATCAATTGCTCGTAATCAGCCAACTGTTCGGCAAACTCGCTGAATACATTGGCCCCATCGCCGTCGCTGACGGCTTGTGCAATGACCGCCGGGCTGGTAACCGTCTCGCCGCCGCGAGCCGAGAAGCTGGCAATGGCGTTGAATCGACCCTGACTATCGGCGCTCGTGGTGATGGTTGTGCCGCTCAAGACCGGTGGCGTGCCACTGATGTCACCCGGCGAGATGCCCAGCGTCAGGTTAATTGCCGGCTGTGGGTCCAGCGGGCTGCCGTCGACGTCGCGAACGCTGACCGTCACCTCCGCACTCTGACCAGCCGGGATAATGGACGGTGTAATGCGTATTACAGCGCGCGGTCCGCCCGATACCGTGATATCGATAGCCGAGCCGGGCGCTTGCGCCGAGCGTGGTGCCGGATCCTGTATCAGCACGGTATCGACCGGCTGCAAATCATCGTTGATGAAGCTCACGCTTCCGACGGCAAAGCCCTCAGCCAGAATCTCATCGGTGGCGTCGTCCAGCGCCAGCGCGATCAGATCCGGCACTTGAAGCGGCACTGGCCCCTGTGAGACCTCGACCAGCACAGCGTCGCCTGCAGCAACCAGACTGCCGGAACTCGGCGACTGAGTCACGACTTGACCGGCAGGAATCGTGTCGCTGAATACGGGCCGAAGCGGGTCGACCACCAGGCCTGCCGTTTCAACTGCAGCGATGGCCTGAGTCTCGTTCAATCCGGCCACGTCCGGTACAACAATGGGATCCTGTACTTCGATGATGAAATTCTGGAAGCCGGCAATACCGATGGTGTCGGTTACTTGCAGCACCACCGGGTTCGACCCCAGGTCGGCCACGCTAGGCGTCCATCGCAGCGTGCCCTGTGCGTCGACAGTCAACCCCGCCGGGCCTTCTGCGATCAACCAGGTCAGGCTCTCGCCGGGATCCGCATCGACGGCCAGCGC
>CAKZPB010000079.1 GCA_937138395.1 uncultured Pseudomonadota bacterium
TCGTATCTGGCAGTCGAGCGACACGTGGCTGCATCCACTCAAAATCAGGCGCTGAATGCCATTTTGTTCTTGTACCGGGAGGTACTTGAGATCCAATTACCCTGGTTGGATCAAGCCTTCCGCGCCAAGCGGCCTCAAGTCGAACAAAAGGACCAATACACTGCCTTCGGATTACCCTGTCTTTGAACGTCACGCCAGTAAGGCAGAACCCAAGCAAAGTCGCTCATAACACTTGTGGCTGAATCAATCCGTGCTCACAAGCCCCTGCACATTACCAACGGTCATCCGATCGCCAATGTCCACGTCCAGCGCCTCCATTTCACCGGCGTTGACTTCCAGCACGTACTGCGCGGGACGGCCGCTCGGATAGTTGGGGCAATTGCGGGTTCGACACGGTGGCGTATCGAGCGACCAGGCCACGATGCGCAGTTCATCGTCGAGGTACAGGATATCAAGCGGAATGCGCGTATTGCGCATCCAGAAGGCCCGCGGCTGCATCGTGCGAAAGATGAACAGCATGCCCTCATCGTGCGGCATGGAATCGACAAACATCAATCCCTGCGCGCGCTCCTGATCGTCATCGGCGATCTGCACGAAATAGCGCTTGCCACCGACCTCGACCCAGGGCTCATCTGCGCGACAGCCGACCATGGTCAGCAGCAATACTGCTAGCAGCACGACGAAGCGCATGACGGACGCCGGGCTTCTGTTCATGCTTGTACTTCCGGCGAACAATCAGATGCTGCTTGTCGCTCCAGTGAACAGAACACCAAACGGTACGCATTCTTTTCATCGGCTGGACGGGCCTGCATGCTGCGCAACTGCCATTCCTTGCGCGGCCAGTCGGGAAAGTGGGTGTCGCCTTCGGGCGCGGCGTCGATGAAGGTCAGCTCCATGCGTTGCGCTTGTGGCAATAATTGACGATACAGTTCACCGCCGCCGATGGCCATCAGCTCCTGGCCATTACAGGATTTTACCGCTTGATCAATCGAGCCAAAGCGCTCGATACCGCCTGGCAAGCTCTCAGCGCCTGATCGACTGACAACAAGATTCCGCCGACCCGGCAAGGCTCGTCCGATCGACTCGAACGTCTTGCGCCCCATCAATACCGGATGACCCATGGTGATCTGCTTGAAATGCGCAAGATCGGCCGGCAGATGCCACGGCATATCACCATCGTTACCGATCACGCCGTTTCGGCCCATGGCGGCGACCAGGGTAATAATGCATGGACTGCTCAACGCATCACCTAGACCGCAATCGGCGCCTTGATGGCCGGGTGCGATTCGTAGCCGGTCAGCGTGAAGTCGTCGAACACGAAATCTTCGATCGACGTGCGCGCCGGGTTCAACTGCATGCTTGGCAAGGGGTAATGATCGCGCTGCAACTGCGTGTTGACCTGGTCCAGATGATTCAGATAGAGGTGCGCATCACCCAGCGTATGAATGAATTCATGTGCCTCCAGGCCGGTGACCTGGGCCACCATCATCAGCAGCAGGGCATAGGACGCGATGTTGAACGGCACGCCGAGAAAACAGTCGGCCGAGCGCTGATAGAGCTGCAGGCTGATGCGACCATCGGCGACCCAGAACTGGAACATGGTGTGGCACGGTGCCAGCGCCATCCGGCCTGCACTGGCGTTGTCCTGCGGGCTCATGTTTTCATCCGGCAACACGGTCGGGTTCCAGGTCGACAACAGGTGGCGGCGCGAATCGGGTCGCTGCTGGATGCGCGCAATGATGGCTTGCAGTTGATCGAGCGAGCGCCCATCCGGCGACGGCCAGGACCGCCACTGCTCGCCGTAGACCGGGCCCAGGTCACCCTGCTCATTGGCCCACTCGTCCCAGATACGCACACCATGCTGCTTCAGATAGCCGATATTGGTATCGCCCTTGATAAACCACAGCAGCTCATGGATGATCGACTTCAGGTGCAGCTTCTTGGTGGTGACCAGCGGAAAGCCGTCGTCCAGATTGAAGCGCATCTGATAGCCGAACACGCTGAGCGTACCAACGCCGGTGCGGTCAGACTTGCGCACGCCTTGTTCGAGAATGTGCTGAAGCAGGTCGTGATAGGTTTTCATGGTGCGGGCGTGGAATGCTGATGGTTTGATTGAGTTCGGTATGCGTAGACTATCAGGCCGACGCCGGCAATAAACATCGGCAGCGACAGCAATTGACCCATGGTCAGCCAGTCGAACGCCAGAAAGCCGAGCTGGGCATCCGGTTCACGGAAAAATTCTGCGATCCAGCGAAATATGGCATACCCGGCCAGGAACACCCCGCCCACTGCACCGGCAGGGCGCGGACGTGCGGCAAACAGCCAGACTATGACAAACAGCAGCAGGCCTTCGAGTGCCGCCTGATACAACTGCGAGGGATGACGAGCCAGATCATTCAACTGGCCCTGTTCCCAGGCCAGTCGTAGCGCGGCACTGGAGCCGCCCGGATCGATCGCTTTCGGAAAGATCATGGCCCAGGGCACATCGCTGATGCGCCCCCACAGTTCGCCGCCAATGAAATTGGCCAGGCGGCCCAGGGCCAGGCCCAGCGGTACGACCATTGCGGTAAAGTCACCCAGCTTCAGGAATGGAATCTGGTGCCGTCGGGCATACAGCGCCATTGCAAGCAGCACGCCGATGACGCCGCCGTGGAACGACATCCCGCCATCCTGGATGCGCAGCGGAAACAGGAGGTCGTCCGCCCAGCGATCCAGGCCGTAAAACAGGACATAGCCGAGCCGACCGCCCAGAATAATAGCCAGAATGGCCCAGAACAGATAGTCATCCACCTGCTCGCGCGTGATGGGCCAGTGCGGCTGCTGCGCACGCAGTCGCAACAGCCACCAGGCCACCAGAAACGCCAGCAGGTAACTAATGCCGTACCAATGGACTTGCACGAAGCCGAGATCCAGCGCAACTGGATCAAAATCTACGAAAAATGGGCGCGAGAGCATGCAGTGGCCGGCGGTCCTGAGGGTGAAAACCTAGTAGCATTGTAAACGACCATCCCAACAGACACGTTGTTCAGTCGTCGCCGTAGAACAGTGGTTGGCTCGCCACTCCGGACAGGATCCATAACTGCATGACACGCATAATGCTCGCACTCCTGATGGGTTTTTTGGCCTGCGATTCTGCAGCATCGCGCACGCCCAGCGAACAGCCGATGCGTGTGGTCAGCCTGGCACCGCATCTGACCGAGCTGGTCTATACCCTCGATGCCGAGAAACACCTGGTGGGCGCAGTCGAGTGGAGTGATTATCCTGAGGCCGCACAAGCCCTCCCACGGATTGGCGATGCGTTCCGTTTTGATCTTGAGCGCATAGTCGCGCTGGAGACCACGCATGCGTTGAGCTGGGTTGGCGGTACCCCGCTTGCCGCCGTAGAACAGCTGCAGTCACTCGGAATCGAAGTCATCGAGCTCGAAACGCAAACGCTGGACCAGATTGCCGATGCACTGCGCCAGCTTGGTGCGCTGCTTGGCCAGCAGGCTCATGCGGCTGCGGCCGTAGCTGAATATGATCGTCGCCGCAGTGCATACGAGCAGAGGGTTGCGGAACGACCACAAATTGATGTGTTCTACCAGGTGTCAGAACGGCCGCTGTTTACCCTGGGTGGTCCACACGTCATCAATGAAGTGTTTGAATTGTGCGGAGCACGCAACGTGTTTGAGGGCCTGAACACCGAAGCCAGTGTGGTCGGGCGGGAGGCCGTGATCGGCCTACAGCCTGATGCCATGATTGCCGGGCAAAATCAGCCCGCGCTCATCTCGGCAGAACAGCACGGCCAGCGCTCAGCACTCGATCACTGGCTTGAATATCCGCACATTCCCGCCGTGGCCTGCGGCCATCTATGGCTGGTGGACCCGGCCTTGCTGGTACGACCCACTCCGCGCATTCTGGACGGCGCCGACCGGTTGTGTGAGTGGCTGGACCAGGTCAGGCAGCACCTGGCTGAAGATCCAGCATGCAGTAACGATCGTGGCTGACCACTTGTCTGTGCCCCGCATGCCAGTCCAACGGTGCTTTCATGTTGGGCGCGTCAATTACCAGCGTATGGAACTCACCGTTCTCACCCGCCGGATCGACACCTTGCGGCAGATCGGCCAGCATTGATGGATTCCACTCGCGGCCCAGAATCGATGCGTCCAGCACCTGCAGGTCAACGCAGCAGATGATTGCTCGCACACCCTGGTCCATCAGCTGCAGCGAAAACGGCAACGTGGACAGCCCCCAGATTGGAAATACCGGCTGCCAGCCCATTGCGGCACAGTGCTGTTCCCGATACGCCCGGATGTCGTCCAGAAACAGATCGCCGAATGCCAGCATTCGGTCGCTTGACTGAAGCCCGTTGAGCCCTTCTGCAACCAGACGTTCATAGTCCTTGTTACTGCAATCATGCGGTATGCCAATCGAATGCAGCGGCAGCTGCAGCAGCGCGGCTTGTTGTTCAATGAGCCCTAATGGGGTGCCGTGCAGCGCGACGCGCCGATTGGCCGGATTGAAGGTCGTGACCAGACCAGCAACAATGTACTGATCAGACTGCTGCAGCCTGATCAGCGCAGCAATTGAATCCTTGCCGCCGCTCGACATCAGCCAGACCGGTCTGGCTTGCTTGCCGGGCTGCTCCGCCTGATGAGTGGCCCGGCTTGCGCTTGATTTCAAGCTGTGATGCTGTCGTCACCCGGTCTGAGCAGCCAGCGCGCAAGCGCCGGCAGCAGCAGCATTGCACCAATCATGTTGAAGATGAACATGAAGGCCAGCAGGATGCCCATATCGGCCTGGAACTGGAGGTCAGAGAACAGCCACGTGCCGACACCCACCGCCAGCGTGATCGCAGTAAAGAACACCGCCCGGCCGGTCAAGCGCAGTGTGCGCATATAGGCCTCATTCAACGGCATGCCTGCATCCATATAGCTCTTGAGGCGGCTGTAGATATAGATGCCGTAATCGACGCCGATGCCGACGCCCAGCGCCACCACAGGCAGCGTATTGACCTTGAGTCCGATGCCGAGATAGGCCATCAGTGAATACGCCAGATAGCTGACCAGCACCAGGGGCAGAATGATACACAGCGTGCCACGACCGCCCTGGGTAATCAGCAGCGTCAGCACCACGACCCCGGCGATGGCATACAGGAACATCATATTGGACAGCAGCTGCGGCGCCAATAACACGACACCAATCCCGACCAGGACTAACGGCAGCGTAATCAGGCCTTTGACAAGTTTCGAGCCAAAGGTGATCAGGCACAGCAATACGATTGCACCGTACACGTACAGCAGCATCGGCGTTTGAGCGGCCTTGACTTCTTCGTTGGTCGCGGCCATGACCCCGACGTTGCCCGTCGCCAGCCGGAAGCGCAAGCACTCTTCGGTGCATTCGGTATCCGGATCCTGAATCATGCCGGTAACGAGCTCGCCCTGGCCTTCGAATTCCAGGTTCGGCATGCCCAGCTCGGCACGCAGTGCCTTGACACGATTGACCACGCGAACGATGGTTTCGGCCTTGTGGTCTTCGGTAAAGATCATGACTGGCATGGCGCTGCAGTCGCGGTTCAACAGGCCGGTATCGGTGTCGATGTTCTGCAGGTTCTGGCGCATGATGAAGGCGTTTCTGGGTAGCACTTTCCAGCGCAGGTTGCCTTCGTTCCAGCCGGCATTGACCACCTTGGCCGCCATCGGCAGCGTAATGACCTGCTGGACACCCTCGACCTGGCGCATCTGCCAGGCAAAGTGGTCAATGGATTCCATGACGGCATGATTTTCAGTACAGGCCTGTGACTCTGTCTCTGCAATGACGGAAATCAGGTCGGTACCAAGCGAGAAGCGCTCGGAGATCAATCGCGCATCCTGGTTGTAGCGCGCGTCTTGACGCAGCTCCGGTACGCCGGCCTCGGAATCGCCGATCTTCATATCGTCTGATTTATGCAGCGCGGCCGCGAACAGAACAGCGCCTGCAACAATCAGGATCGCGGCAACGCCGGGCTGGGTCGATGACGCAACCATGCGCCAGATCAGGGCAGGTTTGGCCGCCTTGGCGTATTGCTTCTGTCGGAATTTATCGGTGTTGCGCATGCTCACATAGGACAACAGAATCGGCAGCAACAGCAGATTGGTGAAGATGATGATGGCCACACCGATACTGGCCGTGATGGCCAGTTCCTGAATGATGCGGATATTGATCAGCAAGATGGTCAAAAAGCCGACCGTATCACTCAAAAGCGCAATTGCGCCGGGCGCCAGAAGTCGCATGAACGTGGCCTTGGATGCGTCCAGGCTCGAAGCCACCTGAACATCCTCAAGGGCAATCTTGTCATAGTGCATGCTGGCAGGCGAATGGCCACCAAAGAATTTTTCGACGCTCCAGCCACTGATCATCTGCACGCCATGACTGACGCCAATGGCAAACACCAGAAACGGCGTCAGGATATTCATCGGGTCGATGCCGAAACCCATCAGGCTCAATGCACCGAGCTGCCAGATCACCGCAATGGTCGAGCAGACCAGCGGCAATACCGTCAGCCAGACCGATTTGGAATACATCAACAACAGCAGGGCCGTGATGACAAACGCGAGACCGAAGTAGGCTACGACACCGCGCGCACCATCGGCGACATCGCCGACGATCTTGGCAAAACCGATGATATGCACGCTATGGGCATCGCCTTCGAATTCGGTGCGGATCGCTTCGAGCTGGGCGGCGACGGCCTGGTAATCGAGCGTTTCGCCTGTTGCAGCATCTTCTTCGAGCAGGTTGGCCCAGACCATGGCCCCGGAGAAATCCTCGGCCACCAGTCGTCCGACCTCACCGGACTTGATGATGTTCGATCGTACGCGCTCGAACATTTCAGCACTGGGTGCAAAATCAGCAGGAATGACATTGCCACCGGCAAAGCCATCTTCAACCACTTCAACAAATCGGACGTTGGGTGTAAAAATCGAACGTACGCTGGCCCGATCAACGCCGGGCAACAGAAATACCTGATTACTGACCTGCTCGAAGGCCTCGAAGAACTCCGGCGTAAACATTTCGCCGTCCTGGGCCATCAGGGCCACCATGACCCGATTGGCACCGCCGAATTCCCGCTCATAGTCGAGGAAGGTCTGCATGTATTCATGATCCAGCGGCAGCTGCTTCTTGAAGCCGGCATCGACGCGTAGCTGCAGCATGTTGTAGGCCATGAACACCGTACCCACCAGAAAAACCAGCAGGATGATCGGGCGCAGCGAAAATACTGCGTTGGTAATGCTCTGCTTGACGGCTCCGTGTTCGGGGTTACTCATAGCGCACTCCATCCTCGCCGACCAGGATCAAATTGCCTGATTCGCTTTCCAGTACAGCGGCATAATCACTGCCGAGTCGATCGAACGTCGTATTGATGTTCAGATTTTGATCGATAGCAATGCGCGTCGCGCCAGACCCAACCAGAATAATTTCATCATTGCGACCTACCGTGCCGCCCATCAGGGTCTGGTCGCCATCGGTAACCAGCACGTCCCAGCTATCTCCGAAATCGCAGCTGCGTTGGATATGCCCGCGCAGACCAAACGCGACAATGCAACCGGATTTCGGCAACAAACCGAACATCGAGCCTGGATAGGGGAAGCGGAAACTTTCCCAGCTTTGTCCAGCATCGAACGAGCGGTAGCCATAGCCTCGTTCGGCGGCAATCATCAGCCGCTCCTCGTCGATCTGCAGGATTTCGTTCAAGTGACATTCGATCGATTCATAGCAGCCTCGATCCAGCAAGTCGATTGACTCGTAGCCTTCTGCCTCGGCAATGGCTTGCCAGTCGATGTTTTCGGCCTCAAGCAAATCGCCGATGTAGTCTGTCGTCCAGTTCTGCCCGCCGTCGGTGGTTGACATCAAACGGCCGTATGCGCCGACCGCAAAGCCGGTATTGGCGTCCAGAAACAACACGTCCAACAGCGGCTCTTCAGCCGAGGGATCATAATGCTGGATGAACCAGGTGTTGCCGCCATCCATACTTGAAATAATCGCGCTGTCATGACCGACCGCCCAGAGACGGCGATCCGCGCTGGTTGCGCGGGTCAGAGTGGAATTGACCGGTACCTTTTCTGCCTGGGTCCAGGTTTGCCCATCGTCTGATCGGAGCACGTGACCGCGCTCGCCGACCGTAATATAGCTACCGTTGTAGCGGATCACGTCGAGCAGTAATGATTGATCTGCCAAGGGAGCCTGAATGGCCGGGCGTGCTTCGATTTCAACGTTCGGCTGGGCAAGCACCATGCCTGCGCACAAAAACGAGCCAAGCACAACGGCGATCCATTTGCCGCAGGTTTGAGCTGCAGTCATCTGCATCGTAGAACTCCAGTTACGTAAAGCAAGGCAACATCGGCCGGTTCTTTGCGAACCGGCCGATGAAGGTCAAACAGAACATGGAGACGCCGTTTGATCAGCGGCGGCCCCGGGTACGTAATGCCTGAGGCGTGTAGTTACTTGGTGCCAGTTCGACGTCAAAGGTATTGACCGGATCCTGGTTATCAAGACCGACCGCAACGTACCGACCTGAAAGCAGGTCCATATGCGTTTCGATCGTCGTCCATAGGGTCGGCACTTCGTAATAATTGATTGAATGAGCTTCTGATACGCGCCAGAGTTCACCACGCTGGTCATAGTGGTCAATCAGCGCGATCTGGTAGGAATCCTCATCCATGTAGAACGTCCGGCGCGTATTGATATGACGGGTGCCGTCTTTCAGGCGTGCATCCACGACCCACACCCGATGCAGTTCGTAGCGCATCAGCTCAGGGTTCAGATGGCCCGGCATGACCATGTCATCGGGGGTGACATCACCCGAGTGCACATCGTACGAATTGTAGGGAATGTACATCTCACGCTTGCCAACCACTTCCCAATCGAAGCGATCCATGGCGCCATTGAACATGTCCGTCATGTCATTGGTCCGCAGCCCGTCGGAGGCCGTACCAGGGTTGTCATAGGCGACGTTCGGCGCGCGGCGAACGCGGCGTTGGCCCGGGTTGTAGATCCAGGCCTGACGCGGCTGGTTAATCTGGTTCAGGGTTTCATGCACGAGCAGGATATTTCCGGCCAAGCGCGCGGGCGACTCCACTTCCTGGAAGAAGTACAGCAGGATGTTGTCGGTGTCGGCAATCGTAATGCCTTCCTTGTAGTACAAGCCCAGAATTTCTTCGCGCAGCTTGACCAGCTGGAAATTACCGCTCGTGGTCGGCGCTACCTGGTTGTTATAGCGCGTGCCGCCGGTACCTTTGTATTTCAGCTTGTGGTTCCACATCAGCTCATAGGCATTCTGCGGAAGCGGAAACGGAAAGCCTTCGGCCGCATCTTCGATACCTTCACCACCTGAAACCAACTGGGCAGTTGAAGCATTTTCAATGGTCATCTCGTAGGTGCGCTCCGGGAACGACGCGCTGCGGCGTGACGGATACACTTCCATGAAGTAGGTTTCTGGATAGCGCTCGAACAATGCAATCTGACCGACGGATAGATTGTCGGCATATTGCTGATAATTCTGTGCATTGATCACAAACAGCGGCTCATCACCTGCGAATGGGTTACTGTGACGATCACCCGAGGTAAAGCCAGCCGGCCAGTCATCTTCAGTAATTCCCCCGCTCCATGCCGGAATGGTGCCATCGGCATTGCCGGCTCGAACCGAACCCATCGGCGTCAGGTCGTTACCCAATCGCGCGATATTTTCTGCCGTGCGAGGAATGATGCCTCCAGTGCCAGCAGCCGGGGCCGATGCTGCAGTGCTGGTTTGTTGCGCTTGTGCTTCTGCGGCCGCCATACGTTCGGCTTCTTCGGCCTGAGCCAGCGCAACGCGCTCGGCTTCTGCGGCTTGTTCCATTGCAGCCTCTTCTGCAGCCATGCGCTCGGCTTCTGCAGCAGCAGCCTGCTCAGCCGCAACACGCTCTGCTTCTGCCTCGGCTTCAGCGGCCGCCTGGGCAGCGGCACGCTCGGCTTCGGCTTGCTCCGCTGCGAGACGTTCGGCTTCGGCCTCGGCAGCCGCTTCAGCAGCAGCACGCTCAGCCTGGGCTTCATCCGCCATTCGCTGCGCCTCGGCTTCAGCTTCAGCAGCCATACGCTCGGCTTCCGCCTCGGCCTCAGCGGCCATGCGTTGGGCTTCTGCTTCGGCCTCGGCAGCCATTCGAGCGGCTTCAGCTTCAGCGGCAGCCGCTTGTTCAGCCGCCATGCGTTCGGCTTTGGCCGCCGCACGTTCAGCCTCAGCTGCAGCTTCTGCTTCAGCAGCAGCTTGTTCAGCCGCCATCCGTTCGGCTTCAGCAGCTTCCTCAGCGGCCTGCTGTTCGGCCATTCGATCGGATTCCGTTGGAGCCGCACAGGCGGTCAGCGTAAACGCCAACAGCGCGATGCCGAGAATCTTGGTAATAGTGCTTGGGATCATATTCGACATAGGGGTCTCCGGATTAGAACGAGTAGCTGACCGATGCAGACACAAAATCACGGTCGTAGATGAGGTTGTTGATGCCACCGTCAAAGAAGTTTGTATAGGCAAAATTCACGCGCCACTGAGCCAGGTAATCAAAACCGACCGCAAGCGTCAGCGATTTACGGTTTTCGATGAAGTTACCGCCCGGTCCGGGTGACGTGCCGTTGACATCGTGATTGAAGGCCAGCCTTGGCGTCATGTTCCAGGTGGTGCCGAAGACCGAGTTGTAGGTCGGCGCAACCACCAGACGATAACCCCAGCTGAACGGCGTGGCAAATCCGTCCTGAAGACTCACGGGGTTACGCAGGTCGCCACCATTCAACTGATCACCTGGTCCACCACCGGTATCGGTACCGGGGCCTTCGAGTCGAAGCACGTCACGGTCAGGCATATCCCAAACGTGTGTGGCGCCAATTTCGGCAACCACCGCAACCTGGTTCGAGCGGAAGAAGGTACCGGGGCCATACAGCTTGGTAAAGGTCATCTGAGCCTGGGAGACATCACGCCGGGTAAAGCCGACGATTTCCTCGCCTGGAGCAAACTGGCCCAGCTGGCTGTTGAAACGCAATGCAGGTGCCGGTATGGCTTCATTCAGCGGGGAAAGGCCGGCAAACAGCAGCTCGACATCATCAATCTGCAGCGGCAGATTCGGTCGATAGCTGATTTCGCCCTGCCATGCCCAGCCATTGAGAATGGTCGTATTGAAGCTGATACCGAACGAATCGATATCTTCCGGGTAGACCACCCGGACGCGACCTGAAGACGAATCGGAGTTGGTCACGGCAAAGCCATTCAAAACCGGTAGACGGCTGTGATAGCGGATGTAATACAAGCCGAATTCCGTATCGTTCAACCAGGGCGCGAAGTAGCGAAACGCGACACCGTACTGCCCGGTATCGCTCGGCTCATCGTCCGGGAATGCACGCGGCAAATTACCGGCCGGGAAACAACCCGGTGATGTCGGCTGAATGTTGCAGCCCGGAAGCGGCAGCGGATCATCCGACAGCAGGCCAAAGCCAAGCATGGCGTACAAACCGCCGTCCGTGGCAAAGTCATTGGTCGAGAAATACGACCCGGAAGGCTCGGGCTCGACCCGATCCCACTCGTACATGTACATCGCTTCCATGGACAGGTTCGGGGTCAGATCAATATTGCCCCACAGCATGCCCAGTGGGATAAACGCATCGCGCAGTTCCGCACCGGCCGTTCGGATGGCCGACACATCGACCGGGTTGATGACGTTGATGCCACCCGGCAGGAACGTGCTTTCACCCCAGCTGACCACCTGACGTCCCAGACGCAGGGAAAGCTGGCGATCGCCGATGTCGAAATTGCCCCAGACATAGGCGTCGAGCAAGCGCGCACGCTGGCCAACCAGGTCCTTTGCATCATCGCTCAAACGATCCTTGCTGTTTAGCGTGAAGTCGTGGAAAAAGTTGCCACGTACAAACGCGCCATAATTCTTGTAGGACACCTGAAGCTCGGACGTTATGCGCGCCTGATTGAAGATCAGGTCGTGCTGGTCGAAGTTCAGGTTGCCGTCATCGGAGTTGACCGAGAAACGGCCCGGCGAAGCAATCTGCTGCTCGATCGGCAGCAGTGAGACCGCGGGATTGAAGACAGATTTACCGATCAAGTCCGTATCAGGATCTTCCAGTCGCATACCCATCGAATAGGAAATGGTGGTATCGAGCTGAATGCTGACTTCATCGGTACTTAGATCAATCGCCTGAGCCGAGCCTGCTGATAGGGCGAGTGCAATTGCACCTGCCAACAGCGTGGGCCGGGCTCGACTGGTCAATAAACCAAGATCAAGATTATTCATTTTCGTCATTCTCCCTGGCTCACTCGGTTTCAATTACAGACGTGTTGGTCACGACCACGGTCGTGCCGCCCGAATCGACCAGACTCGCTGCCTGGCCTTGCATTTCTGCGGTCACGGCCGGGCTGGCCGTTGGATCCAGCAACGATCCATGACTGCCTTCCGTGAAGCGAACCGCACCGCGGATGCCAGCCGGATCGATGGTTGTTTCGGTAATCGCATCCAGCCCCATCGCGCGTATCATCGGCTCGGTGCCGGATAACGGCGCGCCTGGCACACTGTTCGGTACCACGCTGTCACCATTCACTTGATGAACGAGTACGGAATTATTCAGCGGCACAAATTGCGCCCAGTTGATCGGGTCCGCCGAATCAACCGCCAATTGAGCGAACGTCAAGAATTGGGCAAATTCCGGAGACCCCGGCTGAACGCCGGCTGCGGCAAGACCGGCCTCGATGACCGGCCCGAAGGTTGGCGAACCAGCCAGCAGGTTGGCGATGCCACCACCACCAACCGACAGCAAACCATTATTCACGGTCGGCTCGACGGCCAGGAATGCAGTGCCTGCTATGGCACCGAGTGATTGGCCGACGAAGTTGATCGCAGAACCATCGAAGTCCGCCACGGTATCGCCATCGATATCAATCAATGGAATGTTCAGCGCCAACGTGGACAGATCCACCTGAGCCTGGCGCAGATTGTCGCGCGCGGTCAGCAGGCTCTGCAGATTGATGAAGTAGGATCCGGACGGATCAATCTCGCCATCCGGCGCACCCGGTTGGCCGGTCATGTTGTCCTGCAGGTCGAGATCAAACGTGCGCTCATTGGCAATCGGACCAAACGGCGTATTTCCGACATACAGAGCAGCTAACGGCTGTGCGGGGTCCAATGGATTGGTCTGGGTAATGCCATGCAGCGGCAGATCCATGGCTACGACCGCAAACCCAATCGACGCCATGGTGTCAGCCAGTGCCAGCGCCTGTGAGCGATTGCCCGTGATGCCGTGCTGGAAGATAACCACCGGCCAGCCGCCGGGCGGCTTGACATTACCTGACATCGCATTCGGCACCGTGATCAGAATCGGCACGGTCTGGCGATCGCGTTCGACCGGCAGCGGGTTGGCGACCGTGACATTGGTGGACGTCGGATCCAGGCCCAGCCCGTCAAATGGCGGGACATAGTTGCCTGGCGCTGCTTCCCAGAACTGGGTCAGTGGCGCAGTCGGATTCATGGCGCTCGGCACACCTTGGTAATACGGCAGCTCAACCACACCAATCAGAATGTCTGCGATGCCTGGAGAACCCGGCACCACATTGCCGGTATTCAAGCCGCTTGGCACGGCCTGGGCTGCGGTCGCCGACAGCGTAGAACGCACCGCGCTCAGTACCGGGCGGATGGTCTGGGTCGTGGCCGACCAGGACAGCACGATATCTGCCGGATCGATGCCGACCGAAGCCGCTGCTGCTTCCTGCGCGTTGGTCAGCTGACGCAGTGGTTCCAGCGCCTGGGCATTGGCATTGGAAAGCAGCGGATCGGTGCTGATGCCACTTTCATTGACCAGCGGGGAGGTTCGCTTGGTGATGAAATAGGTTTGCGAGGGTGTCGCGACATTGCCGGCCGGATCCTGAATGCCGTCTGTCACAACGGCCATGTAGGCAGTCGCTTCGGCCAGCGGCTGTAACGGAACGATGGCCACGGTCGCACCGTCCGCAGTATTGCTGACGATACTAGTCACGAAGTCCTGACCCGGGACCAGTTCGCGATTGATCTGCTGCACCGCAATGGTACCGAAGACCAGCTGGACTTCGAACAGGCGGACCGTACCACCCGGCACAACGGTCGAGGCATTGATCTGACCGTCAAAGCCAAAGGTCCAGGGGTTGACGGGGCTGAACCCATCGAGTGCGTTGGCTACGACCGCGGGATCACTGAAGTCGGTTGGATCAGCAACCGGTATGTTCAGCGTCAGGTCGCCACTGCCGGAAAACAGCAAGTTGATCGGAAATGGCAGCACGCCATTGGCCGGGTCGAACGTGGCTTCCAGCACTGCGGTTGTTGGATTGCCATCCGGATTGGTGACAGGAACCTGCGGTACGGCCCGGTCACTGCCGGATCCACCACCACAGCCAGCCATGATGGCTGCCACCAGCGCAAGCGCTGGAAAAAGACGGTACTTCATCAGTTTTTCTCCCCGAAGCTTTGGGCTTGTCGGTTGTTATGGTTGTTTAATCACCGCCCGGATCGTGGCCCGAGTCGGCTTTCCTTTATGATATGAACAGGACACCCAATAATGCAAGTGGTATGGACACAATCCGTCCAAATCATTCAGAACCCTCACCCTACCTTAAATCGCTTCTCATTTGGTTAACTCCGATCGCCGCGCTGCTGCTGGCGGCTGCACTGGTTAACTGGAGCGATTTGAGCGTTCCTGCCGCCGCAACGGCTGCGGTCACTTTTTGGTGTGCAGCCTGGTGGTTGACTGAGGCCGTGCCGATACCGGTTACATCCCTGCTGCCGCTGGGCGTGTTGCCACTATGCGGCGCGCTGACGCCCAACGAGGTTGCGCAGAGCTATGGCAGTCCGTTGATCCTGTTATTGCTCGGCGGCTTCATGCTGTCGGGCGCGCTGGCCCGATCGGGTGCCCATCGCCGACTGGCCATGAACATGATCGGTTTGTGCGCGCGGCTGGGCAGTCGGGGCCTGGTGCTCGGCTTCATGCTGGCCGCGGCTTTTCTTTCAATGTGGATTTCAAATACAGCCACTACCCTGATGCTGTTGCCGGTCGCACTCGCCGTACTGGAAGACGAACGCTTTCGAAAGCTCAGCATACCGCTGCTGCTGGGCACAGCCTATGCAGCCAGTATCGGCGGCACTGCAACGCCGATCGGCACTCCGCCCAACCTGATTTATCTGCAGGTTGCATCCGACCAATTTGGCACGGCGCCCTCGTTTCCAATCTGGATGAGCTGGGGGTTGCCGGTCGTGTTTTTGATGCTGCCGGTCGTGTTTTTCTGGCTGACTCGTTCAGTCGAATCCGAACCCATGCCTGCGATGACTTCACCTGGCCGGTGGCAGACCGTGGAGATTCGCGTGCTGATGGTCTTCGCCGTGACTGCCCTGCTTTGGATGACCCGCACAGCCCCGTTCGGCGGATGGCAGTCGGCGTTGAATCTTGACTATGCCAATGATGCGGCAGTCGCGCTGCTGGCCGTGGTCGCACTATGCATGATCCCGGATGGCAATCGTGAACGACCGGGCCGATTGCTCGATTGGGAGACGGCTGGCAACATTCCCTGGGGCGTGCTGTTGTTGTTTGCCGGCGGGATCACCCTGGCACGTGCATTCATGGAAACCGGACTGAGCGATGCATTGGCCAGCCACTTGACCATACTGGCCGGCATGCCGACCTGGCTGATGATTCTGAGCATTTGCCTGGCCGTGACGTTTCTGACCGAGGTCACCAGCAACACGGCAACCACATCACTGTTGATGCCGGTGCTGGCTTCAACCGCGATCGCCACCGATATCCCGCCCGAATTGCTGATGGTGCCGGCTGCAATCAGCGCATCGTTTGCGTTCATGCTGCCGGTGGCGACTGCGCCCAACGCCGTGATTTATGGTTCTGGCAAGATACCGATTCGCGTCATGGCGCGAGAAGGCCTGGTGCTGAATCTGATCGGCGCGGTTGTCATCAGCCTGGTCATGGTCTGGCGCTTCTAGCAGACGACCGCCTCACGCGACCACAACCATTCAATTGGAATTGATTGGATGCCGGTTGTTGCATCCGTCTAATATACGACTCAACATGACCGATCAATTGCATGCTCAAAGCCAGACCTCCAGCCTGCGTTCCGCGCTGGGTCCGGGTCTGTTGATGGCCGCTGCAGCCGTCGGCGTTTCGCATCTGGTGCAGGCCACTCGGGCCGGCGCCGAATACGGCATCGCCCTGTTGCTGTTGCTGGTCATTGCCTGTGCGCTGAAGTATCCGTTTCTCGAGTTCGGTCCGCGCTACGCGGCTGCAACCGGCGAAAACCTGGTGAACGGCTATCGAAGGCTGGGCAAGTGGGCGTTCGGCATCTTTCTGTTCGTGCTGTGCTCGACCATGTTCATTACGCTGGCCAGCATCACGCTGGTGACCGCAGGATTAACCGGCTTGGTATTCGGGCTTGAGCAATCCATTTTCCTGACCGCATGCCTGGTGCTCGGGGCCTGCGTGCTGATCATGGTCATTGGCAGCTATGCCGGGCTCGATCTGTTGATGAAAATCATCATGTCCCTGCTGGCCCTGGCGACGGTCTTTGCCGTTGCGCTCGCACTGGGCAATCAACCATCGCTCGAACCACTGGCCCAGTCCCTGACCCAGGATGACCTGTTGACCGGTGCAACACTGGCCTTTGTGCTGGCCATGCTCGGCTGGATGCCGATTCCGCTGGATTTCGCTGCCGTCCACTCGATCTATTCCCAACAGCGCACCCACCTGACCGGGCAGCGGCCGAGCATTCGCCATGCCAGCCTGGACTTTGCAATCGGATATGTCGGCGCAGTGTTTCTCGCCGTCTGTTTTCTATTGCTGGGCGCGCTGACCATGTATGGCAGCGGCACAGCGTTCAGCAATAATGCGATCGAATTTGCCGGACAACTGACCCAGCTCTACAGCCAGAATCTGGGCCAGTGGTCACAACCGTTGATTGCCTTTGCTGCGCTGGCCACGATGTTTTCGACCGCGTTGACCGTGGCCGACTGCTACCCGCGCATCTGGCGCGTGACGCTGGCCCATTTGTTCAACCCCGATATCGACCAGGTTGCCGCCTCACCGCCGCCGCCCGACCGGTTGCGCCACGCCGGCATCATGCTGCTGGTCTGTCTGGGCACCCTTGGCATCATTGCGCTGTTCGGCCGTAATTTCCGACCCCTGATTGACTTCACCACCACGGTCGCTTTTCTGGCAGCACCGGTGATCGGCTGGATGAACCTGAAGCTGATTACCGGACCACACACCCCCGCCCACGCGAGGCCCGGTCGACTGCTGCGGATGATAGCCTGGACCGGAATGGCATTTCTGATCGTGCTTTCAGGAAGCTGGCTGGTCTGGCGGCTGACAAGCTGAGCGCACGAACGCCCGGAGAAAACCGGGCGGCCTGCAAGGAACTCTCGATTCAGTCAGCTGCAGCCAGCTTGATCGACTGATAGGCTGCCCGCACCCGCGCTGGATCGTATCGACGCTCGAGCCTGCGAATCATGAAATGCCCGCGGGCCATGTCCTGGAAATGAGAAATAAAAACCGAGTTGATCACCGCACCGCCCAGCGCGCCCAGGACAGGCACGGACTGTGCCGCTGCTTTCTCCGAGACGACAATCGAAAAGCGACCGGCCACTTGAGTAATCAAGCGCACCACGGCGGGCGCTGATTTTTCTGCCAGTCCGCGCGCGGCAATATGCGAAGCTGCATCGCTGACGGCACGAGCCAGCGCAGCGCGAGCAGCAAAATAGGCCGTTTCAGCGCCGTCGTCTCGATCGGATCGTCCGCCCATGGCCAATACCTGCACACACTGAATTCGGGCTTCGGTCTGGGACAGATCCTCACCCATGCTGCGTGCAATGTCGGCAATGGATCGCAGCATGATGGTGGTGGAGATTGGCAACTCGATCGACACCGCCAGCAAACCAAACGCACCACCCGCACCACCGCTCAGTGTTGCTGCCGCATGATGCCAGCGATTGGCCGAAGGTCCAGGGCGTTGCGCGTCCAGCGTCGCAACCGCAATATCCAGGGCCCTGTCGATGGCCGTGTAGGCGCTGGCATGAATGGTTTTTCTCCAGCGCTCAGGCAGAACATCCAGGCTTTTTTCGATGGGCCGTCCGGCAAGGTGACTGATACGGGCCGCCAGACCGGGATGTTCAAGCAGGGCCTTGGCCTCACGCAGCGCATTGAAATCGTCAGCGGCCATCAGCGGATCCACCGCGATGCTGGTCACACGGGCCGTTGACGGGACCTCACGAATAGTAGTCATGAGAGTCATCCTACCGGAAAAGCATGCAGGCTCATCCGGTGCTGCCCTGCTACTGGCCTTGACTTGGTTGATTCTGCAGTCGATGATCCTCGTATCCAAGCATCTGGATTCATGCCGCATGCCCCAGTTCGTGATCAGCCATCGTCGTGCCGGTCATACCCAGCCGTCCGACCAACAACGAGCGCTGGACGCCTTTCATGACGCGCTGGACCAGGTCCTGCCGACACACGCCGAATTGGTGCATGCTGATCGCAGCGCAACGTCGGGCCCGGCTCGGCATGTCGCCCTGTTCAACGGGCAGGCCGGCACATTGGCAGCACTGGCGCAGCACCCGGACCTGATTCTCGAGCCTGTCATTCAGCACCATATTGGCCGGGCACGGCAGGCCGATACCGGACATGTGAATTCGCAGGTCAACCAGGTGCCGGGCAATGACAACACCCTCGAGATTCGTGTGTTCGATGAACAGCATCGGCCTCGACCGGATATTGATGTCATCGCTGATTATGGCCACGGACGGAACCGCAAGCAGTCGATGGTCATCACTGATGCAAGCGGTGCAGCCCGAATCAGTCAGTGCATGGAGGCACCCATTCATGAACTGGCCGTCGCGCCGGCGCATCAATGGTGGCCGATGGTATTCGAAGCGCCGGCCGATGCAATTTCACTGCAGCTGATGCCGCTGCCCGATGCACAGCAGCATCTAGGCTGGTGGCACAAGCACAGCGGCATTGACCGTTGGCATGAAGACCGTGGCCAGGGCGTACGCATCGGCGTGATCGATAGCGGGCTGGGCGCGCATTCAGCACTGGGCGGGATTCATGACCTGGGTTCGTTGATCGACTGTACCCAGGACCCTGACGGCGGCCAGGATGCGCGCGGCCACGGCACGCATGTATGCGGCGCGATCGCGGCCCGGCCAGACTCGACCGGTCAATTCGGTGGGACTGCACCGGCAGCAGCGGTCTATTCGATTCGCGTGGTCGGTAATTCGGGCAGTGCGCATCAGGCCGATATTGCACTGGCCATTCATCAATTGGTGCATGAGCAGCGCTGTCATCTGATCAACCTGAGCCTCGGCACAACCCAGCGTTCCGAGCTGGTGGCTGATGCAGTCCGCGACGCCCGCGCAACCGGTTGTCTGGTCATCAGTGCCAGCGGCAACGGGAACGATGCGGTCGAATACCCGGCCGCACTGCAGGAATGTGTTGCGGTCGGTGCGCTGGGTCTCGACGGCTGGGGCCCATCCGGCTCACTGGCCGCACATCGCCGGCCCGACAGCGCGTCCAGGCGTGCCAAGCCATGGTTCATTGCCAACTTCAGTTCACACGGCCCGGGATTGAACGCAGTCGCAGCGGGCGTCGGCATCATCTCAACGGTACCTGGAAATCACTACGCGGCCTACTCCGGCACATCGATGGCCGCACCACAGCTCACCGGGTTGCTGGCCGCCGCGCTGCATCAGCACCCGATTCTGAAAGCCAGCGGTGTTGCACGATCTTCAGGGATGGCTCAACTGCTTGATCAATATCTGGTTGATCTGGGCCTGGACAGAACGCTACAGGGGATGGGTCGGATCAGTCTTGATTCGTCCTGATTGTGTAAGGTCGGACTGATGCCTGGCAATGCGATCGGGATCGGCCCGCGCGATCGATCCCTACGACTCGAATTGCTGCCGTCGGATCCGCTGATACTTGGCTTCGCTCAAGCCGTCGATCTCGAGGCCCAGTGAACGCAAACGTTCGAGATCCGGGGCCGGGGCCGCCCCGGGCGGAACGAACAGCGTGGTCGCCTGGCCAATTCCGGCCCGGGACAGACACTGCAGCTCGATCCACTCGATACGCGGCGAATCGAGCGGAAAACTGACGGCTTCATACAATGCGACTTTGTGGTCGGGTGCATAGTGCTCCATCAGCAGCCGTGCCAGGCCCTCGAGCCAGGCCGGCTCGGTCTCAAAGCGCTCGCGGCGCCAATCGCCGAGCACGGCCAACTGCCACAGCACCATCGGCACACTGGGGTCATAACGGCGGGGATAGACCAGAAAGTCAAACGCCTCATAGGATTGCAGGCCACTGAAACCGGGATCGATTTCAAGATCGGCAAGCAGGCAATCTTCAGCTGAAATTCCAGGCAACATGGTCGCTTCATGGCCGCGCAATCGCGCACTGCGCATGGCTTCATGCGATGGCCACACGAAGACGCCGGGATGACCATAAAATACGGCCGCAACCCGTTCGCAGTGATCCAGTGCTTCAACGATACGTTGCACCATCTCGGCATAACTCTGATCACGCGTGCGGCCCCGGCCGTAGTGGTCGGACAGCGAGATCAGATCCGGCTTGAGGCTGCGTAGATGATCGAGCGCAAAGGGCTCAGCCAACAAGGCGAATACCGTGTCAGCCTGCTCAATGACGCAGCGGGCCTGCGCGGTCAGTTGACCAGCCAGGCCGATGCCGGAACCGAGCACGTAGAGTTTGGCCATGCGTTGCTGCTGCGTTGCCCGGTCGCGGTCAGAAGATGATGAAGTTCATATGGGCATCGTCCAGCCCGGCCGCTTTCTTGATGCCTTCCTTGTCCTTGTTGCGAATCAGGTCCTTGTGCTCATCGCTAAGATCATGGGCCTCCATGACGGCTTCTGGATCCTTTTTGAAGCGATCGACCAGCGTTGGATCCTGACCCAGTTTGTGAACCAGCGTTTTTAATTTTTCAGACATGTTCCTTTCTCCTTTGATTTGACATGAGCAACAACGGATTCAATTCGCAACGTGGCTTGGTTGGTAGGGCGCCAGGCATTCAGAATCAGCCAGCCAGTCTGGCTGCGCCAGACCAAGCTGATCGGTCAACAGCATTTCGGCTGAAGTCAAAGCGCCTTCGACCCAGCCCTGCCAGGCACTGTAGGCTTCTCCACAGACATGCAACCCCGGGTCCTGCTCGCTGCCGCGCAAACAGGCAGCCGCTTGCCAGCTCTTGATACCGGGTTTCCAGCTGTGCCATCCGGCCCAGAACGGTGGCTGAGTCCAATCCACAAACACGGCATCGGTCGGCGCCGGCACTGGATAGTCATGGATTTCGCTAAGCTGACGAATCAGCTCATCACGCATCACAGCCGGAATCGGACGAACGCCGACTGCGCGCTTTTGCTTGTGGTCCAGCAACGCCGGCCAGAAGGATACCGAACGACCATCACCAAATGCCCCCAGCAACAGGGCCCGCCCCGTCCCCGGATCTGTGCCGAGGTAATAGCACTGACGCATCGGCAAGTCCGTATGCGAGGCGGCAAAGTGGCCCACTTCGATGCTGCCCGGGCCGTCCGGCAATTGCTCCCACCAGGCCTGATCAAACACCATGAACAGCTTGCATGCGGGTACCCGGGTGCAGGCATCGATGGCTGACAGGAATGCATCGCTGGCGTCGATATCCAGCATCTGCAGCGCGCCGGTGGGCAAGGCCAACACCACCCGCCGGGCCTTGATCGACGGCCGATCACCGCCGAAGGTCAGCGTGCGATAGCCGTCATGATCCGGTGCGCTGACCGCAAGCAATTCAGACTGCAGGTGAATCCTGACTCCCGCAGCCCGGGCCTGTTCGCGCAGCTGATCGGGCAACTGTTGGTAGCCTTCAGGCAGGCGGAACCAACGGCCGGTCAAATCGCACAACAGCGAAAACACGGCTTCCAGACCATTCCAGTTGGAATACATCGCGTAGGTGCCTTCGAGGTCTTCCAGGCAGATCCGCGCTTCATTGCTGATGACACGTGCCATCAGATTCCAGAAACCCCAATCATGCAGCGGGCGTCCATCGAACGAACTGGACCTGAGAAATCGAACCGTATCGGACATTGTTGCATTCGGGTTCAATGGCCAGTATTGATCGATATCGGGCACGATGCGACGAATGCAAAGCATTGACAGTTCATGCTCGGCCAGGCCCTGTTCATCCTCACGCAGGCGATATGGCAACACGCCCGGCTGATCGAAATCCTGAATCATGAAGCGCTTGCCCCGCACCCAGGCAAAGTCGTTGGCCGGTGTCACGGCCTGATGGTTCAAGCCCAGAACCTGATCGCACAATCGATACACCAGATCCTGAGCATCGCTGAAGAACATGCCGCCAAGCTCGGCCGGAATGGCCTGCTCCTGGTCCAGCGCTTCTGACCATAACCGCCCGCCGCTCCGGTTTGTATGTTCGAACACTGCGATAGCGCCAGGCGAAGGATCCGCCTGCTGGCTGAGCCGCCAGGCGCAGTACAGACCGGCGACGCCTCCACCAACGACGGCAGTCTCCAGCGGTTGAGCGGTATCCGACACAATTCAAACCCTCTTGTTAACAGCGGCGCTATCAGATCGCAGGCATGGGACTTTCATAGACTTTGACCTGGTTGCGGCCGGCACGCTTGGCTGCATACAGCGCATGATCGGCAGAGCGAATCGCCACCGCTTCATCCATGCCCAGACTCAGTGGCGACAATACGCCAACAGAAACCGAAAGCGAAATACTGTTGCCTTGATGCATGACCGGGTGACGGCTGACCCGGCGGTGCAGTCGCTCGGCCACTTCCAGGGCAGACTCTTCCTCCAGGGAGCTCAGGATGACGGCGAACTCGTCGCCGCCAAGGCGGCACAGCACATCGGTCGCACGCAGTTCATTCTGACTTCGCTTGACCAGCGCCTGAAGCACCGCATCTCCAGCATCATGGCCGAACTGGTCGTTGGTTTCCTTGAAATAGTCGATATCGATCAGGATCAGCGCACCGCGCGGCGACTGATCCTCATCCGGATCGAGGATGCCCGCAAGATAGGAATCAAAAAACCGCCGGTTGTAGGCGCCCGTCAATGGATCCATGTTGGCCAGGGCCATGGCCTTCAATTGTTCACGTTCGGCGCGATTGCGCTGCATGCGCAGTTGACCGACGCGATAGGACAGGCCCAGGGCCAGAATCATGGCCTCCATCACGCTGCCAATATAGACAAAGTATTCAGCAATCGGCATTCGCACCAGCCATTCGATCGCCACCAGGCTGCGCAGAATGCTGCCGAGCAAAAAAGCCAGCCAGGCAATGAAAAATACCATGGATGCGCTGGACCCCTTGATTGCCCCATACAAACTGCTGCCCAGCAGCACCAAGGTTGCCAGCGAGATTACGGCCTGCGTACCCGGTGCCAGCCAGCTTGTCCACGCTTGCGGAACCACCAGCACGATCGCCATCAGAATCAACAATAGCGAGCTGATCACTGCAATCAGTCGATGCAGCCTGGGAATCAACTTCCGGGTCTGGGCGAACACCTGGAAGAACAGCATCGAAGTTGCCATCATCAGAGCTGCTGCAGCAATGTAAACGCTGAGCTCCTTTTGCCGAAGGACATCCGGCAACCACGACTGCAACAAACCGGAATCCATGCTCATGAACAACAGCACGGAACTGATCGCAATGACATACATGCGATGACCGGGGGAGCGGAGATTCAAGTACAACGTCAGGTTATAGATCAACAATGCGATGACCGAGCCAAAATACAGGCCAAATGCCCAGCGCTGGGTATTCTGATTTCGCTTGAAAGTCAACTCGTCTTCCAGTGACATGACCAGCGAACTGAGCGACTGCTGCAGCGTTTCGACGCGCATCAGCACAATGCGCTCCTGCCCTGCCTGCAAACCCAATGGGATGATGTAGTCCTGAGCCGATACTTCGCCAGGCATGTAGTTGTCGAGACCCAGACTGTGCCGCTGCATTTGACCGGAAGCCGGATCCAGCACCAGCAGCTCCAGCTGGGGGAAATACCTGCGCTTGATTTTCAACAGCCAGTCGTTTCTGGCATCGATCGGTGAGTTCAGATGGAGCCGGAGCCAGAGCGGGGGTGCTGACGCTTCCCAGCGCTGCTGCCAGGGCATGAAACCCTCAAAAAAGAACAGGCTGTCGAGCGTATCGGGTGCCTGGTCGATCGGCAAGTATACGGCCTGCTGCTTCAACGCATCCACCGATCCGGCTATCGGTAATGTCAGCACCTCACCGGGTGCCGGCAACACCTGCTCCTGAGCCCAGGACGGGCTCAGAACAAGCCAGCCAAAAAACAGCAAAACAGCCATTCGTGCGCTTGCAGTCACATGATCACTCCGTCAGCTCAGCGTCGCTTGGGCGCATACAGGTCCGTAATCGTGCCTTCGAACATCTCGGCTGCCATCATGACCGATTCGCTCAGCGTCGGGTGCGGGTGTATCGTCAAACCAATGTCTTCGGCCGTCGCGCCCATTTCGATCGCCAGGCCAATTTCAGCAATCAGGTCACCGGCGTGCATACCGACGACACCCCCGCCGATCACGCGCTTGGTGTTTTGATCAAAAATCAGTTTGGTCGATCCTTCGGATCGATCCATGCCAAGCGCGCGACCACTGGCGGCCCACGGGAATTTTCCGATACCAACGTCGAGACCCTGTGCCTTGGCCTGTGCCTCGGTAATGCCAACCCAGGCGACTTCAGGGTCGGTATAGGCAACCGATGGAATGGTGCGCGCATCGGCAGCACGCTTGTGACCCGCAGCGACCTCGGCGGCAACCTTGCCTTCGTAGCTGGCCTTGTGCGCCAGCATCGGCTGTCCAATCAAATCGCCAATCGCGAAGATATGCGGCTGATTGGTTCTGAGCTGTCCATCAACTGCAATAAAGCCCTTATCGTCAACATCAACATCGGCTTGTTCGGCGTCAATCACATCGCCGTTCGGTCGGCGTCCAACGCAAACCAATACCCGGTCGAAAGGTTGCGTTTCGGGCGCATCGTCACCCTCGAACCGCGCACTGAGTGCCTGATCAGTGGCGTGGACTTCGGCCACCCGGGTGCTGAGCAGAAATTCAACGCCGGTTTTTTCCAGGTGCTTCTTCAATGGCTGAACAAGATCCGGATCGGCACCCGACATCAGATGATCCAGCATTTCAACCACGGTGACTGCTGAGCCCAACGCGCGATAGACACAGGCCATTTCCAAACCGATAATACCGCCGCCGATAATCAGCAGACGCTCGGGAATATCCTGAAGCTCAAGCGCGCCGGTCGAATCCATGACCCGCTCATCATCCCAGGGGATGCCTGGAATTCTGATTACGCGTGAGCCGGCGGCAATAATGCATTGGTTGAATGTGACCGATCCAGGCGACGGTTCGGGCGTATCTGCGGTTGCTTCGAGCGAGATTTCATGCGTGCCGCTGAACCTGCCATATCCGGTCAACACGTCGACCTTGCGTTTTTTCGCCATGCCGGCCAGGCCGCCGGTCAACTTGCCGACCACGCCCTCCTTGAAATGACGTAATCCGTCGAGCTCAATTTCAGGTTTGCCGAAATGAACGCCGTGCTGACCCAGGTGCCCGGCAGAATCAATGACCTGTCCAACATGCAGCAGCGCCTTGGACGGGATACAGCCAACGTTCAGACACACACCGCCGATGACCGGATAGCGTTCGATCAAGGCGACCTTTAAACCGAGATCCGCCGCTCGAAAGGCGGCGGTATAACCACCCGGCCCCGAGCCGAGCACGACCAGATCGTAGTCATAATCATGCGCTTGGCCTTCATCTTCCGAGTGCTGGTGTTTCTCGGAGTCCGGATTCTGTTCAGTGCCCTGAGGCAGATCTGAATTGCGATGCTGTACTGATTCCTGCTGCTGGTTTTCCGAGGGCCGGGGCTCAGGACCCGAAGCCTGGCGTTGTTCCGACGCCGTTTCGTGATCAGCATCATCAGCAGCACCCGAATCCTGTGTTTGTTCAGCCTGTTCCAACAGCCCGATGACGTCGCCTTCAGTCACCTCATCACCTTCCTGGACGCGGATTTCAAGCAGCGTGCCGGCCGCCGGCGACGGGATGTCCATCGTCGCTTTATCGGACTCCAGCGTCAGTAAGGACTGCTCCTGCTCGACTTCATCTCCGGCGGCAACCAGCACCTCGATGATCGGCACATTGTCGAACTCACCGATATCGGGCACACGAATTTCAGTTCTCTTAGTCATTAACTAAAGCCCATTAAAAGCAAACCGCAGATTACACAGATTGCGCGGATTAAAAAACTGAATTCAAAACCATTCCAGGCCCAGCACACACAGATCAAACTATCGATTCAAAAAGCAAAACATCATATTCATTGGTTTTAGACAATCTGTGTAATCTGCGAATTCTGCGGTTTCTAAACGTTTCACAACATCAACCGACGAATATCACTGAGCACGTGCGCCAGGTAGCCGGTAAAGCGCGCCGCCAGGGCACCGTCGATGACGCGGTGATCGTACGACAGCGACAGCGGCAACATCAGGCGCGGCACGAATTGCTCGCCGTTCCAGACTGGTTTCATTTCCGAACGCGACACGCCGAGAATGGCTACTTCGGGCGCATTGATAATGGGCGTAAAGGCCGTACCACCAATTCCGCCCAGGCTGGAAATCGACATGCAGCCACCCTGCATTTGTTCACGTGACAGTTTGCCATCGCGTGCGCGGCCTGATAATTCGGTCAGGTCCTTGGCCAGTTCCAGCAATGATTTCTGATCACAATCGCGGATTACCGGCACCATCAGCCCGTGAGGCGTATCGGCGGCGAAGCCGATATGAAAATACTGCTTGTAGATCAAGGACTGACCATCGGCCGAAAGCGATGCATTGAAGGCCGGAAATTCCTTGAGCCCGGCAACCACTGCCTTGATCAGAAACACCAGCGGCGTCATCTTGGTACCCGCCTGTTCCGCCTCGTGCTTGCTGGCCTTGCGGAACGCCTCCATGTCGGTGATATCAGCTTGATCAAACTGGGTCACGTGCGGAATCGTCACCCAGTTGCGGTGCAGATTCGGACCCGAAATTTTCTGAATCCTGGACAGCGGCTGCCGGTCGATTTCTCCGAACTTGGCGAAATCGACTTCAGGCGCGTTGGCGATCTTCATTCCAGCGCCATCGGCCGCAGTCGCTCCGGATTCAAGCCGCGACTTGACGTGCTGTTTCAGATCCTCTTCGGTAATCCGGCCGTGCCTGGCGCTGCCATTGACTGCAGTCAAGTCTGCCCCGAGTTCGCGCGCCAGCTTGCGCACACCCGGGCTGGCGTGAGGGATGCTGGACGGGTCCCGACCCATTTCATCAAACGGAACCGGCGGTGCGGGCAGATCATCGACACCGGTGCTTGCTGAGGGGTTGTCTGCACCAGTCTCTGTTTCGGCTGCCCGATCATTATTGGAATCAGCCGACTGCTCGGGGGCATCCGTTTCCGAGTGCCGAGTCTCGGCGCCCACTTCTTGTTCAGAACCCTGGTTTGCTTCTGCACGTTCGGTCTTGTGGTCCTCACCAGAAACCGCCTCGTCATTCGAGTCCGTTTCCGTCTCACTGTCCTCTGCACCGGCATGTTGATCCGAGTCTGTGTCAGCAACTTCAACCAGCGCGATGACATCGCCTTCGCCGACTTCATCGCCAACCTTGACCTTCAACTCCAGCAACGTGCCGTCGACAGGTGAAGGCACTTCCATCGTGGCCTTGTCCGATTCCAGCGTGAGCAGTGACTGCTCGGCTTCGAGGGTGTCGCCGACCTCGACCAGGACCTCGATCACCGGTACACGATCAAAATCACCGATATCCGGCACCTTGATTTGTTCACTCATCGTTGGATTCACCTTCTTCAAACAGAGCGCAGAACACGCCATTCGGATCACGGATGAACTGAAACGATCCTGAACCATAGGCCCTCGGCTCACCCAATACCTGACCGCCCAGCAGCTGCACCTGTGCAGCCGATGACTGCAGGCTGGCAACGACAAAATAGGGAATCCAGCCGGGTGGGACATCGGCATTCGCACCGCGCTTGTGCACGATGCCACAGACCATTTGTTCTTCATCCGCTGTTTTCATGACGAAATCGTCATACTCGCCCATGCTGATTGACTCGACCTCGAAACCCACGACCCGTTGGTAGAAATCACGGAGCTCGGACGCATTGCCGTCAGTCAAATCCAGCCAGCCCAGGGTGCCAATTGCAGTGCCCATTATTGCGTCCTCGGTTCGGGTTTTTCCGGATCGATGTTCAGCTTGTCACGTGCTGCCACCAGCTCCGAGCGGCTGATCGTGTCACGCTCATACAGTCCTGTCATCGCGGCGTAGGCGATGGAATAGCGGTCCACCTCGAAGAATCGGCGCAGGTTTTCACGCGTATCGGATCGGCCAAAGCCGTCGGTCCCAAGGACCAGATAGTGAGTCTGCGGCACAAAGGCGCGGATTTGATCCGCATAGGCCCGGACATAGTCCGTCGCGGCAACGACCGGCCCATCGCCCTGGTCGGCCAGCAGCTCGGTCAGATACGGCTGTTTATGATCCTGATCCGGCTTCAGACGATTTCGCCGCTGAACGCGTTGCGCTTCGCGGGCAATTTCATTGAAGCTGGTAACCGACCAGATATCACTGCACACGCCGAAGTGTTCGAGCAGCAAATCGGCTGCAGCAATTACTTCATTCAGGATGGCACCACAGCCCAGCAGCTGAACCAGCTTGTCCTTGTCATGGCGCTGATCAGGATCGTGTGATTTCAGCAGATACATGCCACGGCGGATGCCATCGGCAGCCCCCTGAGGCATGGCCGGATGTTCGTAGTTTTCGTTCAGCGTGGTGATGTAGTAATAGACGTCCTCCTGCTCGGCGTACATCCTGCGCAGACCATCCTGCAGAATGACGGCCAGCTCATAGCCAAAGGTCGGGTCGTAACTGATGCAATTCGGAATGGTGCTTGCCATGATGTGACTGTGGCCATCCTCATGCTGGAGACCTTCACCATTCAACGTGGTGCGGCCCGACGTACCGCCGATCAGAAATCCGCGCGCGCGCAGGTCACCGGCAGCCCAGGCCAGATCGCCGATGCGCTGGAAGCCAAACATCGAATAGAACGCATAGAACGGAATCATCGGCAGGCCGTTCGAGGCATAGCTGGTTGCAGCGGCAATCCAGGAACTCATCGAGCCGGCTTCGGTAATGCCTTCCTGCAGCACCTGACCGCCCTGGTCTTCCTTGTAATACGCCAGCTGATCGGAATCGACCGGCTCATACAGTTGTCCAAACGGCGCGTAGATGCCGATCTGGCGAAACAACCCTTCCATACCAAACGTTCTGGCTTCATCACAGATGATCGGCACGATGTGCTGCTTCAGTTCCTTGTCGCGCAGCAGCACGGCAAGGCAGCGAACAAACGCCATCGTCGTCGAAATCTCGCGGTCGCCTGAACCCTTGGTCACCGATTCAAACGCGTCCAGCGATGGGATCTCGAGCGGACTGGATTCGACACGACGCTGAGGAAGCTGGCCGCCGAGTGCTTCACGCCGCTGCTTCATATAGCGTATTTCTTCTGAATCCTCGCCTGGATGGTAGTACGGAATCTCGTCGAGCTGCTCGTCCTGAATTGGCACGTTGAAGCGGTCGCGGAAGTACCGCACGCCGTCGCTGTCCAGCTTTTTCTGCTGATGCGAAATATTCATGCCCTCGCCCGACTTGCCGAGGCCATACCCCTTGATGGTCTTGGCCAGAATCACGGTCGGCTGGCCCGGATGTTCGACCGCATCGTGATAGGCCGCATACACCTTGTGCGGATCGTGACCACCGCGGTTCAGACGCCAGATATCCTCATCGGACAGGTCGGCTACCATTTCTTTCAGCTCATCGTAGGCGCCAAAGAAGTGCTCGCGCACATAGCCGCCGTCCATGGCCTTGTACTTCTGGTAGTCGCCGTCGAGCGCTTCTTCCATGCGTCGGCGCAGCAAGCCCTTGGTATCCCGCGCCAGCAGAGGATCCCAGTAGGAGCCCCAAATGACCTTGATGACGTTCCAACCTGCGCCGCGAAACACCCCTTCGAGCTCCTGGATGATCTTGCCGTTGCCGCGCACCGGGCCGTCCAGCCGCTGCAGGTTGCAGTTGATGACAAACACCAGATTGTCGAGTCGCTCGCGCCCGGCCAGCGAAATCGCACCCAGCGATTCCGGTTCATCGCATTCACCGTCGCCCATGAAGCACCAGACCTTGCGCTTGGCCGCATCGCTCAACTTGCGGTTGGTCAGGTATTTGAGGAACCGTGCCTGGTAGATGGCCATGATCGGCCCCAGGCCCATCGATACCGTCGGCAGCTGCCAGAATTCCGGCATCAGCCACGGATGCGGATAGGAACTCAGGCCTTTTCCGTCGACTTCCTGGCGAAAGTGATCGAGTTGATCGGTCGTTAGCCGCCCTTCCAGAAACGCGCGCGCATAGATACCCGGCGAGGAATGGCCCTGGATATAGACCAGATCAGCACCATCTTCGTGGTCCGGACCCTTGAAGAAATGGTTGAAGCCGACGTCATACAGCGTAGCGGCCGATGCAAAGCTGGCAATGTGGCCGCCGAGGTCGCCACCGCGACGGCCGGCACGAACCACCATGGCCATGGCGTTCCAGCGAATGATGGCCTTGATGCGCCGTTCCAAAGCCGCATCCCCGGGCATGGCGGCCTGGCGATTCGGCGGAATCGTATTCAGGTAGGCCGTGGTCAGATCAAACGGCAGGTGAGCGCCGGCCCGACGCGCCATTTCAACCAGCCGATCCAGCAGAAAATGCGCACGCTCAGCACCCTGGCGGTCGATAACCGCGGCCAGTGACTCCAGCCACTCGCGCGTTTCTTCTGGATATTCATCGTTGGGATCGTTGATCAGATCAACCATGTCGCTCTACCCGGTGTTATTTTTTATCTCGCCATTGTAGTCGCGTCGCGTTCGCTTGTCTGACGCAAGCCGAACGACCACGGATAAGCAATTTAGCGCTGTTGTAAAGTTGACAGCGTTATTCAGACTGCAGTTTCAGCTTGCGAACAGCGCCGGGCAGACCCGACTCAGCCCGCAATGAATCTCGAATTGCATCGCAATCCAGTGAAATGGTATTGACATCGCTGTCCAGTCAAGCAAAAATACTCGGCTTGCTTTTGGCTACGTAGCTCAGCTGGTTAGAGCGCGGCACTCATAATGCTGAGGTCGGTGGTTCAAGTCCACCCGTAGCCACCATTTCCCATCATTTCCTCGTAGTCCTTGATCGCAAGACGTGGTCTATCTTCTGTCGTATTGAACATCCTGATCCCCAAGCCAGCATCGTGCGGGCACATGGATTGACTCTGGCTGAGTGAATGCCCGTAATGGCCCAGCTTGTTTACCGTCGTCGTTGTACCAGCGTGTCGTGGAACCAAGGCAATCCTTCAAATCCAAGTTTTTCCGATTGAATGGCACAAAATCTTGATCCACTTCGTTAATCCCTATAATGAAATTGGACTCAAGCCCTGCCAAGGGCAACAAATCATGATGACCTTGAACAACGCTACTTCATCGAGACAGCACTATTTGTATCGCATCAGGCTGTCCATTGCAGTTGGACTCGGCCTGCTATGCGGCGCGCTAAGCGCAGGTGGGCCGCCGGAATTGGCCATGCACTGGTCAATGGAGCCGTGGATCGACGAGGACACCGGCGTGCTGCCTTCCGCAATCGGCGGTGTGTCCGGTACGCTGGTGAATTTCCCGCAAGACGGCAGCGAATGGCGCCCGGGTGTGTTCGGCAGAGCGCTTGACTTCAATGGTATCGATCAGCATGCCACGCACAATGCAGCGTTGCCGAAGACTCGTGGCTCCCTCGGCCATTGGCTGCGGCCTGCAGCGGCCGATGGCGCCAGGATTGCAGTGTATGAGAGTGACTTCTCCGGCGCACCATCACCCGATTACAACGGCTTTGGTGCAGCCGGTGAGGCGCTGGAGATCCATACCGCGATATTCGAGGGCGAGTTCTATGCGATCTGGCAGGATGGTCTGGAACGTCGTGAAGTGCGCGGTGGCACCGTCGTGGCCGATCAGTGGGTTCACGTCGCACTGACCTGGCGTATTCCCGGGGAACTCCGGCTGTACGTCGACTGCGAGTTGGTCGATAGCGCGCCCATGCCGTCCGTGTTCGACAACCGGACCCCAACCGAGTTTTTTGTTGGCAAACCCAGCCAGTTCGGGCAACGCAATTGGGCGGGCGCCATGGACGAGGTCAAAGTCTGGAACCAGGAATTTACCGCACAAGGCGTGCGCAGCCGCTTTTGTCCAACTACAGAACCTGAAGCCAGCGTACTGCGCGCGTCGACCCCAACCGAAAGCGAACGCTTCGGCGATGCCATTGCGCTGGACGGGAACTGGCTGATGGTGCGCTCGCCTGGCGCATCGCGGGTGGACTGGTTTCAACAGCAGGGCGATTCCAGCTTTGTGTTTGATTCATCAAAATCATCGCTGTATGAACCGCCCGACCTGTCGATACCTACACAAGCGCAGCCCATCGCCATCGATGGACCACTGGCCGCCGTCACCAACAACGGCGTCGTGGACGTGTACGAGCTTGATGCGGTCACGCCCGGTATCTGGAGCCTCGTGACCAGTCTCAGCGAACCCGGAATCGAAAATTTTGGAACGTCGTTGGCGCTGTCCGACGATCGAATCGCTGTCGGCTCACCCAACAGCAGCGGGGGAAGCGTGTACGTATATGAACAGAATCAAGGAGGCCCGGATGCCTGGGGAGCGACGTTTGCAGTGGATGGTGACCTCAGCGATGTGAACCTCGGTGCGATCGTCGACCTTGATGGGGACCTGTTGGCGATCTACGGTCAGTCGGGAAGCATTCTCGGTGTCGATGACGATTCGGTCAGGTTGCTGAGGCGCGGCGAAGTCGCGGGCATCCCGGGCTGGGCGCCGGAGGGTGGTTATATCACCGAACCGAATCTGATCAACGACCTATCGGTGCAGGGTGATCGCGCAGCGATCGGCGTCGTCGAGTCTTCTGACAGTGAACAAGGTGCGGTGTTGATCCTGAACCGGAATCAAGGCGGCCCGGAAGCCTGGGAGGCGGAACACGTGTTGATTGCCTCGGACGGGGATTCCCTTGACCGTCTGGGTCAACAGCTGGCCTGGCTGAGCGATACGACGCTGGCCGCATCGGCATTGGGCTCCTTTAACAGGAGTGACCATCAGGCCGTTTATCTGTACCGCATGGGTGGCTCGTTACTGAAGATTCAAGACACTGTGTTTCTTCCGACCACCTTTGATCCCCTGACCGAAATCCGCTTTGGCGTGGGCGGTTCACTGGCCGCAACCAACGGGCTGATCCTGAAGGGGAATCCCATCTCGGGCGCATCCTTTGTTTCGCCACCGCTGTTCCCCGGTTTTTCCGGGCGGGTGCATGCATTCGTGCCTTCAGAGATTTTTTCGGATGGATTCGAGTCTGATTTGTTTGCACGGGATTGATGCAGTGGATTCAATCCAACCCGGCTGATTAAGAACGGTTCATGCCCGGTCCATGGGCGCTCGCCTATTCGATCGACCTATTCAACGTTGGCCATGAACAATCAAGACCTAAATTTGCCGACCGGCAGTCGCTCGATGTCTTGATTATTGGACTAAATCACTTTTTACCTGCTTTTTTGTGATGCAGTTTCCTATCAGTTCACCTTCGGCGCGATAGTTGTATCGCTTAGTGTGAATTCATAGCGGACAGAACCATGCGTCCAATAACAGACACCATGCTCGCCATTGCGCTTTTGCTGACGTGCATTCTGGTCGGCAGCGAATTGTCGGCAGCGACCGAACCTGCAGAGGCGGATCTCATGCATCCGGTGCTGCAGCAGGCCGAGGCGCTTCGCTTTCAGGATCCGGAAGCAGCAATCAATGGTCTGGTGGCAGCACTGGATGAACCCCATTCTCCAGCACTCCGTCTTGAAATGGCTGATCTGGCGACGCGGATTGCGCGCGACCAGGGTTGGCTGGATCAGGCGATTCAGCACGCACAGCGAATGAAGGTACTGGCGCAGCAGTTGGATGACCGTTCTCTGGAAGGACGTGCCCAGCATTTACAAGGCACGATCCTGGCCGAGCAGGGCGAAATCGCAACTGCGATCGGCCATTTTCACAACGCCCGACGGGTGCTGGAATCGAGCGACGATGTGGGCAGCCTTGCGCTGACCGTCAATGCACTGGGCGTTGCACACAATCTGCTGAACGATGCGGTGCGCGCGCGTGACTATTACCAACAGGCGCTGCCGCTGGCACGCACTGCCGGCAACGACAACCTGGAGCTTTCGATCAAAAGCAATCTGGCGTTGATTGCCGCAGATCTGGAAGGCCCCAACCAAAGCATCGAACTGCATCAGGGTGCATTGGGATTGGCGCGTGAGCAACAGCACCAGCCACAAATTGCCAATCAACTGGCTAATCTGTGCAAGCAGTTCATCGCAGTAGGCCAGCTGGATCTGGCCAACGGCGCCTGCAGCGAAGCACTGCCTATTGCTGAATCGCTGAATCATCCGCGACTGTTGGCGGGCACATTAATGACGGTCGGCGATCTGCGCGTGGCGCAGGGCGAGAATGAAGAGGCCCTGGAGCTTTATCAACGAGCCCTGCCGCTGGTCGAAAACGTGCTGCCATTTGTCGAAGCCGAGCTATTGGACAAGACGGTGCAACTGCACAGCCAAAGCGGAAACTATGAGCTTGCATACACTTTGCTGCGCCGACAGCAGGCACTGAATGAAGACATCCTCAATACCGAGCGCAGCGAGGCGATCCAGCAGCTCGAAGTTCAGTATCAAGTAGAGCAGCAGGCCAGCGAAATGGCCATGCTGCAACTGCAGAACGAACTTCAGGCTACGCAGCTGAACCAGCGCGAGTCATTGTTGATTGTGGCCGGCATTGCACTGCTGACAATTTTTGCCGGCAGCCTGGTTACCTGGCGCAATTATCGCGTCAAATCCCAGCTGCAGCGCGATCTTGCAGTTCGCAACCAGGAGCTCAAGGATGCGGTCGAACAGGTCACCCATCTTGCCAATCGGGATTCGCTGACCGGCCTGCTGAATCGCCGCTCGTTCGAGCAAGCCTCCGAGCATGAAAATGCGCGGCGCATCAGAAATGATCAGCCGCTGACGTTGGTCATGGCCGACATCGACAAGTTCAAGCCGATCAATGACCAATATGGACACCTGGTTGGTGATGAAGTGCTGAAAGAATTGTCGCGGCGCATTCGCAGAAATCTGCGTGAAATTGATCTTGCCTGCCGCTGGGGCGGTGAGGAATTTGTCTTGCTGCTGCCCGATACCACCGCCAATCAGGCCCGTGCCGTCATTGAGCGCCTGCGCGTGGCACTGACCGCCAGGCCTGTCGAAACGTCGGTGGGTGATTTACCCGTCTCATTGAGCTTCGGCATCGCCCAGGTCAATGACACGATTGATGCCGGCCTTCAGCGAGCCGACGAAGCGATGTTTGAAGGGAAACGGAAAGGCACCAATCGGATCATGATCAGCAATATGATGCGCCTGGTTCAACCAAGTGCCGGGTGACACACAGTACTTTCATCAATCGATCCATTGGGCCGTTCAATCCGGCACGGTATACAAACCATTCAGCAGACCGACCTGCCGAGCCAGTATTGCAGGTGCCAGATGTAGGCAATTAGTCCCGTTGAATGTACTGAGCGACCTTGTTGGTGATCGTCCAGCCGGCGTCGGTCTTGATCAGGTTCAGATAATCAACGTAGCCGTTTTCGCCGTTGGCTCCCCAGGTAAATTCTACCGTGGCGTTGGCTGCCTGACCGGTGACCAGCAGATTGGTGATTTCGATCCTGGCGTCCCATTGGTTGCCGCTGTTGACCACTTCGGCAAACGAGTCGCGTGAGAAATACTGATAATCGCCATTCTGATCGTAGTATTGGATTTCCGCATTGTCGGCATAAGCTGCCGTGATGTGAGCGCCCGAACCCGAGCTAACGCCAGTGATGTAGGACTGAACGGCATCGGCCGGTTCGACAAATGAACCTGCAAAGGCGATGGGGTTCATCGTAACGAGCAAAAACAAAAAACAATTCAGTCGAAACATCTTCAGGCTCTCCTTCTTCAATTGATTTTTGGCTGAACAATAGTACTTCAGCAGTTGATCAACGACACATTTGTTTCCGATTAAAAAATCCAACCACCCGCAGTTCAGGCTGGTTCGTTCAAGTCCCACAAAAAGTTTCTAACACCCGCTCATTCGGTTTGGGTGGTGATCGAAATGCCTCGAACTCCGGGTTGTCTTCGAACGGTTCCGCCAATCCGGCTTGCAGCTGTTCAAAAACGGAAAAATCTGCCTGCTGCTCGGCGGCCTGGATTGCGCGTTCGATTTGATGGTTACGCGGGATTACGGCCGGGTTGGTCTGTAACATCCGCTGCTGGCACTCCTCGAGCGAACCCGGCGCCTGTTCTAGCCGCGCAAACCATTGGTCCTTCCAGTTTGTCCAGGCCGATGGTTTCCAGCCCAGCGTCACGGCCAGGTCTGTTAAAGCCTGTGGGTCATTGACCGCATGACTCAGTGTGCGAAATGCGACGGTGAAGTCGGCCCCTTCAACCTGGAGCAAGTCCAGAAAGCCCTGGATCAAGTCCGCATCCACTGAGTCGGACACATCCGGCCTGTTGGTTAATCCCAGCTTGGGCCGCATGGAATTCAGCCACTGCTGCTTGAACAATTCGGGATAACCCGACAGCAGCTCATTGACGCGCTCGATGGCAACTGATTCATCACGCGCGATCACCGGCAGCAGCGCCTCGCCCAAGCGGGCCAGGTTCCAGAGAAGAATACTGGGCTGATTGGCGTAGGCGTAGCGGCCGTTGCGGTCAATCGAGCTGAATACCTTTTCCGGATGGTATTCATCGAGAAAGGCGCACGGCCCATAGTCGATGGTTTCACCGGAAATCGCGCAATTGTCTGTGTTCATGACGCCGTGGATAAAGCCGATCGACAGCCACTGCGCTACCAGCCTTACCTGCGCATGCATGACCTGCTCGACCAGGCCCAGCGCCTGGTGTTCGGCACCCCTCAAATCCGGATATAGCCGAGCGCAAGCGTAGCCCACTAACGTCTGGAGCGCTTCAACGTCTTCACGGGCGGCAAAGTACTGGAAGGTACCGACACGTAGATGGCCACGTGCCACGCGGGTAAGAATACCGCCCGGCACCTCGCCACCACGTTGCACCACCTCACCGGTCGTGACCGCCGCCAGCGCACGTGTCGTCGGTACGCCCAGCGCCTGCATGGCCTCGGATACCAGGTACTCGCGAATCACCGGTCCCAGCGCCGAGCGCCCGTCGCCACCCCGCGAAAACGGCGTGCGACCGCTGCCCTTGAGCTGAATATCCCATTGCTGCCCGTTCGGGTCAGTCACTTCGCCCAGCAATAGGGCACGCCCGTCACCAAGCTGCGGCACGAAATGGCCGAACTGGTGCCCGGCATAGGCCATGGCCAGTGGATCTGCGCCTGTGGGCAGGGCATTGCCGGAAAACCACTCGGCGAGCTGCGCTGACGAAGCATCACCTAGTCCGAGTTCCAGCTGTTCAGCAAGCGGATGGTTGAATGCAATCAGCCTTGGTCCGGGGACCGGCTGTGGTGAGCACCGCTCGAACAGCCTGGCAGGTAGTCGGGCATAGGTGTTGTTGAAGGGTATTGAGTCCGGCATGCCCTGAATACTCAAACAAGCGCCTGGCCTGAAGCGATCACGCCGTTGCGGTCGGCGTACACGAAATCGCCCGGGTGAAACGAGACACCGCCGAAATGGATCGGAATATTGAGCTGTCCTTCGCCACGACGAACGCTTTTGATCGGTACTGCACCCAACGCAAGGATCCCGATCTCCAGCTTGGCCAATTCATCCACGTCGCGGCAAGCACCGTGAATAATGACGCCAGCCCAGCCGTTGTTGACCGCTTCAGCACCAATCAGGTCGCCAATCAAGGCATGGCGCATCGAACCACCGCCGTCGACGACCAGGACTTTCCCTTCGCCGCGGCTGAACAACTGCTGCTTCAAGACCGAGTTGTCCTCAAAGCAGCGCACGGTTTCGATTTGACCGCCGAACGCATGCTGGCCACCGAAGTGCTGCCAGTTCAATCCAGTGACCACGCGGACCTGATCGGAGTGTTCGTCGCAAAGATCGGGGGTCGAAATGTTCATGCAGGGGCTCCTGTATGCTCGTTCAATTGATTGAAGTGTAGCGACTCTGCGGCAAAGCCAATGCAATATAGTGCTGTTTGCACGGTCTTATCTCGATAACGATTAGGACAAAAGCACTTTCCATCCAGTCGTGAATGGATTCGCAGCAGAACCAAGTGTATAAAAACTGATGATTTGCATGATTCGAACCAGTCTGATCCTGTTCCTTTTGGCGTTTGTATTGCCGCTGCAGGCAGCCACGTCCGGCCCGATCACCCGCGATCACATCGTGGTGAAGCTCATCAGCGAGGTCGACGCGATACAGCCCGGCCAGGCCTTCCGCGTCGGCCTGTCGATGCAGCACGATCCGAATTGGCATACCTACTGGATCAATCCGGGCGATTCCGGGCTGGAGACCAGGTTCACCTGGCAGCTGCCTGAAGGCGTCGAGGCGGGGCCGATCGAATGGCCGTGGCCAGAGCGTATCCCGGTCGAACATCTGGTCAATTACGGCTATTCCGATCACATTCTATTGCCGGTCACCATCATGGTGCCGCAGGACTGGCCAAGAGGTCAGGCACTTGAACTCAGGCTACGCGCCGACTGGTTGATCTGCGAAATCATCTGTATTCCGGGCGATGCCGAGCTGAGCTTGACGCTGCCTGTTGTGGATCAATCACCCACAGCACGTTCAGAATTCGCCTCCCTGTTTGACGAAGTCGACCGACGCAGACCGACCGTGGTCGACTGGCCGGCGCGCTTTACCACCGAAGGCGGGCAGCTCAGCGTTCAGATCGAACCCGACATTACGCTGGATGCTGGTCCGCTCGATTTTTTTCCGGCAGTGGCCAGCCTGGTTGAACATGCCGCCGATGCATTTCTGGTCCAACAGGATGTGGACGGCCAGCGCCTGATCCAGATCAGTCAGCCGCTGTCGCCGTTTTTCAGTCGCGCACCTGAACAACTGTCTCTGTTGCTGGTCGACGAGGCAAATCAACGCGCGTTCGAAATCAGTGCCCTGCCCGATACGCTGCAAAGCGAGGCCCCGGATCTGCCGATCAATAAGGCAGCAGCGCCCCCGTCATTGCTATGGGTTGTATTGCTGGCCCTTGGCGGCGGCATGCTGCTGAACCTGATGCCGTGCGTTTTTCCGGTGCTGTCGCTGAAAGCCATGAGCCTGGTTTCATCCCCGGGCCAATCGCACGCGACTCTAGGTGTCGCGTACACACTCGGCGTGATCCTGTCATTTGCACTGCTGGCCGGCGTCCTACTGGTTCTGCGGGCCGCCGGTGAAGCAATTGGCTGGGGCTTCCAGCTACAGTCGCCCTGGTTCATCGCCGCGTTGGTCTATCTGTTTTTCGTCATGGGTCTGTCGCTGTCCGGCATGATCGAGGTTGGCACGCGCTGGATGGGTCTGGGTCAGGGGTTGACCGAGCAGCAAGGCCTGCGCGGATCGTTCTTTACCGGCGTACTGGCCACGGTGGTGGCCAGCCCGTGCACTGCGCCGTTCATGGGGACCGCGCTGGGCGTGGCCGTGACCTTGCCTACGATTCAGGCGCTGCTGATCTTTGTTGCGCTGGGCTTCGGCCTGGCGCTGCCGATGCTGTTAGTCAGCGTGATGCCAGCCCTGGCCCGCTGGCTGCCCAAGCCGGGGGCCTGGATGGATACCTTCAAGCAGGCCATGGCCTTCCCGCTGTACCTGACCGTGGTCTGGCTGCTGTGGGTGCTCGGCCGACAGGCCGGTGCCGATGCATTGGCAGCCGTGCTGGTCGGTCTGGTCATGCTGGTGTTTGCGATCTGGCTTGGCCAGCGACGTAGCGCTTCAACAGCATCCAGCGGCGGCTGGTCCGCGCTCCGTCATTCAGCCATCGGCCTGAGTTTGATGATTGCCGTGTTTGCGGTTGTGGCCGCCGAACGCTCCGCTCCAAACAAGACCGAGCCCGAGAATGTCTGGTGGCAAGCCTGGAGCCCTTCCCTGCTGGCCGAAATCCAGGCCGATCCTTCACGCGGTGCGCTGGTCAATATGACCGCTGACTGGTGTGTGACCTGCCTGGTCAATGAGCGCATTGCGCTGAGCAACGACGAGGTGCGCGATGCACTGGCCGACCGCGATGTGGTGTATTTGAAAGGCGACTGGACGCGCCGCGATGACGACATTACCGCATACCTGGCCCAGTACGGTCGCAACGGCGTACCCCTATACGTCTACTATCCGCCGGGCCAGGCCAACCCCGAACCACACGTGCTGCCTCAGATTCTGACGCCTGGGCTGGTGATCGGCATGTTGGAACCCTGATTGACCAATGACGGTCTATTGACACATGATTTTTAGCATGACCATTCATAAATGAAGAGGAGCATACGATGCGATTGATTCAAACGTTACTGGCTAGTGGTTTGCTAGCTGCTGCGACCCTGGTCCTGGCCGTGCCTGAAATCGGTCAGCCCGCACCTGATTTTGAAGTTGTGGACAGCAACGGCCAGGTCCACAGCCTGTCGGACTTCGCCGGTCAGAAGGTCATTCTTGAATGGACCAATCACGACTGCCCGTTTGTTGTCAAACACTACAGTGCTGAAAATATGCAGAACCAGCAGCGCATGGCGCGCAATGAGCATGACGCGGTCTGGCTCAGCGTGATTTCCTCCAAGCCGGGCGCTCAGGGTCATGTGTCACCGGAACAGGCCAATCAGTTGACCAGCGATCGCTCTGCTGCACCCACGGCAATATTGCTGGATGAATCCGGTGACATGGGCCGTGCCTATTCGGCACAGGTGACACCGCACATGTACATCATCGACGAGCAAGGCACGCTGGTCTACATGGGCGGGATCGACTCGAACCCGAGCGCCAACCCGGATGACATTCCTGATGCGACGCAATACGTTGTTGCAGCCCTGGGCAATCTGGCGGCTGGAGAACCGGTCGCCGAACCGGTGACCCGTCCGTATGGTTGCACGATCAAATACTGATCGAATCATTTCGATTGAATCGCAGGGGCGCTTTGGCGCCCTTTTTTCGCGATTGACTCGAAGTTATAACTTTTGTTATATTAATAAACCACGCAGCTTCCGGCCATTCCAATGCCAAACCGCACCTTAAAAGTGACTACTGTCGGCAATTCAACCGGCGTCATATTGCCCAAAGAACTGCTGGAAAAACTGCGCGTCCAGCGCGGAGATGAATTGATGGTGCTGGAAACACCAGACGGCATCACGCTGACTCCCTATGACCCTGAATTTTCAGAGCAGATGGATGTTGCCGAAAACATTATGCGCAAACGCCGGAACCTGCTGAAAAAGCTGGCCGAATAAGTTGATGAAAGAACCAACCTGGATTTCACTCAGGCTTATCGAATCCATTCATCAGCGCCAGCTTGCCGAACATGGTGGATTGGAGGGCGTTCGTGATCAAGCAATGTTGGAGTCAGCTGCAGAACGACCCCGTCAGAAATTTGCCTATCGAGATGCTTCAACCGATATACCTGAACTTGCAGCCGCTTATGCCTTTGGGCTATCACGAAATCATCCGTTTATTGATGGGAATAAACGCACCGCAGCAGTGATTTGCGAACTTTTTCTGGAGCTGAATAACTTTCAACTGCTAAGTTCAGATGTCGATCTATATCCATTTTTTCTCGCCCTGGCTTCTGGAGAGCTGAAAGAAAATCAGCTTGTTGATTGGCTGCGCTCCAACAGCCGACCCATCGGCGTTCACGAAGAAGGCAGCGAGTACCAGACGGCCTAACATCCAGTCTTTCCTTGAACATTCAGCAACTGCAGAGCGGTACTGCTCGTGATTCAAGCAATAGGGAAACGTAAAGCAACCACTGGTCAAGCCTTTGCCTGATTATCGTTCGCTCTGATGACTCATTTCGATCACCGCATCAATCGCTTCGAACACGATCTCGGGCTCGGTATCCGGGATGAAATGCTGGCTCTTGCTCGCAGTGAATGCCCGGGTACGCTTGGTAAGCTTCAGCAGTTTCGGCGCTAGTTCATAGTGCAGGTCGTTATACACGCGATAGCCCGCCTGGCTGATGCCAGACTGCAGCATCCGTTCGTGATCCTGGGTTCGAGTGATGACCGCGACGGGCAGATCTTCGGGCAATAGTGGTGCGGCCTCCATCTCAAAACTGCTGATCCAGGCATCATGGCCGCGGTTGTCGATGAACCAGCGCAGAATATCCTCGACCTTTTCCCAGTCCTCAGCCGAAAGGTCTTCTTGCATGCGCCGCATCCACTTCACATGCGGTGAATCGATCAGGACGATGCCTCGAACTTGTTCCGGGTGATGTGCGGTGAAATAGCGCGCAACGAACCCACCATAGGAATAGCCGAGCAGGTAGACCGGTTTCGGTATGGTTTCCAGAGCCAGGAAATGACCGAGCTCGCGAGCGTAGTCATTGAGTGATTGCACCATGCCTTCCGGAAGCGGTGGGCTGCCGCCATACGCCGCCCGCTCGTAAGCACAAACCCGGTAGTCCGCTGCCAGCGTTGGCAGTACATTTTGATAGGCTTCGGCATTCGAAATGCCCGACGGTGCTTCGAGGATCAGCGTGTGCGAGCCCTTGCCTACGCAGAAATAGCTCAGGGCACGACCATCCACCGCAAAGCTCCCATGCTCGATCGGTAACGGAGTGCCGGGCTCTGCGAAGACGACAGTGCATTGCAAAACGGCCAAGACCAGGACAAAACAATGATTGTTCACGGATTCAGACTCCACGCGGTCACGCGACGCTAACAACAGCTTTTGAAAGTATACCGTTCCAATTGCCAGCGCTCCAAAAGGACCGGACTGCCGGTTAGACTGCTGCCATGAGCCTTCAATCCAATCAGTCAGACTACGATGTAGTCATCATCGGTGCCGGCGCAGCTGGCTTGATGTGTGCCATTGCCGCCGGCCAACGCGGGCGACGCGTGCTGGTATTGGATCATGCCAATAAGGTCGGCAAGAAGATTCTGATGTCAGGCGGTGGCCGCTGCAACTTCACCAACCTGTATTCCACGCCCGAGAATTTTATCTCGACCAATCCGCACTTCATGAAGTCTGCACTGAGTCGCTATACGCCGGCTGATTTCATTGACCTGGTCGAGGCTCATGGCATTCCTTATCACGAGAAAACGCTGGGCCAATTGTTCTGCGACCGCAGCTCGAAGGATATCGTTCGACTGCTATTGGACGAATGCAATGCAGCCGGGGCCGAAGTTCATACGCATTGCGCTGTCGACATTCTAGAATTAGGGCCCCCGCACACCTTCAACAGCCCGCTCGGCCAGATGCAGTGCGAATCGATCGTGATTGCTACCGGCGGTTACTCGATACCCCGCATGGGTGCAACCGGGTTCGGCTTTGACTTTGCGCGCTCACTGGGCTTGCACGTGCAGCCGACCAGCGCTGCACTGGTGCCAGTGGTCATGAGCGAACGTAAACTGGTTCAGTTCGATGGCCTGGCAGGCGTCTCGCTTGATAGCCGAACACACGCCGACGGGCCTGACTTCCGTGAAAACATCCTGTTTACACACAAGGGCCTGAGCGGACCGGCCATCCTGCAGGCCTCGTCATACTGGCAGACCGGCCAGCCATTGTTTATTGACTTGTTTCCCGACCATGACCTTGGCGAGCTGATCGAACAGGCCAGGACAGAGCGACCTGCACTGAGCCTGAAGAACTTCCTGGCCGAACACCTGACCCGCCGAGTAGCCGAACGCTGGTGTGAACTGTGGCTGGACAACAAACCGCTTGGTCAGCTGACCCGCGAGGACATGAAGACAATACTGAAACACTTCCAGCCTTGGTCTATATGGCCTGACGACACCGAAGGCTATCGAACCGCAGAAGTCACCCTCGGCGGCGTGGATACCGACGAACTGTCGTCGAAAACCATGGAATGCAAATCACATCCGGGTATTTACTTCATTGGTGAAGTCGTTGATGTCACCGGGCACCTTGGAGGACACAATTTCCAGTGGGCCTGGGCGTCCGGCCATGCTGCTGGAATGGTTGTCTAGTGCTTAGAAACGGTTAAAAATAAAATGCAGGACTGAACTTGCCTCCAGCGATCAAGAACTGACTATTCAGACTCTGAATCATGCGTGCGTTGTAGGACCATCCTTTCGATTCAATCAGACTGAGTGCTGCCTGTATCGTATCCAGTTCACCTCTTCGCTCTGCGTCATCAAAGATGATGATGAAATCTTCACTCATGAACCGATCGATATACTCCAGCGCAACTCTCCTTGAATGTCGTTTTTCTCCCGGTGGGCCATCGACCAGCAACAGGTCAAATCGACTCTCAGCATCAAGCTGGTCAGTTAGATAGCACGTTGCCGGTTTCTCCAGCACCTTTCGTCGTTCAAGCGCTGCGTGTATGACCTGCTGAGTCACCTTGTCAGCGATTTTTGACGCCCAGAATTCATCGTGTTCAAGTGTGACGCAACTTGCACCGTTCAATCGACAGAGATGGTCGAGCAGGTGAGTCGATTCACCGGCTCCAAGCTCAAGCACGCGCCGAACAGGCAGTTCCTCCAGTGCGCGAACAACAAGGTAAAGAAAACTGTAGCCAGCCGCACACCGTACCGGATAAAGTGGCTGATCAAATCCGATACGGTCCAGTTGTTTATGAACCAGGTTCTGAAACAGTAGCTCCCTGCTACCTAGCCTGCTTTGAGAGGGCCAGTTTTCACCGATCCACTGCAACGGCGCGTTGAACGCTCGAAACAGCCAGAATTTCTTTTTCAAGGCTTGATATGAATGCCCTTTCATAACGTGGATACCAGCAGTACTTGCTTACAATGCATACAGCCTATTATCTCGCGAATTTCAACCCGACACTGACTATTGAACAAGATGGCCAATCATCATCGGTCTGACTGACACTGACCGTATAATCAAAAAAACCACGAAAACTTCGCTATGGCTGAATCTGAAGGGTTTATAAAACAACTGCTGGCACGACGAGTTCCGCAGATCGTCGGTCTATATATTGCCGCGACCTGGATGACGGTCGAAATCGGCGAGTGGGTGACCGGGCAGATTGGCATCCCGGGCAGCATCGTTTTTTATGTGTTTGTTGCAATGGCCGCACTGCTACCAGCCGTCGCTGTGCTGGCCTGGAACCACGGCGCACCGGGCCGTGATGAGTGGAAAACCAGCGAGAAATGGATTGTTTCAGGCAACGCTGTGATGGCTTTAGTGCTGCTGTTTGTGGTCATCGAAATCAGTCCGATGGGCACGACCGCAGAAGCCCAGGACGCTACGGTAGAACGGGTGCTGATCGATGAGACTGGACAGGAGCAGGTCTTCCAGGTTGCGCGCGAAGGTTTTCACAAGCAGATATCGACATCATTCTGGCCTATGCTGGGTCCCGATGGCACAGAATCGCCGGCATGGGAAAGTTATGTCATTCCATGGTTGATTAGCTTGCATTTGAATCGCGACCCTTTGCTATCGACCGAATCTGCCTATTCCCTGAACTACATCCAGGCTCTGCGCGAAGCCGGCTTTGAACGTGCGATCGGCGAGCCGCTATCGCTGGCGCTGCAAATAGCGCGCGAAGCAAACACCGAATTCCTGATTCGCGGTGAATTCGAACGCAGTGACAGTGGCTATCGGTTGACCGCACGTGTGTACAGCGCAGAAACCGGCCGCCAGATTGCAGAACACCTGGCCGATGGAAACGATCTGGTGCAGGCAGTCGATGAACTCAACGAAGCCATTCGCGGAAGCCTGATCGGCGACCTTGATACGGACCCGGAATCGTTTGTTCGGATTGCCCTGGCCGAAGCCGCCAGCGACCAACCCGAGGCGCTTAAAGCACTGTCCGATGCGATGCAGGCCTGGTTGCTGGACAACGACTATCCCGAGACAATCACACAACTTGAGTATTCGCTGGAGCTGGATCCTGAATTTGCGCAAGCCTACTTTTGGCTCCATGCCATTTATCGCCTGAGCGGTGATCTTACCGCCTCTGCCGAGGCGATCCAGAATGCACTGCGCTTCGACTACAAACTGGATACCCATACCCTGTTTATCTTGCGCGCCAATGGCTATGCCATTGAGGGCGACATGGATAAGGCCGTACGCGTGCTGGATATGTGGACGCAGGTTCATCCTGAAAGCGAAATGGCCTGGATTACCCTGGCCCAGAATCTCCTGTTCCAGGGCAATACCGAAAATGCGCGCACTGCCCTACTCGAAGCGCAGCAGATTGACCCCGACAACAGCACGATCTTTCGTCTGCTTGCACAGACCGAAGAACTGGCCGGCAACCTGGATCTTGCCACCGAACAAATGGAAGCCTACCTGGCCGATCAGCCGGATGATCAGGCGGGCTGGGTTTCGCTTGGCAATATGCACCTGCGGCACGGACAATTTGACCAGGCCAAGGAAGCCTATGAATACGCTCAGTTCATCGGTTCAGGTTCATTCGCAGCGGAGCTTGGGTTGATTCGTGTAGAAACGTTTGGTGGGGACCCGGGCCAAGCTGCACGACTACTCGATCAGGTGCTGGCAGAAAACCCGATCGGCACGGAATTCGCGCAACTGATTTTCGACAAGACCTTGCTGTTGACCAATGTTGGCAAGCCTCAACAGGCGCTGGATCTGCTGAACGAACACGACGCGGCAATCAGTGCTGCGTTGCCACCAGTGGTTTATGCACTTGAAGTCACCGCCTACAAGGCTGATCTGCACCGCAAATTGGAACAAGCAAAGACCGGCCTTGAACTCCTAAGAGAGCAGGTTGACAGGACCACCGATCCGGTGAAGTCCTTCCTCGAACTCTCGCAGCTGGGTTTATTGGAGTCCATGGGGCGACTCGAGCAGGCCCAACAGCTATTCGAAGACAAGAACGCATTTTTTGAAACGTTTGACTTTCCGGGACGTGAAACCCTGCTGCTTCAGGCCGAAGCCCGAGTGCTGGCAATGCAGGGTCGCCTGGATGAGGCCAGTGACAATCTCCGACTTGCTTTTGAGCAGTCGCAAAAAACCAGCCTGCGTAGCAATCTCGCGTTCATGAATCAGCTGCAGCTTATGCTCGCTGATTATCTGTTCAAGGCCGGGCAGCTTACCGCGGCCGGCGAGGCGGCACAGCACCTGCTGCAATCCTTTCCGAACCACGCCGAAGGTCAGCTACTACAGGCCAGAATCGCGATTGAATCCGGTCGACCGGAACAGGCCGTCAACATCCTGAATGGGCTGCTGCAACAGTGGGATGAAGCGGAAACGGACTATCCGCTTTTCCAACAGGCTCGAGCACTGAGTGAATCGTTGAGGTAGGCCTTGGGCGGCGTTCGAGTACCTTGCTGCGGTGCAGCGCTCGTGTCGTTCATCATCATTTCGATCCAGTCATTCAAAGCGTGAACTGCGCTTGTTGCGGCGAAGCCTCGGGGACCGGTCACGAACATAGGCCTCCAGCAGGTTTCTCGTCCCGCGATCCGCGCGGGTCGTTACAATACGATTTGACTCCAGTGGGTTCGACGATCTGATGGGACTATTACTCTTTTATCTGTTTCTTGCGGTTGGCGTTTCGTTTCTCTGTTCCATTCTTGAAGCCGTGCTGCTGTCGGTCACCCCATCACATATCGCCGTCATGAACGAACGTGGCAGCAAGAGCGGCAAGCGGCTGGCCGAACTCAAGCGCAATATTGATCGCCCACTATCGGCGATCCTGAGCCTGAACACCATTTCGCATACGTTTGGTGCGGCCGGTGTCGGCGCGCAATCGCTGGTGGTGTTTGGCAGCGCCTGGGTCAGTGCGACTTCCGCGGTCGTGACGCTGATGATCCTGGTGTTCTCCGAGATCATCCCGAAAACGCTGGGCGCAACCTACTGGAAACAACTATCCGGCTTCACTGCACGCGCCTGTCAGGTATTGATCATCATGACCTGGCCGCTGGTGGTCATGTCGAAATACATCACCCGGTGGCTGGCCAAGAAAAAAGAAGGGCCGAGCATCAGCCGCGATGAATTCCGAATCCTGGCCCAGGTCGGCACCGAGGAAGGCGTGTTTGCCGAGGAAGAGTCGAATATTTTTCTGAACCTGATCCGCTTCAGCGCCATTCGCGTTGAAGACATCATGACGCCCCGGGTCGTCGTGCATAAGTTTCAGCACGATATGACCTTGAATGAATTGAAAGAACAGGACGAGACGCTGACCTTCTCACGCTATCCGGTCTATGGCGATAGCGACGAGGACGTCAGTGGGTACGTGTTGAAATCCGACATCATGCTGGCGCTGGCCGAAGGTCGGGGCACGATACGGTTAAAAGAGATCAAGCGCGAAGTATTGTTCGTGCCGGAATTCATCTCGCTGCAGGTGCTGTTCAGCCAGATCCTGACTGACCAGGAGCACTTTGCCGTCGTCGTCGATGAATACGGCGACATGGCCGGCGTTGTCACACTGGAAGACGTGCTGGAAACCCTGCTCGGTATGGAAATCGTGGATGAAAGCGACACCACCGAAAACCTGCGCGAAGCGGCGCGTCGCAACTGGGCTCAGCGGGCAAAAAAACTGGGGCTCGAGTTGCCGGTAAAACCAGATGCTCAAACCCAGGGATCAACACCGGCTGAACGTCCTTAATTCCAGCCACATCCGATTACGCTGATTCAATCGCTGCTGCCGATTACAACTTGACGCTCATCACCGGGTGCCAACGTGACTGGATACTGCTCGATTCGTCCAGCCAGTTCAATGCGTACCGTATAGTTCCCTGCCTGTAGTGACATTGGTTCCGCCCCCAGCAGACCTACAGCAATAACCTCATCTGTATTATCCAGAACTTCGAACGGTAACTGCAGCGACTGGTCCAGCGCTTCGTTCAGCAAGCTGGCATCGGCGGCATCCAGATAGCTGCCATTGCCGAGCGCCGCCCAGTCGGCAAACTGATCTTTCAGCGCCTGGTCATCAATCGCGAAACCGACGATATTGATCCGCACATCCATGCCCTGGTCCTGTAATGCCTGGATTGCCGCTGCGGGATCCCCCTCACAGGTTTCCTCGCCGTCGGTCAGCAGCACCACGAGCCTGCGGCCTTCCGCTTCGGCCAGATCGCCGGACACAGCGCGGATGGATTCAGCAATCGGCGTTCGGGCCAGATTGATGGCTTGGATTGCGTCCAGACGGGTCAGAAAATCAGCCTTATTCAGCGGTGCCAGCGGAATTTCAAGATCGGTCCGGCAGGCACCGGCTTCGCGGTGGCCATAAACACGCAGCGCCAGCGGCACCTGTTCGGGCAACACCTGCTCAACGGTTCGCCGAATGGCGGCTTTGGCGACATCAATACGGCGATTGCCGTCCATGCGTTTCAGCATGCTGCCAGATGCGTCCAGGATGATGCTGACCGCACCGCGTGCAGCCGGATCCAGACCGGTTTCAGGCGCGATCACCGACAACAGGGCCGGGGCCGGGTCCTCGACCTGAGCGAAATTGACTTCAACCTCGAAATCCACCGGCCGCTTTAACCAGGCAACCGCGCGATCAAACCCTTTGGCCAGTGAGCCAAAACCAGTCACGTACTGAAAATACCCGCCGCGGACCTGAGCCCAGTCCTGCATCATATCGATCTCCTGCGGCGGATTACTCGAAAATGCGCCCTCTGACGTGAGCTTCATCGAAAAGACCTGCGGCTGGCCTTCCTGCAGTGCAGGCCACAATTCCGGTGACGTACCGGTAGCTGCATCAGTCAATAACAGCACGGCTTTCTTGCCTGGACGATCAACCATGGCGCGTGAAGCCCCGGCCAGCGTACCCTCGGCATCACTGGAACTGGTCTCCCTCGGATAGCTGGTCATCATGTGAATCAATGGGTACGATTCTCCTACCCAGTTGTCGAGCAACGGTGCGTTGTAGCCGAAAGGCATCAGATTGACTTCATCCCGTCCGGGCACTACCGATTCGGCATACCGCATCAGCGCGCTGAATACGGTCGGAAGCCAGGCCGCGACGCTGCCGGACGTATCCCAGCTGAAAATGACTGATCGTGGAGGTTCGAACACTTCCAACCAATAGTCCAGGCCAGGTTCGACCCAGGCCACCCAGCGCTGGCTAACGCCCTGCTGCTCGGTGCTATACAAGTCGACTACGGCTCCGGTCGCATCGACCAGTCGGGGCTGACCTTCCAGTGAGGGTTCACCGCGTAGTTGCAGCTCGACCTGATTTTGATCGGGCGGCACCTGAAAGCGATACCAGGACGAATACTGATCCAGCAGTGCCCGACCGCCGGCGGGTTCACCAGGATTTAGCGTCTTGGCCAGATCACGCTGATTAAACTCGGGCTGGCCGGCAATACCGGAAAACGCGGGCGGATAGACGGACTCATAGGGCCCGGCATTGCTCAAGTGACCCCACTCACCAAGGATGCTCTCGTCTCCCCGCTCATAGATCGCAATACGATCCGGTAATTCAATAGCACGAGAGGCATCATCGAGTTCAAACACAAAACGGACATAGCGCGCCCAGATCGGGGCGTCGAGCGTCAATTCAATCTGATCGGAGTTCCAATCGCCGCGACGAATCTCCTGCCACGGACCTAGCGGACTGTTCTGGCTGGCCAATACGCGGAAACGCGCGGGCCGATCGAGCGATCCATCGTTCGGTGGCGAACTGAATTCAATCGTGCCAAGCTGAGCTGCACGCGCATGCTCAAAGCCGAGCACCAGCGCAACCGAACTGACGGCGCGACCACTCACCTCACTGGGTTCATCATCTTTCACCAGAAAACTCGTCTCATAGGTTCCGGCCCGGTTCCACGGTTCAGCCCATACCAGATGACCACCCATGCTCGGGTCGGCAATATTCAGTCGCTCCGCGCCTGGACGCCAGCCACGCTCAGCAACAACCTTGAATTCGCCGAGATAAATCGGATAATGGTCGACCGCGCGCAGATTGGCTGAGATCGGAATCAAGCGTGCGTAGCGCGCCATGACTGGTTCGTCGAGCACAAACGCCTGCTCCTGATCATTCGGGATCAGGGTATCGGTCAGCACGATCTCGAACTGCTCACCGTCCATCGACAGAGCCACGGCAAAGTCCTTCAACCAACCGCGGCGGTCAATCGTCGAGGTTGGGTTCAGTAGAAAACCCTGTACTGGCACCGGGTCCTGTCCAGCCAGCCGCAGTGTCGGTTTACCGTAATGGTCCTTGCCTTCGCGACCTGTCGGAATCGAATAGCCGGTCCAGCGGCCGTACTGCGAAAGCCCGTCCATGATGCGTGTCATGGCTTCAATATCCTTGTCCTGCAGACCCGGGCTAGCGATCGGTTTAGAACCAAATCGAAGAGCTGCGGCATTCAGTCCACCTCTAATCGCTTCTGGAACCGGCCTGTAGAACGCTGGTGCTACCGGAGCCTGATCCAAACCGCCAACTATTTCTGCTACTGCATGCAGTGATCGTCCTGGCTGCAGCGCATCGACGAGTTGAACCGAGAGTTGAATCGATGGATCCGCCGAAACGTCCGGCGGTAGTTGCAATGTGAACGGCAGCCGGACGTCTTGGCCGGGAACCAGTTCGACGGTTTCAGGCAGACCCTCGAGCCTCAATGCCGACTGCGTCAGATGCGTGTTGAGCTGGAGCGTCTGGTTCTGGATTTCCGCCCCGGTTGAAATAGCCAATTCGCCATCCATCTGCTGGGCCCATGGTGAAAACGGCTGGAAGGCGTGTTGCTCGAACTCGATGGACAGTACGACCGCCTTCAGGTTGTCCGACGGCAACTGGACAGGATCCAAGCCATCTGGGAACAATGCGGATAAATCCAGATCATAAGGTCCTGTGCCGCTCAGCTTCAGCCAGGCTTGCGTTTCTGCCGGCAGCGTAACTCGCTGAACGGCGTTGGCGCGGTCCTGCTCGAAGCGCTGTACCGATCGCTCGCCTTCAAGCTGAATCTCGGCACGAATACCATCCAGTTGCGGAATTTCGAGCAAGGTATCAGACGAAACCACTGGCAGCCGGAACCAATCAGTCCGGCCATGAACCGTCCCGACCTGGCCGGCAAGCTGACCATCGGCCGGAACAGCCGAAGCCTGTTCTGGATACTGGTTAGGCTCGCGGTCCGGCCCGATGGCCAGCCAGTCGAGCCGCTCGTATTCAATGGTGTATTCGGCATCGGATACGGTGCCTGGCACCAGCGTCAATGCGTAATCACCGGCCGGCAACGATAGGTCCCATTCCAGCGCATGACCGATCTCATTCTGATTGCGAATCTCGCTGATCGTGTTGGCTTCGTCACCCAAACCAATCCGGCCACTGATACTGCCATCCACCGGCGGCTGTACGCGCAGACGGAAGCGTTCGGGCCCGTGCAGGCTGATTCGGTATACATCCGTGTCGCCTGACTCGACCAATGTACCGGTATAGCGTTGCCCGAAACGCAGCGTACGCGCGGTCGACATATCGTTATTCGGCTCCAGCTCCATGCCGACCGGTGGCGGGCCCTGTGGCTGCAGCCGAAGGATGTAGTCGGAATCCTTGCCGTCGACGGTAATCAGGTATTCACCCGGCATCAAAAACTGGTTGTCCAGTCGAATCCGGGTATTGTTGTTGGCGCGCTGAGTTGCAATCTGATCATCGTCGGCCGTGCTGAGTTCAAGATCCTGAATCGAATCGCCCTGTAGCTGGATGCGCCAGAGCTGAGGCTCGCCGGAAACCGAAAATCGCCAATAATCCGTCTCATCACCAACGAATCGACCGCGCCCGAATCCTCGCTCATGCAGGCCAACGGCGTATTCAGGCCGGTCGTTTGGCTCCACTTCCTGGCCGGCTTCGATGTCACCGCGCGGCAGCCAGTTCAGGGACCAGTCCGTACCGACGCGCTTGACATCGTGAATGCGCAGCTTGTAGTCGCCTTCCTGGAGGGCAAGATCGCGCAGCGCCGTCAGCCCGCCGGGCGTGCGTCTGCAAATATCCTGATTATCGATCAGATTGCGAAGACATAGCTGAATTTCAGCCGATGGGTCCGCAGATACTTCCAGATCAACCATTTGACCGGTTTGATCGTCAGTAACAGAAAACATCAGGAAATCCGTGTCGCCATCGTCCAAACGGCCGCGGATGGCCTCGCCGAATTCGACCGGATTGGCCTCCCGGTTATTCGGCTCGACTTCAACGCCATCGGTGGGCAACGGCGCACCGGCACGGATATCGATCATGCGCACGCCGGCGGTTGTCGACTCGGTGATCAATCGGTAGGCGCCGGCATCCAGCATCAGCCCATGGCGCTGTACGGGCTGGCCATGGTCTCTTTCGACTTCAAGCAGCAGTTGGCCATCCGCGGTTTCAAGCCGCGTTTTCATCCGCTGCCCGAGCGGTGCCTGAAACGCCATATTCCAGGACTGTTCGGACTGGGCTTCATTGAGTTCGAATTGGTAGCTTTGATTGCCTTGTGACCAGGTACTGGTCCGTCCACGCAGCGAAACCCTGGGCTCATCGTCGGCTTCGAGCACGGTAATTCGCGCACTGTCATGGGCGGCGATGGTCAGGCTGTAAGCACCCTTCCCGCCGGAATGGGATACGCCGAGAATATACACACCCGGTGGCAGCAGTAACTCATCGCGCCGCACCGGTCGTACGCCCTGCTCGGTCGCCAGTGTGGTCAGGATAGGGGGCTTCTGGCTCAATTCCTCCGGAATTCTCCCGAGGCCATCGACCAATTCGGTCAGGTCAAAAATATCCAGTCGAGTCAACGCACCGGCGCGACCGCTGAGCTCGAGATTGAAGCGCTGACCCGCCATGTCTTCATCAATGATCAGACGATAGGCGTCCTGATCCTGGCCATCCAGCTCACCAATCACTTCAACCCGCTCCTTACCGGAAGGTACCGACAGGTCAATCGCTTCATGCAGCGCGTCATTGGGTTCGACATCGTAGGCCATCCGGGTCTGGGCCCAGCTCAGACCGCAGGCAACCCCGAGCAACAGAGCTGCTCCCAATCGTATCTTGCTCATCATTTCTTTTCTGACAGGGCGCACTTGGTTTGTATTCATGGCTTCAGTTTCGTTGATTAAGTTCTGTAATGAGCGCTAGATCCGAATCAATATACGGAGTTCAGTGAGTACTTGATTATTGGCTTATCCGCAGAATCAGAATCCACGGCCAGCCATCTTGTCGCAGCTCAATTTGGTCTGGGGCATTAGGCCCTGAGAATTTTCAGGACCCAGCGCGGCTGCGGTCGCCTGTTGCATTCCATAATTGACAATATCGAATACCGCCGCACCGGCTGAACCCACCGTCGCACCCATGATGCTGCCGAAGGCCAGGCCCGATACGTTGTTGATATGCGCTTCGACCAGGCAACACATCTTGACTACGGTGTCGGTGTGCTTGTCGCAGGCTGCCATTCCGGCCAGTGCCTGGACCAGATTGAACGCGATTCCAGTTACCTCAATCAGGTACTCGACCACAGTCTGGCCATAGCCATCTGCGGTCATGCCCAGCGTCGTGCCCGTGACCGGATCGATGCGCCACCATGCCGTCATGCTGACCGCATCCGGTCGGCGTTCGGGAATCAAAACCGCGAAGCCGTTGTCCAGGTCGTGCTGCAGCACCTTGGCAACGCCCTCAGGCAGACTAGCCGGCACGGCATCCGACGGCGCCAGCAGTGTCAGATCAATGCCCTGCTGGCTGGCTTGTTGAAATACCTCGAAGGTATTCAGCACCTGCTGATCTTGCTCATCGCGAATACGCGCTGGCACCACTTCAATAGCTGTATCCCAAACGCCCTGCTCGAGCGCCGCAACTGGATCATGCCGCAAACCATCTTGATCATTGCGCAGCATCAGCATGCGGTTCTCGACCACATCCACTGCAGTAAATGCGCGGTTGTGATCGCGCAAGCCGTTGCGTATACCGACGATCGAAGGCACCGTGCGCACGGCAATGGCATCGGACGGAATCGGGTTGGCCTCCATCAGGCGATACAACGACAGCGGACCAAAGTCCTGTAACACGTCCTGCTCCGGCAGCGCCGTGCCCTGGTCCGGATGAATCAAGTGATGGGCCAGCGCGGCGTACAGTTCCATGCTTTCGCTGCCGGCTGCAAGATATCGCTCGGCCACATACTCAATCGGCATCTGACCGGCATTGACGACATAGACATGCTCGGTCATCAGCGGCCAGAGCTTTTCGGCCGGTGGCAGTGCATCGGAGCCCGGTGCCAGCAGGTAGCGGCGGTATTCCGTTTCATCACCCGAGGGCGTGGTCAGCGTAAAGGTCAGCCACATCGCATCCAGCCCGAAAATCGAACGACCGTCTTCGCGATCATCGACCCCTTCCGTAGCCGCCTGCATGCGATCGGAGAGCTGGGCAAACAGGCCAGCCGCACCAGATGAGCCGGACCCCAGCACCATCGGATCGATCAACTGGCCCTTCAGATCAAACGCCATCGCAGACGGTGCCGGCTGGTTCTGGAAGACGGGTGTCAGGATTTCATTTTCAGTCAGCGCTTCATCCAGGTTTGACAGCGTTTCAGGCGTGATCGAGCCCGCATGATTGCGGTAGGTAATGGTCACGCCGTGCAGATTCGCGACCGGTCGTGTCCAGGGTGCCATCAATCGGTGATCGCTGACCGTATCGCCCTGTCGGCTGCGCACCCAGGCCTCGACCGTAATCGTGTGATAGAACGCCTCATCAACCTCAGAGGCCATGTAGCCCTGCGCTTCGACCTCGGGTTCGGCCAAGCCGGCAAAGGCCGGATGCACCGCCTGCCATTCGTCACCCGGACCCATGCGATGTTCAACCCAGAAGTAAGGTCGGGTCGCATCCTGCAATTCGGCGAGGACCGGGTCCGGGTTCATCGTAAGGCTTGCGGCAGTAAGACGCTGCTGCAACATGGCCACGGTTTGAGTTGCGTCTTTGCCGATGTCTGTTTCTGCCCAATCAATTGGCTCAGGCGCCGCTGCTGCATCCCCGCCAAATAATGTCTGAATCTCATCGGTCAGTTCATCCAATGTGTTTTCCCGAGTACGAACAGGTGCCACCGATCCAAGCAAGCGCTGGATATCGGCATCATTCAATTCGCCCCGCACGATGCGCGCGCTGGAACCGGCTGATTCCAGCATGAAAGCAAGCAGCAACGATTGATCGAGGCTATTACCTGCACGACTCATCAGCGTGCCACGCATGCCACGAAGCAACCCCTCATAAGGATGAAATGCAATCTCGTCACGTACAAATCCGATCACAGACTCGGCATCGAAAGCCAACTCGAACACCAGTTCTTCGGCATCGAATCGAGTCTGATCGATTTCCCCACGCAAACGGTCCAGGCGCTGCTCCAGTTGTTCGACCGCTTCGGATAAAGCGCTATAGTTCAACGCGGCTTCGGTATCCTGTGCTTGCACATGCACTGCAATGCTCAGGAATATCACTGCACAAGAACCAAAAGTACTTAAATGATGCAAGAACGATCTCATAGCAACCTCGATAAGCGAGTTGTACACGAACTTGGGGTGTGCAGATTCAATGTTTGACGACTCCCCAAACCGATGCTTGTAGGCTTAGTACGGATTTTGCACCCGATTCACGACATTCAATCAGACAGGGCATCGATGCATGACTGGTGAGAAGATACGAAAGGAGATCGCCATCATCGGTGCCGGTTTCGGCGGTATTGGCATGGCGGCACGGCTTCTCCAGTCGGGCATCGATGACCTCGTTGTCCTTGAGAAGGAAGCCGGCGTGGGTGGCACCTGGTGGGTCAACCGTTATCCCGGCGCCGCCTGTGATGTGCCGTCCCATCTGTATTCCTTTTCGTTTGCGCCAAAACCCGATTGGTCGCGGCGATTTGCGCCACAGCGTGAAATTCAGCGTTACCTGGAGCACTGTGTTGATCATTTCGGACTCAGGCCGCTTTTGAGGCTGAACTGGCAGGTTCAGCGCATGCAGTGGCAGGGGCACGATAAACGATGGCTAATCACCAGCGCAGGCGGCCAGCAGATCTCGGCCCGCTATGTAATCAGCGCAATCGGTGGATTATCACGCCCTGCGTGGCCTGCCATTCCCGGCATCGATCAATTCGAAGGCGTAATCACACATTCACAGCAGTGGAATGATGAGCTACAGCTGGAAAGCCAACGCGTCGCCGTGATCGGCACCGGCGCATCAGCCGTACAGTTCATTCCGGAAATCGCTGCTAAGGTTGCGAAACTGGATGTGTATCAGCGCACACCGAACTGGATCCTGCCGCGGCCTGACCGGGCGCTGCCGTCCTACCTGCAGCGATGCTACGAGGCCATGCCCTGGCTACAGAAACTGGTCCGCTTCGGCATCTGGCTGAAAGCCGAGTGCCGCGTGCCCGGGTTGGTGTGGAGTAATCGGCTGGCGTTCGGCCATCGCTGGCTGGCACGCAGACATCTGAAGCGACAAGTGCCTGACCTCAAATTACGCAGCAAGCTGAAGCCCGACTATGCGATAGGCTGCAAGCGGGTTTTGCTCTCCAGCAATTACTATCCTGCGCTTTGCCTTCCGCAGGTTGAATTGGTTGATCAACCCATTCAACGGATCGAATCGAATGCCATTGTCACCAACGACGGGCTGCGGCGCCCGGCCGATCATTTGATTCTGGCCACTGGTTTTCAGGCCACCGAGCCGGTTCCCGATGGCATGGTGACAGGCCGGGATGGTCAAGACCTGCACCAACTATGGCGACACGGCCCGCAGGCCTATAAGGGCACGTCGGTTGCCGGATTTCCGAATCTGTTCATGCTGCTGGGCCCGAACACGGCGCTCGGGCACAATTCGGTCATCGTCATGATCGAAGCTCAGATTGACTATATCCTACACATGCTGGGAGGACTCGATCGACAACATGCGGCGTCATCGGAAATACGATGCGAGGCCCAGGCGCGTTTCAACAGACATATACAGGGTCGCTTGAACGGATCGGTCTGGAATCAGGGTGGTTGCGGCAGTTGGTACCTGCACCCGGCAAGCGGTCAGAACACCACGCTGTGGCCGGATTTCACCTGGCAGTATCGGCGTCTGATGCGCACCGTCGCCTGGGATGACTACGTTATTGAATCTTCGAATTGACATTACAAAACGGCAGCGCATGGCTGCCGTCCTGCTGCTTCAACCTGCCTTGATGGCAAGCGCTCAGTCCGTCGTATCTTCAACCTTGTACAGCACGGTCCGGTAGGGTGCGCCTTGCCGGGTGTCGTCGTATTTAGCAAGAACGTGATACCGCTTGCCGGCCTCCGCAACGATTTCGATCCGGTTATAACCGGAGTCATCACGGCGATTCGGACGGCGCGAGCGCAGTCCCGGCGGATTGTCGATCAACATGCGGACCGTTAGCGTGTAGCGCCCCGGTTCAAGCCAGATGACATCGCGCTCACCGGCAATATTGCGGCCGTTGATTTCAATGAACTGTACGCGATACAGATTCTGCGCTTCCAGGCCTGGCGAACCCACAATCATCGCGGACTCCGGACCGGCACTGGCAAACGGTTGCGCGGCCAGTTGAGTTGAAAATAACAGCCCGAATACGATCAGTGCAATCCATCGCATTGGTTCAACGCTAGGCACATGCAATCGACCAGCGAATGAAGTTTTGTTTGTCAGATCTGCTTGCATAGAAATTCTCCTGTCATTAGTTCATGCGGTTCCATCCTGAATCATGCGACCGAAGATGGCCATGGCATTCGCCTTAAACTTTTCTGAAATTATGTTGAAAGGCTTGCTTTATTGGGATTCCTTTAGCGTCGCCCACTGCTCGCTCAAGGCTTGAACGAACTGGCCGGCAATCAAATCAACGGTGGCTTCGGCTTCATCGACCAGCACCGCATCAGACCAGATCACGGTGCCCGCGGGCAGCACCAGCAGCCGCGCCTCGACGCGCCACCCGTTTGCCTCGGTGATCAGATCACCTTCCAGTATCAAGTTCGCGTTGAGTTGTTCGGCCACGATGCGGGCGACGTCGGCTCGTTCGGTATAAGCCTGCACGGAACTTCGACCAATCAATTGAAGTCCTGGCAGATTGGCCTGCCAGAGTTTAGCCAGCAGCGTATCGGCGACCAGAAACTCGGTGTGCTCGGGCGCCTGATGCAGATCGCCATAGCGCTCGAAGGGCAGAATGACCAGGGCATGCCGCTCCGGGCCAGTGTTGTTGTCAGGCCAGAATGCGAACACGCAAGCGACGAGCAGAAGCAAAGCCAATACACCCAGCCAGGGCTTTGCGTTCAAGCCCCCGGGTTCGCCATCATCAGGCTGATTACTGCCCTGCCAATCCTGGTCAGGCGCGTCCCGGGTATCTACATTCAAGCGGTACCCACGCCGTGGAATGGTTTGCAGTAGGTCGGTGCTTGCGTCCAGCGAACTCAGGGATTGTCGAAGCTCGCGCACCAGCGCTGCCATGCCGGCTTCAAAATCGACGATCCGGTTATCAGCCCAGATCGCGCGACTCAGTTCATCTCGCGAGACCACCTCGTTGGCACGGGCCAGCAGAGTTTCCAGCAAACGTGCAACCTGGGGCCTGAGCGTGGTCTCCTGGCCTGACGATCGATTGATCAAGGAGCCATCGCTTGGGTCGAATTCAAGCTGATTAAAGTAGTGTTTTTTCAATGGATGTCTTTTTCAAGTAGCCCATACGACCAGACGTGCTCGCTGGATTGATACGCTGCACGGCACGGTCAGTAAACATTCATACTGCCATTGTTATCGATCGCTTTCCATAATGGCTTGCTGAAAAAAACTTGAAATTGTCTGAAAATTCACCGATGTGGCGCATGCTGTACGCCTGACCAAAAATAACGACTGTTTTGATCGCTAATGAATCATCGATTGTTGATCGCGCAAGGCCTGGTGCTGATGATGGGCTGCTTCGCCGCTGTGGATACCATGGCTGAGGATCAGAATTTACTGCTGGACGATTTTTCGACGCGCGACGGGGTGTCGAGCTTCGGCACCCAGTGGGTGGGATTCACAGATCGGGTCATGGGCGGTCGCTCGGACCTCAACGTGAGCTACATCGACACTGATGTAGGTCCAGCAGTTCAAATGACGGGCCGGGTTCGACTCGAAAACAATGGTGGCTTCATCCAGATTCGCTTACCGCTCCAGGATCGCACAGGACCGGCCGATATCAGTGGATATACGGCCATCCGACTCGAAGTCCAGGGTCAGCCCGGCGCCTATTACCTGCACTTGAGAACCCGGGATAACCGTCGTCCCTGGCATTATTATTCGGCACCCGTGCCGGTCACTGACCAATGGCAGACGCTAGACATACCGATCAATGATTTTCAGGCACAAGGCACACGTGCGGCACTGGATTTGTCACAGGCCGAATCGATTGCCGTTGTTGCCTACGGCGAAGCATTTGATGCGGATATTCAGGTACGTCGGATCGAGCTCATCGCACCGTAGAATCATCCTCAGATAGCCAGTCAGGGGCTGACTGAATCAATCATCTCATTTTTTCTTGGCACTTGAGGTGGTCGACCCAATTAGTTCTTAAAATCTAAAGCATTTCGCCGCACGGCTGCGCGGGCGGCGGATCTGCCTTTGACTTTAGAGCAAATTAGAAAAACCAGTCTTTAGCCGGCGAAGTCGTGGGGCGAAATGCTTGAGATTTTTGAATTTGAATTTGGAATTCAAAAAAAAATCGAATAATAGCCATCGAATCCGTTCGCTAAAAAACCTCAACTAGTTTTTTTTAAAAGAAAAATCACACCTGACAATTCGGGCAATAGTACAGACGCCGGCTACTGACCGACGTTTTTTGAATCGGCGTATCGCACGCAAAACAAGCCTGACCGGCCCGGCTGAATACATAGTGTCGATAATCCCGGCGTTTCCAGCCGGCGTGCTTCAGGCTTGTTGCGCGCTCAGCATCATTGGTCACGCCACCGGTTTTGACCGATCGCCACATCATCTCGTGACAGGCATCGGCCAGATGGTCAATGGCCTGGTCATTCAACTGCTTGATTTTCCGATCCGGCCGCAGTCCGGCATAGAACAGGATCTCGGAGCGCAGATAGTTGCCGACACCGGCCAGAAACGACTGGTCGAGCAACAGATGGCCAAGCTGACGACCACGAAAGCGGTCCTGAGCAATCCAATGGCTGATTTCCTGCCAATCGGCACCGGAAGAAAGCAGATCAAGACCAACGCGGGCAATAAACGGATGCTGTTCCAGCTTTTCCGGCTCCAGCACTTCAATGTCCGAGGCGCTGTACAGCAGGGCCGAGCGATTTGAAGTACTCAAGGCCAACCTAAGCTGTCGCCCCGTATCGGGTCTTCGATCCGGCGCTGAAAATAGCCAGCGACCGTAGAGCTGATTGTGCGTATAAATCACCTGCCCCTTTTGAAACACAATCAGCAACGCTTTGCCACGCGTCTCGACGCTCGCCACGGATTGCCCTTCCAACTGCTCAACCCACGGCTGCAGTTCCTGAAACGCAAACCAGACTTCTTGCAGCGGCTGTTTGCCCAGGCTGCGCTGGATCTTCTGCGCCATGCGATACATTTCAGGGCCTTCAGGCATGGGCCATGCTGGATGCTTTTGAGTTCATGATCGAAGTATGCAAAACGCGGTGTGAACAGGGCCTGTAACCACGACAAAAGAGGCCGCTGCCATGGCCAATAGTCGGTCGGGCGTCGTTGCTACTCGCTCCTGTAGCGGTCCGGTGCGTGCGCTGCCTTGCCAGCCGAACAATGACTGATGAGCGCAGCCTTGTCCGCCAGGTTTGCAGGTGGTAGAGCAGTTTCTCTGCTATTGAGAACGGCGCGCGTCATAATCAATAGATGCCTGTCACGCATACGGTCATCCTGACGCCGACCACACGGCTTGCTCGCGCGCTGGCCCGGGAGGCGGCCCTGCGCCAAACGGCCAGCGGAAAAACAGCCTGGCGATCGCAGCCAGTGCTGGCTTTTTCGGCCTGGCTGAATCAGCTGCGCGAGGATTATTTTCTGGATGCCGAGGATGCGCGAACGCCCATTTCGGCCGATCAGGCGCACGAAGTCTGGAAGTCGGTGATCAACACCGACATTTTCATCGGCGAACCGCGCGTTGCCGATTTGGCTGAGCGTGCCTGGCGACTGTTGCATGAACATCAGCTGGCCATGCCAGCGCAATGGCCCGCGCTCTTGATGAATGAAGACCATCGACGCTTTGCCGAGTGGACGTCGGCTTACATGGCACGTTGTCGACAACAGCAGTGGGTCGACCTGCCAAGCTGGCAACACGAACTGCCTGAGCTGATTGTGCAGGGCAAGATCAGCCTGCCCGAACAGATCGTACTGGCCGGTTTTGTGCTGGAGCCCACGCCGCTGCAACAGCGTATCCTGGCAGCCTGCCGGCGGGTCGGCTGTGCCGTTGAAACGCGTGAAGATGCGCCGGAAAGCTCCAGCACCTCAGTTCAACGCTACGCAGCCAACAGCGACGCCGATGAGCTGATTGCAGCCGCCATCTGGGCGCGGCGTCGACTGGAACAACTGCAGCCAAATCAGCCCGATGCGCGCATCGCCATTGTGGTGCCCGATCTCGAGGGGCGCGTTGAACAAGCCGAGCATGCGCTGCGTAAAGCGTTTGATCCGCAAGGTTTCGCACTGGCTTCCACAACCGCTGAGCCTTGGCATATTTCACTTGGCAAGCCCTTGTCGCATTGGCCGATGACTGCCGATGCGCTGACGCTGCTGGGACTCAACCCGGCACAGTTGAGTCAGCCCGAACTCCGGTGCTGGCTGCGCTCGCCGTTCCTGTACGGCTGGCCAGAAGAGTCGCTGGCGCGGGCTAAAACCATACAACGATTGGCCCGCATCGCACCCTATGAAGTGACGCTGTTCGAGCTGGATCGTGATCTTACGACACACACATCAAATTTTGCACAAACCCTGCAGGCATGGCGCAAGGTGCGAGCGCAGGGTCCTGAAGACGCGCACCCGTCCGGCTGGACGGCGCAGTTTCAAACCGAATTGACGGCGCTGGGCTTCGGCCGGGGTCGAGCGCTCAATAGCCAGGAGCATCAGCTACTGGCGCGCTGGCAGCAATTGCTCGAACAGTTCAGTGCGCTGGATGCCGTACTCGATCGCCCGCTCAGTCGATCGAACGCGTTGCATTGCTTGAAAGAACGCGCCGGGCGCAGTATTTTTCGTGAGCGCAATATCGGCGTACCGGTCGAGGTGCTGGGTCTGAAAGAAGCACTCGGCTCAACGTTTGACGCGCTCTGGATGACCAGTTTGGATCATGACCGCTGGCCACCGCCCGCGCGGCGTGAACCACTGATACCGGGCAAGGTTCAGCAAGCCGTGCCCGAGTCCACCAGTACTGGTCGGCTGCAGCAGGCCGAACGAGAAATTCAGGCCGTGCTGGCAGCCGCGCCGGAACAGGTATTGAGCTATTGCATCGACCCCGAATCACCTGCTGCACAACGTCTGAGCCCGATGCTGGACGACGGCTGTACTCGGGACCTCGAACTGGATGTAGCCGAGACACCGGCGGCGGCAACCATGGAAGTGCTTGAACACGATGCGCGGGCGCCCGCCGTTGCTGCGGGCCAATTCAAGGGTGGTACCGGCCTGTTTCAAAAACAGTCCGACTGCCCGTTCAGAGCCTTTGCCGAGGTCCGGCTGCAGGCTGGATCGGTCCCAATACCACGTCCCGGTCTGGATGCGGCCCAGCGCGGCAGTCTCGTTCATCAAGCGCTCGAAGCATTCTGGCAGGCACTGCCCGATGCCGCCAGCCTGCGCGCGCTGGACGGGCCCGCGCTTGAAACACGCATCGAACAATCGGCCGAACGAGCGCTGCGCCTGCAGTTCAGCAAGTATCGCCTGGCGATCAGTCACGCAGCGCGCGAACTAGAAAAACAGCGGCTGGTGCGTCAGCTCTCAGAATGGCTGGAACTGGAAAAACAGCGGCCCGATTTTCGCGTTCAGGCGCGCGAGCAGTCGATCACTATTGATCTCGGCGGCGTGCAAACGCGCGGCACAATTGACCGCATTGATCAACCTGCAGACGATCAGGCCGGCACCGTATTGATCGACTACAAAACCGGCGATAGCGCCAAAAGCGGGCACTGGTTGCCCGAACCACGCATGGCCGACGTGCAGTTGCCGGCCTATGCGCTCAGCGTTGAACCACCGCCTGGCGGCATCGCGTTTGCCAAGCTGCTGGCGAACGACGTTCATTTCGATGGAATTCAGCGCGAAACAGCCGGCGACGATTCTGAAACCCCAGCGGCCAGCGGCATTCGGATTCTCGGCCAGTTCACGCGCAAGCACAACTTGAGCGAGCACGAATCGTGGCTTGAACTGATGGAGCAATGGCGCGTTCAGCTGGACGCCTTGGGCCACCAATTTCTGACCGGCAATGCCGAAGTTGACCCGCGCAATCATCAAACCTGCCGGTATTGCCACCTGCACGCATTCTGCCGAATTCATGAACGATCAGCCTTCGTTGCAGACGAGGTGATCGAATGAATTCACAGGCTCAAAATACACCGATCAACGATTCGGCCGCGAGAACTGCCGCGGTCGATCCCGGCCATTCGGTCATTGTGCAGGCCCCGGCCGGTTCGGGCAAAACCACACTGCTGGTCGAACGCTATCTTGGCCTGCTTTCAATCGTCAACGAGCCAGAAGAAATTCTCGCCATTACCTTCACGCGCAAAGCCGCTGCTGAAATGAAACAGCGCGTGCTGCGCTATCTGGACCCGTCCTTTGAAACTGACCAGGCGCACGAACAGGCGACGCTGCAAAAGGCGCGTGCGGCGGAACAAAACGTGCGGCGCTGGCAGCTACGTGAAAATCCGCAGCGCATGCAGATTCGCACCATCGACAGCTTCAATCAATACCTTGCGCGAAATATGCCGGTCGCCAGCCGACTCGGCCCGGTGCCTGCGCCTACGGACAATGCCAGCCGTTTTTTTCGCCAGGCCGCTCGCAACGTATTAGCTGAGATCGATCGAACTGATGGGCAGGATTCGAATCTTGCCGCCGATGTACGCCGGCTGCTGAGCTGGCGCGATCATAATCAGCAAGGCGTCGAGGATTTACTCGCAGAACTTCTGGCCAAGCGCGAGCAGTGGCTGCGCGTGGTCGGTCCTTCCGGCACGCCTGATCGTGATTACCTGCAGAATTTGATGATCGAGATGATCGAACAGCAGCTTCGCGATTCGCAGCGGCAGTTATCTGAAGCGCTGGGCCGAATCTACTCGAATCCGCAGGAACTGGCGCACTTGGCCGATACAGCGGCAAAAACGCTAAAAGCCAATAACAAGCAGGGCCTAGCGCTGGAGTGCGAAGACCTGGATGGGTTGCCAGAATCTCACTGGCAGGCATTACCGGTCTGGCGCGGCTTGGCGAATATTTTAATGGTCCAGAAAGAGGCCCACTTTCGCAAAACGGTGAATATCAACAGCGGATTTGCGCCTAAAACGCCAGAGAAGGAGCGCATGGTCGAGCTTCTGGCCTCGCTCGGCGAAGATGCACAGCTGGCCGAATCCCTGCACCGCACGAGACGTCTGCCCGACCCGCACTATAGCGATGAAGACTGGAAAATTCTGCAGGCCCTGATTCGCATCATGCAGCGTGCCGCGCTGGAACTGCAGCTGGTGTTTGCCGAACAGGGCCAGAGTGATTTCGCCGCGCTCGGCGAAGCCGCGCTGCGCGGGCTGGGCGAGAACTTCGGTGAACATCAAGAAAACAGTTCGGGCGATGTAACCGATCTCGGTCTGTATCTGGACCAGCGCATTGAGCACATTTTGGTCGATGAGTTTCAGGACACCAACTACAGCCAGTTCCGCTTGCTGGAAAAACTGACCGCAGGTTGGCAGGCGGACGATGGCCGCACGTTGTTTCTGGTCGGTGATCCAATGCAGTCGATTTATCGCTTTCGTGAAGCTGAAGTGGGGCTGTTCATGCGCGTGCGTGAACACGGCATGAACGATGTTCAGCTCACGCCGTTGAAATTGAGCAGCAACTACCGTTCACAGCGGCAGATAATCGACTGGGTCAATCAGGTGGTTGGTCCGATCTTCCCCGAAAAAGAAGACATCGTGTCTGGTTCGGTTGCTTACGTGCCGTCAACGTCCAGCCTGGGCACTGATGGTCAGGTTCATATTCTAGCCCTGCCTGATCGCGCAACTGAGGCCCACGCGTTGGCCGATATGCTGAAGCGCGAATTGCCGAAGCGGCAGAAAGATGCAGCATTTCGGGCTGCCATGATCGTGCGTTCGCGCTCGCATTTAGCCGATATATTGCCGGCGCTGCGCGCCGCCGGTGTGCCCTATCGCGCAGTCAAACTCGACCCCCTGATCGCCCGTCCAGTAGTGCAGGACTTGCTGGCCATCACCCAAGCCATCATGAGCCCGGCCGATCGCACGGCCATCCTCGCGCTGCTGCGCTCGCCAATGGCCGGGCTCAGACTCGATGATCTCGACTTGCTCGCCGGGCTGGATGCCGATACAGGCAGCGCAGACTTGCCGCCGCAAAATGCTGCGCATCCGTTCAATCCTGCTGCACTGGCACAGCGATCGGAAGAGGGCCACAGCCGGGCTGCGAATGTATTTCGTGTGTTGGAAAACGCTCGTGCCCTTTGGCAGCGGCGCAGCCTGCGTGCTCTGGTTGAAGGCGCATGGCATGCGCTGCATGGCCCAAGTTGTTTGCAGCAGCCTGAAACCGATCGACAAGATGCAAAGGACTTTCTGGACTTTATCGAGAACGCCGAGCGCGAGGGCTGGCTGGGCGATGCGCAAACGTTTGAGGATCGACTCAATCAAGAACAAGCCGGCAAGCATGCACCAGGCAATCCTGAGGACGCAGCTGCACTGGAAATTCTCACCATGCACAGCGCCAAGGGCCTGGAGTGGGATTGGGTGATTCTGCCCGGGCTCGATCGTAAACCGCGCAGCCGCACGAGTGAATTATTGAACTGGCTGCCGTTGACCAATGTTGATGGTCAAGAGCGCGTATTGCTCGCGCCATTGAAAGCATCCGAACAGCAGGAAAATTCAGTCATGGTCGAATTTATCCGCGCTGAACATTCGCGCCGCGATCGTTTTGAAAATCAGCGGCTGCTGTACGTGGCGACTACCCGCGCCAAGCAAGTACTTACCCTGAGCGCCTGCCTGGACCCCGAAAAAGAAACGCCCGAACCCGCTTCAAGCAGCCTGCTGGGCGAGCTTTGGCCGCAAGTTGAAGATACGTTGATCGGCCAGTTGGATGAACGACGGTCTTCTGACACCGCCAGTGATTCAATACCGGACCAATCGCTTCGTCGGATTCAACAAGCGCCCGCAAACCGGCTCAATACAATGGACTGGCAGGCGCGGTTGGCGATGCGCGAGCATGAAACCGAAATCGAGTTCAACTGGGCCGGCATGCAGGCGCGACGAATGGGCAGCGTGCTGCATCGACTGCTCGAACGCGCTGGTCAAATCGGCATTGAACAGCTTACAGACCTGCATCGGGAGCGATTGATTCGCCGAATTCCTCAGCTGCTGACCACGCTAGGCACGGCCAGGCGCGAACTGCCTGAGGCTACTCAACTTGTACGACAGGCGTTGATCGATACGCTAACCGACCCGACCGGCCAGTGGCTATTAAGCAGTCAGCACGACGATGCTGCTTGCGAACTTGCCTTGAGCGGACAGCTCGACGGTCATTTAATCAACGCCATTATCGATCGGACGTTTATTGCCGACGGCAAGCGCTGGATAATCGACTACAAGTCCGGCTACCATGATGGAAGCGATATTGAAGCATTTTTTGAAGCCGAAGCCCAGCGCTATGAAGATCAGCTGAATCGCTATGCAATGCTATTTCGGCAAATGGGGGAACGTTCGGTCAAGGCCGCGCTGTATTTTCCGCGCCATCAAAAACTGCAGCTTGTGGATGTATGAAATGCCCTCATTAACTACCAGCCGAGCGTACCGGGTGCGCCCTTGAACGGGCCTTTGAGCCAGCTCGTGACCCATCCGCCGTAGAAGTTACCGGCCTGCGCCTGCACACGCTCGTCATTGACGTAGCATTCGTCGACCCGTCCGGCATAAAACGAAACGTGGTCTTTCAATTCATGCCGCGCAGGATTCGGATAACTCCAGCAACAGTCCGCAATGACCGCATGTTCAGGGTCAATCAAATCCCAGTATTCGGCCCGCCCCTTCCATTCGCAAAGACTGGTCTTGTTATTACGCCTGAGACGAGCCCAGTCGATGGCCTGCTTGGGAAAATAGTAGCTGGGGGGATGCGATGTTTCGAGCACGCGGACGGCTGAACGGGTCTCAGCCAGCACTTGGCCGCGATGAACGATCTTCAGGTGCCAATCAATTTCTTCAATACGTGGTGGCCTGGGATAGTCCCAGACTGATTCGGAATCAGGTATTGCTTTGGTCGAAGACGCCTTCATCGTGCCAATCCAGCTGAAAACAGCCCTTTACAAATCAATCGACTGGCTGATCGACAGCCAGTTCCCGTCGACCGGTACTCATGTTGTTGTCCCATACGATCACCCGATTTCTGCCCGTCTGTTTGGCCTGATACAGCGCTTGATCGGCCCGCATCAACCACGCTTCCGGCGATTCTTCCGGCTTCAATGCCGCCACACCCGCTGAGAAGCGAAGCACCCAGCCATTCTGTTCAATTTTTCCACTGACCCGCTGATGCATCATCTGCGCAACACCCAGGCCCGAGGCCTCGTCATGGTCTGGCAACAACAAGACAAACTCTTCTCCGCCGTAGCGGTAGAACCCGTCAGCCTGACGAATATTGCTGCGCATCAGGTCGGCAAACTGCCGAAGAATTTCATCACCCGCTTCATGACCCTGCTGATCATTGACTTTCTTGAAGTGATCCAGATCAATCAGTACCAGCGTAGCAGGCTGTTCATTGCGCCGGAACAAAGCGACAACATGCGCAATTTCATGCTGCATCATCCTGCGGTTACCGATCTTGGTCAGCGGGTCCTGCATGGCCAGTCGTTCAAGCTCTTCTTGCTGATGTTGCAGTCGTTCGACAAAGACCAGGCTGAATACCGTAATCAACAGTGACGTCACCAGAAACGTGATGGATTCCAGCTGCGTGTCATATAACGATTCAGTAAAGAACAAACCCAGGATCAAGGCGAGGTTGGCGAAAAACGCAATGCGCTTTCGAGCCATCAGAAAATTGACCCAAAGCACCAGATATGCCCAGAAGAGTCCTGTCGAACCAAACATCGCCGTTGTCGCTACACACGCCGTCATATTGACAAAAATAAACAGAATGCCAGCGCGATTGCTGTCGGACTGGCGAAATGCATACAGCATGACAATGGCCAGACTGAGCACGATGCAAGTATTGATGAATGCCTCGTAGTAATCACCGATCAGCAAGCGGAAAATGATGAAGCCGGAAATAACGACCATCAGCAGGCATCCGAACAGCGTCATGATCGCAAAGCGGAAATCTCTGCGGTAGCGCTGGCGAATCAATGCCCACCATTCAGGTTTATCAGGAAGGAATCTGTTCAAAAAGAACTCGCGGCGATTGTTGATCCGCCCATCATGAATAAATATGTCGAAGTCGCCACTGTCTTAGCCCTGGTCTGCCAACAGTCAGTCTAATCTGGATCCGGTCAAATGGAAAGTAGTGACTATCCGGCCCCTCCCCTGATTTCACAGTCTGTACTAAAGGGAATGCGACCCAGATCAATGTTCACGTTATATTATTCCAATTCACCAAGCCGCAGTATTGATGCATATCAATCTTGCATTCAATCGACAGCAGGTTTCATGCCTTGAGCGGTCATTGCTTACCGATCCGGTCCTGGTGATTCAGAAGACCAAGCCGCAGCAGCCAGACGCAAACGGTCTGCAGTCGTGCGCAGCGGATGCGTAGTCAGTACACCGGCATCGTCCAATCGCTGCACTGCATTTTCAATCGAGCTGACGGCCTGCCCTGGCTGACCCTCGCGAAGCAGCAGCTCGGCGCGCAGCAACTCAATCCGCGAAGTCTGGCTGGCATCATGGGTCTGATCCATCGTTTGTTCGATCAGCGCCTCAGGAATCCGATCCGACGTCATGTCGGGATCACCACGTTCGATTGCGCAGGACACCGCAGCGAGTTCTATTTGATGAAGAACCTGTTCATGCTGATATTCACCCGCTGCTTGAAGTAACGGTTCTGCTCGGTCAATTTCACCGGCCAAACACCAATAGCGCGCTTGTCTTGCCAGTTGCAAGCCCATTCGGCGGGGTGATGGTTCTTCACTTTCCAGCATCATCGGTATTGCCTGGCCGAGTTGTGCCGCCGCTTCGTCGTAGCGGCCCTGTTCGGCCAGCAATGGTGCTCGATACGTATGGAAAATAAAATCATCCTCGGGACGATCCAGATTTCTGACCCGAGCCCATTCGGCCAACGCCTGTTCGATGTGCTGCTCCGCCAAGTCAAATTGACCACGCATGCGTGCAATATCGGACAAGTTGGTCCATGCAACCGCCCGAATGCCTCGCGGGACGTCATCATAAGGTTGTAGACGATCGATGACCCCTTGATTGCGCACCACTGCATCTTCATAGCGAAGCGTCATCTTTTCCAGCATTGCAATGTTGACCTCGGTGCTGGCAATGGATAGCGGCGCGTGGTCCAGTGACTGCTTCATGTCCAAAATCTGCTTGAAGTGGTCCAGCGCAAGTTCGTGCCGTCCGTCTCTACCGGCTACGATCGCCAGGTCGGTCGCAACCCTCAAAGCCAGTTCAGCACCATCCGGACGTTGCTCTGCTGCAGCCATTACCTCGGTCAACGCCTGTTCTGCACGATCGAGCTCCTCACGTCGGCTCCAAACACGCGCCAAGTCGCGCTGCATTTCAAGTCGCATCAGGTCATCAGGTGCATGCTCCTGATATAAATCAATCGCATGTTGAAGACGCGTTTCTGCCTCATCCAGGTTGAATCGGTTGCGGGCCAGGTCGGCATACACGACTGCATGGCGTAAAGCCAGTGCAGGCTGCTCATCAAGATTCACCAACTGCTCGATTTCATTCAGCAACTGTTCGGTCTCATCCAGCTGCAGCCGGGACGAAAGAATCTCGGTCAGCGAAATCAGCAATTCCGCTCGCAGCGCTGGCGTACCGGCAACAGGATCGCGGGCCCGCTCAAGGCCGGCATCGAGGATCTGCCGCGTAGTCGGTAATTCATCGGGCGGTAAATCCGGAATTTGCGCCTGGAACAGATCCAGCAGAAATTGATTGATCTGATCGGCCCGCGCCAGCGCCTGCTCGGCGCTAACCTGAGCGGCGCTTGCGCGCTCGGCATTCTGCTTGGCCAGAATTGCGGCCTGCTCGGCCCGGTCTGCCTGCCACAGGGCCGCGCTCAAACCGACCACCAGCGCCACGATTACCAGCGTTGCAGAGGCTGCCAGCGTGCGATGGCGGCGCAGCCATTTGCGTGCCTGATAGCCAGCGCCGCCCGCGTGCGCGCGCACCGGATAATGCTTGCACCAGCGCTGCAAATCAGCGATCAAGGCATCAACATCGGCATAACGATCAGCCGGATCAGGTGCCAGCGCGCGGCGGAAAATTGCGCCGAGATCGCCCGGCAACGACACTTGCGGTGCCTGCGCTACCGATTCATCCGCATTCGCATCACCGGCAATCAGCCGCGTCATTTCAGGCGCGCTGCGAATGCGCGCGCCAGTTAGAAGTTCATAGACCAGTGCCGCCAGTGCGTATTCATCTTCGGCCACGGCTGGCGCCGCGCCCTGCAGGCGTTCAGGTGCGGCATAGGCGGGTGAACACCAGCGCCGAACGTTGTCAGCGCTTTCGGATTCTGATTTGTCCGTCAGCCGGCTGGCAATACCAAAATCCAGCAGCTTGACCTGGCCATTACGGTCAACCAGCACGTTGTCAGGCTTGATATCGCCGTGCACGACCAGCCGGCGATGACAATAGCTGACCGCTTCGGCCACTTGGAAAAAAAGCCCAAGCCGCTGCTGCTGATCCAGAGTCTGTTCATGGCAATACTGGTTGATGGGCATACCGTCGATATACTCCATCACCAGATACGGCACGCCATCCTCGGTCATGCCGCCGTCCAGCAGCTGTGCGATAGCCGGGTGGGACAACGAGGCAAGAATCTTCAGCTCATGACGCAGCTGGCGTTCCAGCGTATCGCCGACCACGGCCGGGTCGAGCAGCTTGATCGCCACCTGCTTGTCGAACTGGCCGTCGGCGCGCTGCCCATGCAGCACCAGGCCCATGCCGCCGCGGCCGATTTCCTCCAGCGCCTGCCAGGGGCCGAAGCGACGCTGATAAAACGTCTCGGCGTCGTGCATGATGGCCGAACTCGGCATGAGTTGCTGCACCAGCTCAGTCATCTGTCGATCAACCATGACGGTTTGGTCACGATCATGGGCAGCCAGCAGCTTGTCCAGCCAGGCGCGCACCTCCGGCGCAATATCCGTTTTCTCCAGCACCGGTGCACGTGCTTCAGGCGGCACCGTCGCCAGTTGATCGAATAATGCCGCCGCCTGTTGCCAGGCCTGGGCCTTGCCCTTTTCCGGCTGTGGTATCGGTGTCTCGCTCATTGATCCAGATATTGGCCCAGAAAAGCGCGCGCGCGGCGCCAGTCGCGCGTCACGCTGCGGACCGAAATGTCGAGCACTTCGGCCGTGCGTTCAATGGAAAGACCGGCGAAGAAGCGCAACATGACGGCATCAGCGGCCCTTGGATCCAATTCAGTCAATTGTTCCAGCGCCTCGTCGAGCTGTAGCCAATCATCCACTGCCTGTCCATCCAGACCAGGCAGACAGGATTCGATCAGTTCAATTTCCTCATCGCGATCGCGCTTGGCCGCGCCTCGATATCGGGCGTAGTCCACCAGGATCTGGCGCATGGCCAGCGCCGCGGTTTTCAGGTAATGCAGCTCGTCGTCGAACGCCTGGTCACTCTGCTGCAGCTTGAGCCAGGCCTCGTTAACCAGCGCGGTTGTATTGATGGTCGGCTGCGGATTGGCTCGATGCGCCCGTCGCGCCGCCGCGCGCAGCTGCTGGTAGATCGCGGCCACGGTCTGGCTATCGATTGGATTCACCGAGGTCGATTTATCACCTGCTGCTTGTATCGTCATTCAATTAAATGGCCAAGTTTCCTTGAAGACCTCGTTAGATCAAGTAACCGCATTTACGAAGACAGGTTTGCAGTTTGTTCAACGCCAACACCCTAATCTAACAGGAGTTAGACATGCGTACCACTCTGTTTGTTCTTATTCTAGGCCTAGTCGCCAGCACTGTATACGCCAGCGATGGCGTGTTTGAAATCAATGCCGACTGCGCTGTATTTGGTTGTTTCGACGGCGATAGCAGCGGCTATCCGGTCACCATCACCAACCCAGGCAGCTATCGTCTGACCGGCAATCTGACCACCAGCAACGTCGATACCACGCTGATCAGTGTTTCCGCCGATAGCGTAACGATCGACTTGAATGGTTTCGCGTTGATCGGCCCGGTGACCTGCTCAGGTAATCCCAACGTTTGCTCCGGCAGCGGAACGGGCAACGGAATCTTTGCCAATGATCCCGTCAAGGCATTCAAGGTATTTAACGGCACCGTTCGGGGCTTGGGCAATGATGGAATTGTAATAGGCACAAGCTCGAGTATCGAAAATGTCAGGGTAATCGAGAACGGCAACGAAGGCATCTTACAGGATGGGTTCGGAACCAGCATGGCAATAAACATCGTTGCTTACCGCAACGGGGCAAACGGAGTAAGAACAGTTGGTGGCCGTATTTTCGTAATCGACAGCAGTCTTAACTTTAATACGGAGCAAGGACAGAGTTTCGGAAGCTGCAGCAATATCTATTCGATCAACAATGGTGAAAACACCTTTTGCATTGGTATCGCACCCAACGTTTGTGAAGATCCAGCTGGGTGTGATTGATCATGAGCAATTTGAAATTGCATACGCTATGCGGTTGCTTGCTCGGTCTGATCGCGCTACCGGTCACGGCTCAACTGACGTTTGAAGAGTTCTGGCTGTCGGGTGATGTGAGCGTTCGCGTACCGGAGGCAGGCAGCTCCGCCGTGATCATCGTCAACGACCGCTCACAAATAGTCATCAATCCAGACGGCAGCGGCAGTGCGTCCAGCACTCCATCGGTTAGCGAACTGGACGGCGCCGATATCGATGCCTTCGACCGCTTTACAACCGCCTATTCCATCGACACGGCGCGTGAAATCAACGGCGTGTTGATCAAACCGGGCGACGTGTTTTTCGCTTCCGGCAGCAATCCACCGATCATTTTCTTTGATGCCGAAGCCGCTGGCGTTCCCGGTGGCGTCAACCTGGACGCGGTTACGCAAAATCCAGCCAACGGCAATCTGGTTGTTTCGTTTGACCGGTTTTTCGACGATCCAACGTTCGGAATCGTGATGCCCGGAGATTTAATCGAGATTGTCGCCGACCAATTCAATCAAGTGGTATTCGACAGCGATTCTTTACCTGACGGTGTAAACGTCGATGCCGCGCACTGGCTGACCGACGATGTGATGCTGCTCAGTTTCGATGTCGATGTGGCATTGCCAGGGTCGCAGGGCTCGCTGGTGTTTCGCGATGACGACATCGTTGCAGCCGACCTGGTCGGCGGCGGTTTTGATCGTGTGCTGAGCCTGGCCGACGACTCGCATCCAAGCTGGGTAGCGGCTGATCTGGATGCGCTGTGGGCCGAGCTGGCCGTCGATGCCGGTGCGTTTCGGTTTTCGACCTCGTTTCGCGAAGTGCCCGAGTCAATCGGCACCATTGATTTCACAGTCGAGCGCACTGACGGCAGCGAATCGGCTGTTGAAGCGCGAGTCAGCTCGGTCAACGGCAGTGCCACGGCCGGCAGCGATTTTAATGCAGTCGATCAGGTTTTGAGCTGGGCCGATGGCGACAGCTCGTCGCGCACGGTCTCGGTGACCATCGTCAACGACGGTGCCGAAGAAGACAGCCAAGAGACCTTTTCGCTGCAGCTCGCCATTGAATCCGGAGACGCTGATTTGGCCAGCCCGAGCACAGTGCAGATCAACATCCTCGATAACGATGGACAGAATCTGTTTTCAGACGGATTTGAGAGTTGAGCGAGATTCCGGGTTCCGGCGATGCCGGCCCCGGAATGACAAAGGTCCTCTTTATAGCCGGGTGTTCGGGACTCGGAGCACGGTATCAGGATTTGTATTGGTAACGCTCAGGGCGCTTTCCTCCACTGAGTTCCCGTCATTCCGGGGCCGGCATCGCCGGAACCCGGAATCTCACTTTACAACACGCGGCCCAGATCAACACCAGTGCGCAGAATCTGCGTATATCCGCGTCATCTGCGGTTGCATGCTTTTTGGCTTTCCAGTTGACGGCTTCAGACTGAAACTAGGGTATGCTGAGCATGATTCCATACGCATGAGTACGGTCATTGCGAACGCTCTACCACCCGGATTTCGAACACGATGCATGCGGCTTTGGTCTGATCGTCCAACTGGACAATCGGCCCGAGCATCGAATCCTGGCGGATGCACTGAATGCACTGATTCGACTGACTCATCGTGGCGCGGTCGCACCGGACGGAAAAACCGGCGATGGCTGTGGGGTGCTGATTGGCCTACCCGTTGATTTCTTGCGCGCCGCAGCAGCGCAGCTCGGCTTCGAGCCGTCAGAACAGTTCACCGTTGGCCAGATTTTTCTATCAGCAGATCCAGCCGGAGCGGACTCCCAGCGCCAGACGCTGAAAGCCCTACTCCAGGATCAGCAGCTCACGGTTGCCGGCTGGCGCAAGGTACCTGTGAATCCGGACGCACTGGGTATGCGGGCTCAACAAAGCATGCCAACGATTGAGCAGGTCTTTATCAATCGACCACCAGCGATGGATGCCGATGAATTCCAGCGTCGTTTGTATCTGAGCCGGCGCGCTTTCGAGCAAACCTATTGCGTTGATCAGGCCTACATTGCCAGCCTGTCTGCGCACACGCTGTCGTACAAAGGCATGGTCATGCCCGCTCACCTGGCCGAGTTCTATCCGGACCTGGCCGATCCGGCGCTGACTACCGCGGTCGCGCTGTTTCATCAGCGGTTTTCGACCAATACGCTGCCGCGCTGGGAGCTGGCGCAACCCTTCCGCATGTTGGCGCACAACGGCGAAATCAACACCATTCGCGGGAATCGTAACTGGACCCGGGCGCGGCGAAAATTACTGGCATCGCCATTGCTGCCCGAATTGGCCGACATCGATCCACCCGTTTCCATGCACGGCTCGGACTCGTCTTCACTCGACGAAATGCTGGAACTGCTGGTTATCGGCGGTATGCCGCTGCCCCAGGCGCTGCGCATTCTGGTGCCACCGGCCTGGCAGACGGCGGATAATCTGGACGCTGATTTACGCGCGTTCTACGAATTTTTTAATTTTCACCAGGAAGCCTGGGACGGCCCGGCCGGGCTGGTCATGACTGACGGGCGCTGGGTCGTGTGCGGACTGGATCGCAATGGCTTGCGGCCTACGCGCTGGACCTTGACCGAAGATCGCCGATTGATCGTTGCGTCGGAAACGGGTGTGGTCGACCTGCCGGTCGAGCAGGTCCATTCGCGCGGCCGGCTCGGACCCGGCCAACTGCTGGCCGTAGACCTGGAAAGCGGCCAGCTGATGGACAGTACCGACATCGACGATAAGCTCAAGCGATTACAGCCCTGGCAGCGCTGGCTGAAACAGGGTGTTCGATACCTGGATTCCGAGCTGGTCGATGTACATATGGCGGCCGAACCATTTGATGCCGACACGCTGGCGACCTATCAGAAGATGTTCAACCTGAGTCGTGAAGAGCGGCGCGAAGTCATCCATGTGCTGGCCGAAACCGAGGCCGAGGCGGTCGGCTCGATGGGCGACGATACGCCAATGCCGGTGCTGTCGACCAAGATTCGTTCGTTGTACGATTGTTGCCGCCAGCAATTTGCCCAGGTCACGAACCCACCCATTGACAGCCTGCGAGAGCGAATTGTCATGTCGCTTGAAACGGGCCTTGGACGCAAGGGCAACGTATTCACGCCAAGTGCGGCGCTGGCCGAGCGTGTGATACTGAATTCACCGGTGCTGTCGCAACGCAAACTGCGCCAGATCATCAATACGCCACAGTTCGGTCTGCCCTCGACGCTGATTGATCTGAATGTCGATCAAGACCTGCCGCTTGAACAGGCGCTTGACGAGCTTTGTCGAAATGCATCGGCTGCAGTCGCAGGCGGCAGCCAGATCCTGATCCTTTCCGACCGCTACCTCGAGCGTGACAAGCTGCCGATCCATGCGCTACTGGCAACCGGGGCTGTTCATCATTACCTGCTGGAAAGCGGCCAGCGGCCGGACTGCAGCCTGATCATCGAAACCGGCACCGCGCGCGATCCACATCATTTCGCCTGCCTGATCGGCTTTGGCGCAACCGCCATTTATCCCTATCTGGTGTATCAGACGCTGCATGCCATGGCGCAGTCCGGTGAGATCGAACCGCAGCATGATCAGGCCATGCAGTTCGGGCGCGCCTATCGACGCGGAATCCGCAAGGGTCTGTTCAAGATTCTGTCCAAGATGGGTATTTCAACCATCGGTTCCTACCGCGGCGCACAGCTGTTCGAGTTGGTCGGCCTGGCCGACGAGGTGGTGGAACAGTGTTTCTCGGGATCGGTCAGCCGGCTGCAAGGGGCTGATTTTACCGATCTGCATGCGGACCAGGCCGCGCTGGCGCGCTGGGCATGGAATGAACAAATGCCGATCGAACACGGCGGATTATTACGCTATGTGCACGGCGGCGAATTTCATGCCTACAATCCTGACGTTGTGACCTTGCTGCGGCACGCTGCCCAGAGCGGTGAATGGTCTGATTATCAGCGCTATGCAGAACTCGTCAACCAACGCACGCCGGCCATGCTGCGTGATCTGCTCGAATTGACATCCGATCGCCAGCCGATCGAACTTGACCAGGTCGAGCCCATCGAAGCCATCATTCAACGCTTTGATTCGGCCGGCATGAGCCTGGGTGCACTATCACCCGAAGCACATGAAGCACTGGCCATTGCCATGAACCGGCTCGGCGCGCGCTCCAATTCAGGCGAAGGCGGCGAAGACCCGACCCGCTACGGCACCGAAAAGTCATCCAAAATCAAGCAAATCGCCTCCGGACGATTTGGCGTCACACCCGATTACCTGGTCAACGCCGAAGTCATCCAGATCAAGATCGCCCAAGGGGCCAAGCCGGGCGAAGGCGGCCAGTTGCCCGGTCACAAGGTCGACCACCTGATTGCCCGATTGCGTTTTGCCACCCCGGGCGTGGGCTTGATCTCGCCGCCGCCGCATCACGATATTTATTCAATCGAAGACCTGGCACAGCTGATCTATGACCTTAAAGAGGTTAATCCGGAAGCACTGGTTTCGGTCAAGCTGGTGTCCGAACCGGGCATTGGCACCATTGCAGCAGGCGTAGTCAAAGCGTATGCCGATCTGATCACCGTCTCCGGCTACGATGGTGGCACTGGCGCCAGTCCGCTGACGTCGGTCAAGTACGCAGGCGCACCCTGGGAACTGGGCCTGAGCGAGGTGCGTCAAGTGTTGACCGCCAATGATTTACGTGGCCAGGTCCGCATCCAGGCCGATGGCGGATTGAAAACGGGCCTTGATGTGGTCAAGGCTGCAATACTGGGCGCTGAGAGCTTCGGCTTTGGCACGGCACCAATGATCGCGCTGGGCTGTAAATATCTGCGAATCTGCCACCTGAACAACTGCGCGACCGGCGTCGCAACTCAAAATCAGACATTGCGCCGCGAGCACTTCATCGGGCTACCGCAGATGGTCATCAACTATTTTCGATTTGTTGCCGAAGAGGTCCGGCAACTCCTGGCCGAACTGGGCGTCGAACGCCTCGAAGCGCTGATTGGACAAACTCAGTATTTGCGGCGAATCGAAGGTCTGACGACTCGACAGAACAAGCTGGACCTGTCGCCACTGCTGGCATCATCCACTGAACACGCGGTCGATCAGTTCTGCACGGTCAAGCGCAATCCACCGCACGACCCGGGCCGATTGGCCACTCGAATCCTGCAGGATGCCCAGGCCGGACTCGACAGCGGTTGCGGCGGCGAGCATCACTACGCCATCGCCAATCACGACCGCTCGATCGGCGCACGATTGTCCGGTCATATTGCACGGCGCTACGGATCGCACGGTCTTCAGAATCAACCGCTGGTCTTGAACCTTGAAGGCACGGCCGGACAGAGCCTCGGTGCTTTCAACGCTACGGGCCTGCTGATCAACCTGGTGGGCGAGGCAAATGACTACGTCGGCAAGAGTATGGCTGGCGGTCGAATCGTATTGCGACCACCTGACGGAATTCGCTACTCGGCTCGGCATACTCCGATTCTCGGCAATACCTGCCTGTACGGCGCAACGGGTGGCGAACTATTTGCCGCAGGCACTGCAGGCGAGCGCTTTGCAGTGCGTAATTCCGGTGCCATCGCCGTGGTCGAAGGGGCCGGCGACCATGCCTGTGAATACATGACCGGCGGCGTCGTGGCCATTCTCGGCCAGACCGGCATTAATTTCGGTGCAGGCATGACCGGCGGCTTTGCTTATGTGCTGGACCTGGAGCGCGACTTTGTCGATCGCTACAATCATGAGTTGATCGAAATTCACCATATTGCGCCGGATAGCATGGAGAACCATGTTCATCACCTGCGCAACCTGATCCAGCGCCACGCCGAGATGAGTCGAAGCGAATGGGCAACTGAAGTGCTGGACGATTTCCGCCGTATGTTGCCCAAATTCTGGCTGGTAAAACCGAAAGCTGCTGAGCTGGGCGAACTGATCCAGCGCCTGCGGGAAGCCGCATGAGCGCATTGGTCAATAAACCATCTTCGCTGCACTTCATCGAGTCGCCCAGACAGGATCCGGCTGTAACCGAAATACCCATTCGGATCAAGGGCTGGGATGAAATCTATGGCCACTATCCAGCGGAAAACGCTAGCGACCAGGCTGCGCGCTGCATCAATTGTGGCAACCCCTACTGCGAATGGGAATGCCCGGTACACAATTTTATTCCTGACTGGCTCCGGTTGATCGAACAGGGCCGGTTGTTCGAGGCCGCTGAACTGTCGCACCAGACCAACTCGCTGCCGGAAATTTGCGGCCGCATCTGTCCGCAGGACCGGTTGTGCGAAGGCGCCTGCACGCTGAACGACGGGCTCGGCGCAGTAACCATCGGCTCGATCGAGAAATACATCACCGACGAGGCGGTCAAACAGGGCTGGCGACCAGACTTGTCCAGGGTCCAGCCCAGCGGCAAGCGCGTCGCGATCGTCGGCGCCGGCCCGGCCGGGCTGGCCTGTGCCGACGTACTGGCACGGCACGGCATTCAGTCGAGTGTGTTTGACCGTAATCAACGCATTGGCGGCCTGCTGACCTGGGGCATTCCGCCGTTCAAGCTGGACAAACAGATCGTCGAAACCCGTCGCGAGCTGTTGGAAGGCATGGGGATTGAATTCCGGCTTGGCGTTGAGGTTGGCAGGGACCTCGAACTGCAGCAGCTGTTGAATGAATACGATGCCGTGTTCCTCGGCCTGGGCACCTATCAGGCGCTGGACGGTAATTTGCTGCAAGCGCCACTCGATAACGTGATTCCATCGCTGAAATACTTGATTGGCAATGTTCACAACGTGATCGGCACCGAAGACCCCCGATATCCATATATCGATTTATCAGGCCAGCAAGTGGTCGTGCTTGGCGGTGGCGATACCGCCATGGACTGTGTTCGAACGGCCATTCGTCAGGGTGCCGAATCCGTCACCTGTGCCTACCGTCGCGACGAGGAAAACATGCCGGGTTCACGCCGCGAGGTACGCAATGCCCGCGAAGAAGGCGTCCAGTTTTTGTTCAACCGCCAGCCGATTAAGATCATCGAGGAAGGCAATAAGCTCGCTACTGCCGTTCGACTGGCTCGGACGCAGCTCGGCCAGCCAGATGAAAATGGCCGTCGCAGGGCCGAAATCATTCCAGACAGTGAACATGAGCTGGTGGCTGACGCCATCATCATTGCCTTCGGCTTTCAGCCGGATCCGCCGGATTGGCTTGAACATCACAAGGTTGACCTGCATGGCAACGGTCGCGTCAACGTGGAGGATCAAAAAGCCCTGCCATTTCAAACCACGAACGAAAAAATCTTTGCCGGTGGCGACATGGTGCGCGGCGCAGACCTGGTGGTCACCGCCGTATTTGAAGGCCGGGAAGCGGCCAAGAGTATCGCCGATTATCTGGGCGTGCCAGCGGTGATGCGCTAGCAGGGCATTTCGGAAACGCAGATAACGCAGATTAAAATCATTGCGCTTACCTTGAAGCAAGGTAAAGCTGTTGATCGATTACAAGGTCAGTTGTTTGAAGTCAGAAAAAGGGCACTGACTGAAACCCGCTGTGCATATCCTACGGCCAAAACATCAGGCTTCATTCGAAATACCGATTACCTTGCTTAAACAATCTGCGTTATCTGCGGTTCCATACCAGCGAACTCATCGCCCGCGATAGTGATCGATCGGCTCCTCACCGTCCTCCAAGCCCTGTTCTTCAACGCGCAATTCACGGTGCGCCTTGTTTTCGAACTGAATTTCGAGCGTCAGGATAAAGCGCCAGTCCGAGCCACGATCACCGGTTTCGGGATCGACCGGCCAGGCATACTCGGGCTGCAACTCGTAGAACAGCCAGTCGCGCAGAAAAGCCCGACGGAATCGAAAATTGACAAACACCTCCTCGCGCTTGCGGCTACCGTCGGTTCGACGAAATGCACCCAGCTCGCTGCGGACTGCAGTCTTGCGATTCAACTGACGGAAACCAATCAAGCCGGTACGCCAATCAATGCCGTCGGTTGCCTCGGACACGGTGCCAGTGCCTGTCAATCGGACCAGGGTTTCATCGTCGGGTAACCACTCCAAGTCCGCCCTGGAGGAAACTCCGAACCCGTCTTCACGCTCCCAGAAACCGGTCTGAGTAAAGCGCGCAAATGAATTTTCGCTCAAGCGCAAGGCATTTCGTGCACGCCCTCGTATACGGGGGTTCAGGCCGTCGGTCTTGACCCGCACCGTGCCGTCGAGATCGAATTGAGTCCGACCCGATTCATTCAGCAGAAATCGCAAGCCCAGGCGGGTCTCAAGGTCTTCATCTGCATTCGAGTTGTCGGCCTGATCATCCAGGCCGGCTTGATCATCATCGCGACTGATCAGCAGTCGGACGCGCTGTGATACACGCGGCAGGTAGATATTGGCGGAAAACTTCACGTTGAAGTCGAGGTTTTCGCTTTCATCCCAGCGCAAAGAGTTTCGTATTCGAAAGAAACTACCGACCGGCGTTTCTTCATCGGCACGTTGGCTGCCGAAAAACCCGTCGAACCAGGCGGCCGGGCCACACAGCTGACGGTTCAGGTAGGCATGCGTCCGATCCAGCCAACTATCGCCCACATAGTCTTCGAGCTGGCAGGACATGGCGACCACGTCTTCAGGCCGCATATCGGGCGGACCCATCGGCTCCTGTTCGGTTTGATCCGTCGATTCAGCAGCGGCGGGCGCCGCCGTTGACTGTGCTTGCACCCGGCATGGCATAACCACCAGCATCAGGGCCAGGATGCAGCCAAGCCAAAGGGCTCGTTGGGCGTTGACAACTCCACTGAACCTGGAATTCATGCCGTTGATTGTAGTAACAAAGCAACCGCCATGGTACCTCGCTTCAATACCAATTTCGCTCAATACCGATAAGGAATGTCTCGACACTGAACAAAACATCATGTCGCCTGGTTAGATATATCATGGAACTCTCGAAGGTTTTAACACCGGTTTGCAACGACGCTGTCAGTGAAGCCTTAAAGCATAAATTGCATTGGAAATCCCTATTGGTTGAACTTTCAGTTCAGAATAGCTTCATGAACTGTTCTGAACATTCCACAACACATCCGTTTGAAACGCTTTTGCCGGAACGGGTGCTGGAGGCCGCAGAGTCGCTCGGGCTGATGACTGACGGTCGCCTGCTGGCACTCAACAGCTACGAAAATCGAGTCTGGCAGATTGGCCTGGATGATCAGCCGCCTGTCATTGGAAAATTTTATCGACCCGGACGATGGACCACCGATGCGCTGATGGAAGAGCATGCGTTTACCGGCGAGCTGACGGCGTCCGGTCTGTCGGTGGTTGCGCCCCTAGAATTCAACGGCAGTTCGTTGCATGAGCATGCAGACTTTCAGTTTGCGCTGTTTCCGCGCCAGGGCGGGCATGCGCCGGAGCCCGCCAATGAAGACGTATTGCGCAGTCTCGGCCGGGCGCTGGGTCGCATGCATGCAGTCGGCCAGGCTTCGGATTTTCACTCTCGAGCATCGATCACTCCGGAAACCCATGCGCTAGAGCCCGCGGAATGGCTACTGGAGGAACGCTGGTTGCCAGCCCATCTGGAATCGGCCTTTGAAAGCCTGAGCCGGGATTTGATGCAGCATATTCAGTCCTGCTGGCAGCGGGCCGGGTCTTTTCAGACGATTCGACTGCATGGTGATTGTCATCCGGGCAATATCCTGTGGCGGGACCAGCCGCACTTTGTCGACCTGGATGATTGTCGGACTGGTCCTGCGGTACAAGACCTGTGGATGCTGATCTCCGGCGAAGCACATGAGCGCGAGCAGCAGTGGCAGTGGCTGCTGGATGAGTATGCAATGTTCTGTGATTTCAACGCCGCAGAGTTGAATCTGGTCGAAGCCCTGCGCGCAATGCGCATGCTGCACTACCAGGCATGGCTGGCGCGACGCTGGGATGATCCCGCCTTTCCCAAGGCATTTCCCTGGTTCGAGGATGACCGGCACTGGGAGCAGGTCATCCAGCAGCTGCGCGAACAATTGTCTGAGCTTCAGGAGCCGCCGGTCACCTGGCATCGATAAGTCTGCCGCCGACGTTACAACGACCCCGTCAGCGAATTACCGCTACAATTCAAAGGCTGGATTTCCCATGGCCCGTTCAGCCCACTTTACGGAATAGTACTCATGTCTGACGATTCATCAATCCGTGCGTCGCATCCGAATGGCCACTTCTACTCGCCGGTTGTCGATCCGGCAGCGCTTGAAAGCCAGAAGGACAGACTCTGGCCGGAATCCATACCCGAATGCCTGGGCATCGATTTCAACGATGCATCACACCGTCGAGTTCTGAAACAGGATTTCAAGCGTTTCATCAAGGACTACGATTATCCGGAACAGGCGCAGGATGAAAGCAGTTTCTACACCCAGAACTCCCAGTTCAGCTGGCTGGATGCAAGAGCGCTGTTCGTGCTGCTTCGATCACTGCGTCCGTCCCGCATTATCGAGGTCGGCTCCGGCTTTTCATCGCTGCTGATGGCCGACGTCAATGACCGATTTCTCGAATCGGCCGTGGACATCACCTGTATCGAACCCTACCCACGCGATTTTCTTCGTCAACAACTACCCGGCCTGAATCGAGTCATTATCCAATGTGTCCAGGATGTCCCGCTACAAACCTTCGAGCAGCTCAAATCAGGCGATCTGCTGTTTATCGACTCATCGCACGTCAGCAAGACCGGCAGTGACCTTAATTACCTGATGTTCGAAGTGCTTCCAAGGCTGGATCGTGCTGTCCACATCCACTTTCATGACATTTTCCTGCCGGCCGAATATCTGAAGGAATGGGTGCTGGAGGATAACCGGAGCTGGAATGAACAGTATTTGCTGCGTGCACTGTTGATGCAGACCGATGCCTACCAGGTGACTTTTGGAAGCAACTACGCGCAGCTGAAGTTTCCCGAACTGGTCGCCGATGCGCTGGGATTTGACGACCGCCGCTCATTCGGTGGCGGCAGTTTCTGGATTCAAAAGAAAACAGATCCTCTCTGACGAGGTCCACGCATAACCTTTCTTACTTGGATGGTTCTGCCTTCTGAAATCGCTGCGCATCAACCACCGCAATCGCGGTCATATTGACAACGCGGCGAACGGTCGCTGAGGGCGTCAGCACGTGTGCCGGTCTGCCAACACCCATCAGAATCGGACCGACATTCACGCCCTTGCCGATCACGCGCGCCATGTTGAACGCAATATGGGCGGCATCCTGATCGGGCATGATAAAAAGATTGGCCTGACCAGACAGCGCAGAATTCGGGAAGATCCGATTGCGGATGGAAGGCATCAAAGCCGCATCGGCGCGCATTTCGCCTTCAATTTCGAGCGCTGGCGCGCGTTCTCTAACGAGTTTGAGTACCTGCCGCATCTTCGAGGCCTGGGCATCCACGTGGCTGCCGAACGACGAATGCGAAAGCAGGGCCACTTTCGGCGTAATGCCAAACATGCGGACTTTCTCAGCGGCCATCAGCGTTACATCGGCCAGCTGTTCGGCCGTGGGATCGGCATTGACATGCGTGTCGCAAACAAAGTAGGTCCCGCTGTCGTTGGTCATGGCCGACAATGCACCCATGGTGGCAAGCCCCTCGGCAAAGCCAAGCACTTCGGTGACGTATTTCAATTTTTTATGATACTGACCAACCACACCGCAGATCATCGCGTCGGCCTCGGCGCGATGAACCATGACCGCAGCAATGACCGTGTTTCGGGTACGCACAATCGCCTTGGCTGAATCCGGCGTCACGCCCCGTCGCTCGGTAATCTGATGAAACGTGGTCCAGTAATCCTTGAAACGCGGATCCGACTCCGGGTTGACCAGTTCAAAATGCTCGTTGATCTTCAAGCGCAGCCCTGCGCGCTCGATACGCATCTCGACCACTGCCGGTCGACCGATCAGAATGGGTTTGGCCAAACCATCATCAACGATGGTCTGAACGGCGCGCAGCACGGTCTCTTCCTCGCCTTCGGCGAACACGACGCGCTTGGGGTTGTTGCGCGCCGCTTCGAATACCGGCTTCATCAACAGGCCGGTGCGGAACACGTATTGGTTCAAGCGCTCGCGATAGGCTTCGAGATCCTCGATTGGTCGCGTGGCCACACCGGATTCCATCGCGGCTTTTGCTACCGCCGGCGCAAGCTGGACCAATAATCGCGGATCAAACGGCTGCGGAATCAGATAATCGCGCCCGAATGTGACTGATTCGCCTTCATAGGCCTGCGCGGCCACGTCCGAGACTTCCATGCGCGCCAGCTCGGCAATGGCCGAAACGCAGGCCGTCTTCATTTCATCATTGATGGCGGTAGCACCCACGTCGAGCGCGCCACGGAAAATGTACGGAAAGCACAAGACGTTGTTGACCTGGTTTGGAAAGTCCGAGCGCCCGGTTGCAATCAACGCATCCGGTCGTGCTGCACGGGCCTCGTCCGGCATGATCTCCGGCACTGGATTGGCCAGCGCCAGGATGATCGGTTGATCGGCCATCTGCTTGACCATCTCGGGCTTCAACACGCCCGGCGCGGACACGCCCAGAAAGATATCTGCGCCAGCAATGACATCGGCCAGCGTGCGCGCTTCCGTATCGCGCGCATAGCCCGCTTTGCGATCGTCCATATCCTGATCGCGCCCGACATAGACCACGCCCTCACGATCGCATACCGTGATGTGCGCCTTCTGCAACCCCATCGTGACCAGCAGATCGAGACAGGCCATGCCGGCAGCGCCAGCACCAGAGGCCACCAGCTTGACCTCATCCAGCGACTTGTCGACCAACATCAGCGCGTTGGTCACCGCCGCTGCTGTAATGATCGCTGTGCCATGCTGGTCATCATGAAACACCGGAATATTCATCCGGTCTTTCAGCGCCTGCTCCACCTGAAAACATTCCGGTGCCTTGATGTCTTCCAGGTTGATGCCACCAAAGGTCGGCTCCAGGCTGGCGATGATTTCGATCAGTCGCTCTGGATCCGATTCATCCACTTCGATGTCGAACACATCGATATCGGCAAACTTCTTGAACAATACGCCCTTGCCTTCCATGACCGGCTTGGACGCCAGCGGCCCGATGTCGCCGAGACCCAGCACCGCCGTACCGTTCGAGATGACCGCTACCAGGTTGCCGCGCGCGGTGTATTCGCGCGCCTTGAGTGGATCGTTGGCAATTTCGGTGCTGGCCGCCGCAACGCCTGGAGAATAAGCCAGCGCCAGGTCCTTCTGGGTGGTCAGCGCCTTGGTCGGCGTGATCTTGATCTTGCCAGGGGTCGGATAGCGATGGTAGTCCAGCGCCTGTTCGTTGAATTTGTCGTTCATCGGAATCAGTGGATATCGCTCAGTTGATCAAAATGAAACAGGCTGGCATCGCAGGCCAGCCTGTTCAACAGGGTTGAGACTTGACCGGAGTCAGCCCTCCAGATCCTGGCTCCATTGACCGAGCGCGGCCAGGCCATTCATCTTGGCCCGATGCAGCAGAATCTTCTGTGCACTGGCAACGTTGTGATCAGGATCAGCCGCCCATTCTTTCAGGCAGGCCTGCTGCAGCGCACGGCCATACGAAAAGGACAACGGCCACGGAAGGTCGCCCATCCGGTTCATCGCATCCAGATGCTGAGTCGCCTCGACATCGCCCTGGCCGCCGGAAAGAAACACAATGCCGGCCACGGCGGCGGGTACCGCATTCAGCAAGCAGTCAATCGTGGCCTCGGCTACATCATCGACGCCAGCGCGATCACTGGCCTCACTGCCGGAAATCACCATCGACGCTTTCAGAATGGTGCCTTCCAGCAGCACGTTATGCTCGAACAGCGCGGAAAACAGCGCCTTCAGCGTCGCCTCGGTCACGTCAAAACTGGTGTCCAGATCATGCGTGCCGTCCATCAATACTTCCGGCTCGACCATCGGTACCAGGCCGGCTTCCTGGCAGAGTGCGGCATAGCGCGCCAGCGCGTGCGCATTGGCGTCAATGCACGTTCGCGTGGGAATATCTTCGCCAATCGTGATCACTGCACGCCATTTGCAGAATCTTGCGCCTAACTGAACATACTCGGCCAATCGCTCGCGCAGGCCATCGAGGCCTTCGGTAATTTTTTCTCCATCGAATCCGGCCAGCGGCTTGGCGCCGGTATCCACTTTGATGCCCGGAATGACACCGGCAGCCTGCATGGCTTCGACCATGCTCGGGCCAGCCGGCGTGTTCTGGCGCAGCGTTTCGTCAAACAGGATGGCACCTGAAATATGCTCACCCAGCCCATCGGCGGTCAGCAGCATTGAACGATAGGCAATGCGATGCGCTTCGCTGTTATCAAGATTGACCGATGCCAATCGCTTGGCGATCGTTCCACTTGATTCATCAATCGCAAGAATGCCGCGACCGGGGGCGACCATGGCCTGGGCCGTCGCTACGAGTTGCTCCAGTTGATCCGTCATGTAAGGGCTCCTGAATAAAATAATTCGACCCAAAGATCGATTTTGCTTACCGATAGTAAATAAAGCACAAGTTCATAGGATTATTGTACTGTCTGACCTGAACTTCGGCGAGCCAAACTTTGCTTGAATTCACAGGTTGGCCAACTCGGGCTGAGTCGAATCGTTCGTAGCCGCTGGTACCTTCAGAATCTTCATGGTGTTGGTGCCGCCGTGACGGCCAATCTGGTCGCCAAATGTCAGAATAACGCGCTGGCCCGCTTCGATCAGACCAGCTTCCAGCGCGCGCTGCAGGGCCTGCTCAACCAGCTCGGAACGATCGATCGGATCGTCGGCCAGACCGGCCGGGAAAAACAGCGGCTGGACGTGCTGAAACAATCGCATCCTGCGCAGGCTGGCGCGATTGGGTGATAAAGCAATAATCGGCACCGGCGAGCGCACGCGGCTCAACCACTGCGCCGTTGAGCCCGATTCGGTCAGCGCAATAATTGCATCCAGCGGCACGTTATTGGCGGTAATCATGGCGGCCATGGCAATCGCCTGATCGGTTCGTTCGGGTTTGACGGTCAGCCGGCGCTGCGGAATGTGCGCCTGGACGTGGCGCTCGGCCGCTTCACAGATTCGGCCCATGGCCTCAATAACCCGCACCGGATGTTTGCCCACCGCCGTTTCGGCCGACAGCATGACCGCATCGGTGCCGTCAATCACGGCATTGGCCACATCCGAGACTTCGGCGCGCGTCGGGATCGGGCTCTCGATCATCGACTGCATCATCTGGGTTGCAGTAATGACCGGCCGGTTCAGATTCAGCGATGCAGTGATGATGCGTTTTTGCAGGCCGGGCAGCTCGGCCTCGCCGATTTCAACGCCCAGGTCGCCGCGCGCGACCAGTACAGCGTCCGAGGCTTCGATAATGTCATCGAGCTGATCCAGCGCTTCGGTGCGCTCGATCTTGCTAACCAGCGCCGCTTCACCGCCGGCTTGGCGCAGCAAATCCCGCGCGTGATTCATATCCTCGGCGCTGCGCGGAAAGGACACGGCCAGATAATCCACCTGCCATTCAGCAGCCTTGGCGATATGCTGTTTATCTTCATCGGATACCCCCGGCAGCGACAAGCCACCGCCGCGCAGGTTCAGGCCTTTTCGGTCGTGCAGGCGTCCACTGGTCAATACCTGGCAATGGATTGTGCTGCCTTCAACCGCAACCACCCGCAGCGACATCAGACCGTCATCCAGCAACAACTCGGAACCCGGGCGAACATCCTGTGCCAGCCCGGCATAGCTAACGCCGACCTGATTTTGATCACCGGCCGGGGCGGCCTCGTCTGCAATCAGCGCAAACGAATCACCCACATTGAGTTCGACCGAACCCTCGCGAAATTGGCCGATGCGGATCTTGGGCCCAGGCAGATCGCCCAACACCGCAACGTCGGTGTCGAGCTCGCGCGCCACTGCGCGCACCAGTCGAATCCGACGCGCGTGCGATTCGGCATCGCCGTGCGAAAAATTGACGCGAACGACATCACAACCGGCCATGATGAGGCGTTCGATCACGTCCGGATCATCCGTGGCCGGGCCGAGTGTCGCGACAATCTTGGTTCTGCGGTTCATCAGCCGCAGTCTAGCGGAAAGACTCAATCAGTACTATTCGAAGGCGTGAATATTGAATACTCACAAGAATATGGATTGGCTGCAGGAATCAAGAGCCCTGGCATCACCCACAACCAGCATCACCCACAAATTGAAGCATTACCAAGCAACGCATCGTGCTTGATGCGTTGCCATCGATAGCGAGGTTTGATCTCCGACCGGCGGCGTCCGCTCGGTCGGAGGCATCGGGTTCAATCAGGCCGTTTCGTCGACGACCTTAGCACCCTGAGATTGCGTGGCCACGCTCTTCATACCGTTCTTGCAGCCGGATTCCGAGGCATAGGTCTGGCTGGTGCCGATGACCTGTGCATTGGCCGCTTTCAGCACAAAGGAATATTTTCCGGACGGCGTCTTCTTGTGCTCGAACCGATCCGGCTTTTGCGAGTTGGTCTGCACCGACTTGATGCCGTTCATGCAGCTCGCTTTCTTGGCGTAGCCTTCGCTGGCCAGAATATTCTGCCCGTTGCCGGCTTTCAAGCGAAAACGAAATTCGCCTTTCTTGTCTTTATAAACTTCGAACTTTCCAGCCATGATGCCTCCCAAACAATATGAAAATTAAACGGACCGCAACCTGATCCTGCGGCTTCGAGATCTATTATGCCAAATGAATCCACTATTGCCTAATCCAGTGTTCTGGCTCGTTTCAAATTAAAAGACCCGTCCAGGTCAGCCAACCGGCTATGATCATGCTCGACACAGCAACCGTGAGCAATCCAGCCCAAGTCCCGCTATTGAATGGTTTCCGAAGCAGCTGGACAATGGCCAACAGCACAATCAAGACCGAAAGGATGATCAGCGGCGCTATCCATCCCGTTGGCCCGATTAGTCCCAGCGGCAAGACCGCAGCAGCACGCGCCAGCGTCTGACTGACGGCCAGCGCCAGCGATCCGATACCGGCCAGCGCCAGCGCCGCCGCCAGCCAGGCAAACAGGCGTTGCGTGGCGTAGCCCGGGATCGATTGATGACCATCCAGCCTGCGCCCGAGCCAGGCCAACGGGTACGCAAGCAGCGCGATCAGCAGCAGCACAACGGATAACGCAGGCAGAATCAGCCCGGTGTACTGTCCACGTTGAATTGATCGCAGCATTCTGAACGCTGCTGGATCGGCCCTGTACTCAGTGACAAAATCCACAACCGGCATGTCGGCAATGCAGCTCGTATCGGGCGATTGGTCCGGCCGCCTCAGAAATTGCGTCATGATCTCGCTGGGACATTCAGGCAGCGTGGCAAAGTGGCCGGTATACGGGACTTCAACAAGCGTTGCGTTGCTCAGCCCCTCGAGCACATAGGCGGCAAAGGCCGGCGGGGTAATCGGATCAACCGTGCCTACCGCCAACAACACCGGCCGGTCGGATTCGAGATTGGTATGCAGTGGATCGAGCTCGTTCAAGCCCAAGGCATCACACGCGGAAGACCGGAGTGTATCGCTGAGCACATCACTCCAGAACGGTTCGTTGTTCACCGTGTCCTCGTGAGTTTGCTGGTCACTCAGGGCAAAGCCGGTGCAGGTCGAAATGATGCCCATTCCTTCACCAACCGCTAATGACACCCGAGGGGCAAGTTGCTCTGCGAAGGCTTGCAGCGCCTCGATATTGCGGTTTTGCAAAGCGCTCATCATGGCTGGAAATGAAGGATACAGCGCGCGGTCATACAGCGCCTGAAATAGCGAGATGGCGACCACTTTCCGGTTCAGGATCACCTGTCCGCTCGGCGCAACCTCGGGCGGCAAATCCGTCAACACCAGAGGCCGATCTCGATAACTTTCCACCACCTGCTCAGCCCATTCGCTCAGGTCGCCAAACTGCTCGGCACAGGTGCCGTGCTCGACGCAGGCGGCATTGATCGCGTCGAGGGCGCTGCGCATGCCAAATGGCAAGTTGCTCCAGCTCATGGGCGGCGGCGCAATCACGGAATCCAGCACCGCCGCGCGAACACCTTCCCCATCGACGCGCAGCACCGCTTGTGCCAGTTCGGTGCCATAGGAAATCCCGAACACATTCCACTGTTCAATTCCCAGTGCACGGCGAATATCCCGCATGTCCATGGCATTGTCCCAGCTTGTATAGGCCGTAGCATCGACGCCACGCTGCTCGCCCTCCTCCAGACAACGTTGATACCCTTCAGTCATTTGGCGGACCGATTGCTGGCTGTAAGGATCGGGGTGATCCAGCTGTGAAGTATTCAAGCCGCGGCAGAAAAAACCTTCCGAGTAGCCCGTGCCACGCTGATCGGGCAGAATCAAATGGCTGACCTGAACAAAATTCTTGTGCCAGGGCGATACGCCAGACACAAACCTTGGGGCTGCATCCATAATGGCCTGCCCCGGGCCGCCCGATAGCAGAACAGTAGTCCCTGCCGCCGGATCGTCCTCCGACGATCGAACCCTGGCAATGGACAGGCGGATCAATCGGCTGTTCGGATCCCTGCGATTTTCCGGGACCAGCACATAGCCACACTGAATCCGATCCCGATCGTAGTCAACTTGCGCTGGAAACGGACAAGGCGCCGCTGACCACTCGGGCTCAAATGAACGCCAGGTCGGGTGTACCCGTGCAAAAACGGGTTGCAAATCGTCGTCTGGATCGGCTTCCAGAAACGCTGGATCTATCAGCAGAGCAGGTGTCTGCGCATTTGAGCTGGCTGCTTCCGTTTCAAGCGCGGGATCCTGCCCCACCACAGGACTGACTGCCCCGACCAGTAACAGCGTGGCGCCAGCCGCGATACCTGTTGCGATAGTTGCGCGCGAAGTGAAGTCAACCAACGGATTGCCTTCTGCCATAGCCTAAGATTCCTGTGTGATTTTTGGTTAAGGCCGCTGTAAACATCGTCAAATCAGCGGCAACAGCATCAGTGCAATCGAAGCGCCAAAACCCACCATCCAGATCAGCGAGCGCAACCAGTGCAGGTCGGCCAGGTAGCAGGCAATGTAGGTCAAACGGCTTGCAATGAACAGCATGGCCAGACCATTGACCCAGCCCGGATCGGCGCGAAACAGCAACGCCAACAAAAGACCGGCAGCAAATACTGGAAACGCCTCGATTGTATTCTGATGCGCGCCCAGTGCGCGTGCGCCGAACCCGGTCAATCGGGCCTGCTGCGTGCGTGGATTGCGGTTGTCGTAGCGGCCATCCATTTGCCTGCGGGCCCAGGCCACCGGGAATTCGGTCAAGGCGATCAGCGCAGCAGCAGCGATCAGACATGCAATAGCCAAGTCGTAATGGGTCGACAATTCAGGCATGCGAAAACAACCGATTGAGTGCAAGGCTATTGTCACCGTTTTGTGCACTCGGCTTCAACTATTCAGGGCCGGTTGATTGAAACAATTCAACAATCCATTCCAACCTTTTGCACACTGGCCGCATCTTAGTGAGTATGGATGCCATGGTGACCGATGAACAAACGATGCTTGATGTGCAAGTGCAAGCCGCTCAGGACGGCGATAGGTACGCATTTGAGCAGCTGTATCAAGCTCATGCCTCGGGCCTGATGCCCATGCTTTGGCGCTTGAGCGGCGGCGATCGGGCGCTGGCCGAAGACTGGCTTCAGGACAGTTTCGTATTGGCCTGGAAAAAGCTCAAGCAGGTCAAGGAACCGAAGGCCTTTGCCGGCTGGCTGCGCAAACTGGCCGTCAATCGCGCGCTGAGCGAAAAGCGCCGTGGACGCCTTGAAAGCATTGCTGAATATGCCGAACCGGTCGCCCCGGAACCACCCTGGCCGGCCGCTGATCTGGACCTGGAGCGCGCCATTGCCGATCTGCCGAAGCGCGCACGCGAAGTGCTGGTGCTGTTTCAGCTCGAGGGCTGGACGCATGACGAAATTGCCCGGCATCTGAACGTCAATAGCGGCACCAGCAAATCACAGCTCAACCGGGCTCGATCCCTGTTGAAGGAGCAATTGAAATGAGCAGTAATGATGAATCCATGAATGATCAGACGATCGATGACCAGGCGCTGGATCGCCGACTGGCTGCGCTTCCCCAGCACGCATCGGTTGATTCAACCATCTGGCCGAAAATCGAACACCGTCTACGACCGCATTCGAAACGGGCCTGGTTCGGTGGCGCTGCGGCAGCAGCCTGTTTTCTGGCCGTAGTCACCATTACCAACTACAACGCACCCAACTGGTCCGAGCTGCATCGCACGATGGCGCTGCAGGCCGAGGCGGAAGCGATGAGTGCCAGCAGCCTGGTGCCCCAAATGATCAGCCAGGTTAGCTGGCCTGAAGACATGCGCATCGCGTGGAATGAATACGAGGTGGCCATTGACGAACTGGAACGCGCGCTGGAGCTGAACCCCGGCTATCAAGTGCTGATCGACACGTTGGCCGCTAAACGGCTCCAGCAATCGCGCCTCGTCAATCAAGCCCAGTCGATCGGCATGATCCGAAATACCCACACTGAACAACGACCAACTGGAGTACAGCACTATGACATTTAATCCCCCAACAACGCCACGATGGGCTGGCTTCCTGACGCTTACGCTGGTGGCCTCCTTCTGCCTTTCGGCACAAGCCCGGCAGCAAATCGATGAAAGCCGCGAAGCCAATGCAGACGCCCGCATTCATTTCACAGCAGTCACCGGTAACTTCGACATTGTTGGTCATGACGACAACAGCTTCCGACTTGAAGGCCAGCTCGGCGACGACGTTGAAGAGCTGATCATCACCGGCGGTCCGGATGACTGGCGCATCGAGCTGGAGCCCAAGGACGGCAACTACAACTGGCGCGACAGTGTGTCGAGCTCTGATCTGACGCTCTACGTCCCGGTCGCGGCCGAAGTGCGTGCCGGAGTCGTCAGTGCAGACCTTCAGGTGGAAAACCTGCTCGGCGCACGCGTTGAAGTTGCCACGGTCAGCGGTAATATCGACCTCGATAATGTGCTTCCAGAGCGCCTGGATGCCAAGACCGTCAGCGGCGATCTGTATGTCGAAGGCGGCGGTCAAAGCGATTCCAGCCTGGCTTCAGTTAGTGGCGATGTCGAGGCCACCGAACTGCGCGGCCGCATCAGCGTCGAAAGCGTCAGCGGCGATGTCACGATCGAAGCGTTTGACGTGTCCGACCTCGAAGCACAGAGCGTGTCCGGTGACCTGGTCCTGAACATCAGCCCGCTGGACCGTGCAACACTCGATCTCAGCGCACACAGCGGCGATATCGAACTGGTGCTGCCTGCCACCACCCAGATGGATCTGGAAGCGAATACGTTCTCCGGTGACTTGAACAATGCCTTCGGTGGTGACGTCATCGAGCGTGCCGGTCCCGGCGAAGAAATGATGTTGATCGATGGCAACGGCGGCGTGCGCATCAAGGCTCAGACCTTCAGCGGCGAGCTGAATATCGAACGCCAATAATCTCGAGCAACCCCAAACCGAGATCGTGAAGCCGGGCCCTGCCCGGCTTTTTTTTGGCTCTGGATGCTGTAACCACAGGTTGCTGCGATCCCCAAATGCCGAAGCGCAACCCGATTAAGCTGCTGAATTCCCTATACTAATAAGGCAACCCCTTATTGCGAGCCCAGGGAGATTATCAATGAAACTGATCAGCGCCGTGGTCAAACCATTCAAGCTCGATGATGTGCGTGAAGCCTTATCCGCCATCGGCATCAACGGCATGACCATTACCGAGGTCAAGGGTTTTGGCCGGCAAAAAGGTCATACCGAGCTCTATCGGGGGGCTGAATACGTGGTCGACTTTCTGCCGAAAGTCAAGATCGACGTGGCCGTGGCCGATGACCTGGTCGAACACGTGATCGAAGCCATTACCAAGACCGCCAACAGCGGCAAGATCGGCGATGGAAAGATCTTCGTGACTTCACTGGAACAGGTCATCCGCATCCGCACCGGCGAATCCGGTGAGAGCGCCATCTAGCCCGATCCGCTCAGCGAACTGAACACATCTTTTGAGAGGGAACACGCATGGACAACTCGGTCTTTGAGCTGCAGTACGCACTGGATACCTTTTACTTTCTGATCTGCGGCGCGCTGGTCATGTGGATGGCAGCCGGCTTCACCATGCTGGAAGCGGGCCTGGTGCGCGCCAAGAACACCACTGAAATTCTGACCAAGAACGTGGCGCTGTACGCAGTAGCCTGCACGATGTACCTGATCTGTGGCTACGCCATCATGTACGGCGGCGATGTGTTGCTGGCCGGCATCACAGGTGATGGCGTCAGCGGGGCCGAAGAGGCTGCCACCTATGCTCCTTCAGCCGACTTCTTCTTCCAGGTCGTGTTTGTGGCCACCGCCATGTCGATTGTTTCGGGTGCCGTGGCCGAGCGCATGAAGCTGTGGGCCTTTCTCGCGTTTGCCGTGGTCCTGACCGGGTTTATCTACCCGATGGAAGGCCGCTGGACCTGGGGTGAAAACCCGGTGTTCGGGCTGTATTCCTTAAGCGAGTTGGGTTTCTCTGATTTTGCCGGCTCCGGCATTGTCCACATGGCCGGTGCAGCGGCCGCGTTGGCCGGTGTGCTGCTGCTCGGTGCACGAAAGGGCAAGTTCGGTCCGGGTGGCCGCATCAACGGCATACCCGGCGCCAATCTTCCGCTGGCCACGCTTGGCACGTTTATATTGTGGATGGGCTGGTTCGGATTCAACGGCGGCTCGGTGCTGGCCACGGCATCGGTTGAAAGCGCCAACAGCGTCGCCGTCGTATTCATGAACACCAATGCCGCAGCTTGCGGTGGTTTGATTGCTGCATTGATTCTGAGCCGCTTCTTGTTCCGCAAGGCCGACCTGACCATGGCCTTGAACGGCGCGCTGGCAGGATTGGTCGCAATCACGGCCGAGCCCTCGACACCGTCACCACTGCAGGCCACGTTGTTTGGCGCCGCGGGTGGGCTACTGGTCGTCGGTTCCATCCTGGCGCTGGATCGTTTACGCATCGACGACCCGGTCGGTGCGATTTCGGTGCACGGCACTGTCGGACTGCTGGGCTTGTTACTGGTGCCACTCACCAATGACGGGGCCACCTGGTCCGGCCAGCTGATCGGCGCAGCCACGATCTTTTTCTGGGTCTTCGGTGCGAGTTTCATCGTCTGGTTTGCATTGAAGCAAACCATCGGCATCCGCATCAGCGAAGAAAACGAATACCGCGGGGCCGACCTGTCCGAATGCGGCATGGAAGCCTATCCGGAATTCGTTTCGGTTTCTAACCGATCGGATTGAAGGACCAAATCAAACAAGAATCCAAATAGCGACGATGCTCTCCCTATTCAAAGGCCTGTCAGCCACCGGCAACCCGTCGGACGTCTCGGTTGAACTGCCGGAAAGCATGACCTGGGATGGCGCGGTCGATTTATTGGTCGAAACGCTGCTGGAGGGATGGAAAGCGTTTATCGGCCACCTGCCGCTGATGGTTGTCGCGGTGATCATCCTGCTGGTCACCTGGCTGATTTCCAGCCTACTGCAAAAGCTGATTCAGAAATCCTTGCGCAATCGCAGCATGCGGGAATCGCTGCAGCTGCTGATTCTGCGACTGGTCTCGATCGCGGTCTGGATACTGGGCATTCTGCTTGCGGCCATTGTGCTGTTTCCGGGTGTCACGCCATCAACGCTGCTCGGCGGCATGGGCGTCCTGTCCATCGCCGTCGGCTTTGCCTTTCGGGATATCTTCGAGAATTTCTTCGCCGGCATGCTGTTGCTGTGGCGTTTTCCGTTTGAAAACGGCGATTTTATTCAATGCGGCGATATCGAAGGCAAGGTCGAGCGCGTCGAAATCCGGCTGACCCGCATCCGGCTCGTGACCGGGGAACTGATCGTCATGCCAAACTCCAGGCTGTACAAGAATCCAGTCCGTGTGATGACCGATCAACCGTTGCGTCGGATCACCGTCATGACCGGCATTGCTTACAGTGAATCGCTGGAAAAAGCCATTTCACTGATCGAAAATACCCTTCAAACACTCGATACAGTGTCGGACGAAAAACCGGTTGAAATCTTCGCCAACGGCTTCGGCAGCAGCAGCATGGATATCGAGGTCACCTGGTGGACCAAGCCCACCCCGCTGGACGTGCGCCGGTCGCGCTCCGAAGTCGTGCGCGCCGTCAAAAAAGCCCTGGATGATGCCGGAATTGAGATTCCGTTCCCGTATCGGACGCTAACGTTCAAAGA
>CAKZPB010000080.1 GCA_937138395.1 uncultured Pseudomonadota bacterium
GACAGCACCATGACGTCGGTATCCGAATCCATGAAGACATCCTTGATGAACGCGTCCGGGCCAAAGCACTGCAGGTAAGAGCGAGGTTCGTCGGCGATGCCGCGGGCGCAGCCGGCATGTTCGAAGCTGGATAGGGGACGGGCTTCCTCCGGTAGTGCGTCAAGCCACGCGCCGGTCGGGTTGACGAAGTGGCCCTGGACGTCGAGGATGAATTCATTACCACTCAGCACCTGTTCCGCTGCTTCAGGCTCCAGTGCTGCTTCCGAAGACAACGCGAACCAGCCGCCCGTTCGACCCAGCGCGGCCTGTGCCGAGTTGAACGCCAGCAGGGTCGAGGCGGCACCGCAGGCCGAGACCAGGAAGTCGCGCCGGGTTTTTCCGAGCCGTTTGGCGTTGCTGGTCGCAGCCTCGTGGGCGCGTTCATTGGCCAGCATGCCGGCCTTGTCCAGTGGTATCGGCTCGAACTCGCCGTTCGAGGTTGAATCCAGCTTGATCGGCAGACGGCTACCGTCAGGATCATGAATGGAAGTCATACCAGGCTCCGGTGCAATTCAAGCCTGATTATGATGCGGTATGACGGTTGACTACAAGTGCCGAAGGTACCGCAGACTAGTGGATCAAGCAGCCTCGCTCATTGGTGCTGCACTGGACGCAAACCACTGTTCGACGCGGTCAATTTGCTCGGTTGCGGATTCAACGCGATTGATACTACGCAGAAAGTCGCTGGCATCGGCCTGTGCTTTCAGATACCAGCCCAGGTGTTTGCGGGCGATGCGAACCCCGCGCAGCTCTCCATAAAACGCATGCAGGGCCTGCAGATGCTCGACCAGAATCTTGCACACTTCGGCCGATCCGGTTTCTGGCAAGCGCACTCCGGTTTCAAGGAAATGCTGAATCTCTCGAAAGATCCAGGGTCGGCCCTGGGCTGCGCGACCGATCAGCAGGCCATCGGCACTCGTATGGTTCAACACCCAGTGTGCTTTTTCTGGTGAGTCGACATCGCCGTTGGCCCAGATCGGGATCGACAGGGATTGCTTGATCTCGGCGATGGTGTCGTATTCGGCCAGGCCCTGATATTTCTGATCGCGCGTACGGCCGTGGATGGCCAGCGCCTGGATGCCGCAATCCTCGGCAATGCGGGCGATGGTCGGCGCATTTTTCTGATTCGCTGCCCAGCCGGTCCGGATTTTCAGAGTGACAGGCACATCGACGGCCTGAACGACCGCCTTGAGAATGGTTTCGACCCGTGCCTCGTCCTGCATCAATGCCGAGCCCGCCCAGGCCTTGCAGACTTTCTTGGCCGGGCAGCCCATGTTGATATCGACGATCTCGGCACCGTGCGCCACGTTGTAGCGCGCGAATTCGGCCATCTGTTCGGGTTCGGTGCCGGCGATCTGTACGCTGATCGGACCCGGCTCGCCCGTATGATCCAGGCGCTCGGCCGATTTGCGCGTGCCGCGCAGCTGTGGGTTGGATGACGTCATCTCGGTCGTTGCCAGACCGGCGCCCAAGCGCTTGCACAACAACCGAAACGGCTTGTCGGTTACGCCGGCCATTGGCGCCAGGCCGAGTGCTGGTTGGATGCTGTACGGGCCGATATTCATGAAGTTATTGTAATTCCAGCGAGTGGGCTTGGCCAGCTGACGCTTAATTTCCTGAGTGTCAGCACGGCTTGATCAGGCATTGCCCTTGAGTTAGGCTTTTAATCTGGCGACTAGCGCATTAGGAGGGACTGTATGACGATCGTTGGATTCATTGTTCTGGCAGTCATCAGCATTTTGCTCGGGAAGCTTTTTTTCTCAGCAGATCAACCGTCGGTCCAGCAGGCCTCCAAACCCAGTGTGCGAAATCTGATTTGGCAACTTGCTCTGGTTGTATCAGCTTCGCTATCGATTTCGTCTTTTGTGAGTGATGAGGTTGTCGAGGGAAGGGTGGTTTGGTTGATGGTCTCCTGTTCAGTGCTCGCGTTTGCCTTGATCTGCTTGTTCAGGACGCTGTTGAATGTTCAGAATAATCGCGTCGCCAAATAAAAAAGCCCGGGCCTGGCCCGGGCTTTACAGTCATTAATCTGGAACGAGCTACTCGAAGCCATCAATGGTGATTTCATCGGCAGGGCTGTAGTCCGGCCGTATGTCTGTTCCGTTGACGATGCCCATCGGCGTGTAGTTGTAGTAGTACGGGAAGACCATGCCGAGCTTGTTGTTACCGTGGCGTCGGATCAGGATTTCGCTGAGCACGCGCCGGAAATCGGTCGTGGTCTGGATGTCCTGGTTTCGATACAAATCATCAGGTCCCATACCGCGCCAATCGCCGAAGAACTGACCGCCATTGACGTTACCACCCAGCACCAGCATCGGATTGCCGGAGCCGTGGTCGGTGCCATTGTCGGCATTGTTGAACGCGCGGCGACCGAACTCGCTATGCATGACCAGCGTGATTTTATTCTTCTGATTGTTGGTCATCTGGCCCCAGAACGCAGCAACGGCGCGGGCGGTCACGTCCATGCGTTTATGGAAGTTTCCGGAGGAGCCGTTCACGCCTTGCGGCAGGCTGCCCATTGAGGCGTGATCATCCCAGCCGCCCTGGTCCAGCTGCGCGATGCGAAGGTCGATATCTGCCTTGATCAGACGCTCAAGCGTAATCAGTTTGTCGCTGATGGGCTCAAGATTGTTGTTCCCGTCCTGCACTGGATATCGATCGGAAGCCGGACTGATTGCAAGGTTGTAGTCTTTGTTGCTTAGATCAAAAATGCCTTCGACCAGCGCTTGGGCAATCAGTGCCTGCTCGCCCGCAATGCCGGAATCCGTGCCATCACTGGCATAGATATTCAGCAAGCTTTCTTCGCATTCCTCTTCAAGTTCCTGAATGCTTCCGCCAAGATCCAGATCAAAATTGCCCGGCGAACGTAACGTGACTGCAGAGGGTTCGTTGGTCAGCGAGAGCGGTACCTGGCTTTCGGTGGCCACGACCGGCATGGTCATATCCAGCGGCAGGTTTTCAGCCGTTGCCAGGTGACGCGTCAACCAGCCGGTGGACGTGGTGCGGACGCCATCAATTTGTCCGCCATTGAGTACACCTACCGTAGCGCCTGGCGTGCCCAGCTCCATAAAGCGCTGGGCTTCGAAATGGCTGCGGTTGACGATGGGTAGGCCGGTGGCGTGAACAATCGCCAGGTCGTCGTCCTGCCACAGCTCGCGCAGTGGTGCCGCCGCATTGTTCATGCCAAAACCATCGGCCAGACTGACCATGGCATTCGGGCCGTTGACCGGCAAGCGCACGCTCGGGCTGGGCCGAATTTGTTCATAGAACCCTCGGTCCGGATGATTATCCCCGGGCGCATAGATGCTCAAGCCGTCGATACCGCCCCGCAAATACAGGTAAATCAGAATCTGGTCGTTATCGCCGGTACCGCCGGCAATGCTCAAACCCGGCACCAGTCCAGCGGCTGCACCGGCTGCTGTGCCCTTGATGAATCCGCGTCGATTGAATGTAGTCATGAACGTCTCCTCAGCGAATCATGCGTTCGGGCAGCAGGGCTACCAGCAGGAAGAAGGCGCGCATCAGTCGCTGATAGCGGCTGTTGCGGCTAGTGTCTGTCAGGTCGATATTGCCTTGATCGATGGCTTGGTTGTTGCCGAAGTCACCACTGTGGGTATTCAGGAACGCGACCATTTCATTGCGCTTGGCAGTCGAGATATTGTGGTTCGGACCCAACACCCGGTTCAACCAGAAATCGGTGATTTCATTCGGTGTCATGGGAATGCCGGCGTCGTTGGTTTGCTGCCCGAGATTGACGTAGTTGTTGTCGCCCGAAGCTGAATCAACGTCGCGGAGCAGGCTGGATACCGCGCGCCATGACATGATCAGCGGGCTGCTGCCCTTCCAGATGGCGCGGTCTTCCTCGTAGCCGGTCGGTGGCTCGCAGTTGAACGGCGGCTGGCCGGCGTCGTTCACGCGACGCAAAAAATTATAGCTAGTTCCATTCTCTGTAGGTTCAAAGTCGTAAACGACATCGGCCGCACGCAGCGCCGAGCAGATGATCTCGAGCGGTCGACGGGCCTTGTCGCCCCAGGCCTGTTTGAAGGTGCCGGTATCCAACATGTGCTCGTAGACCAACTGCAGCTGATCCGGGTTTTGCCAATTGTTCTGAAACACGTTGGCGGCGGACTGGATGAACGAGTCCGATGCTTCGAAACTATCGCCAATCAGCCGTATGGCCAACTTCCAGCAGATGAATTCGGCGGTGCCACGGTGGCTGCAAAGATAGTCAAGCAGCTCGTCAAGCTCCTGTTCCTCGTTGGGGCCCGGGCCTGGGTAGGTATAGGTCTGGCCCATGATGGTTTTGGGTTGATCATCATGCCAGTCGTCGCGGAACAGGAATGAGCCGTTATCGGCAGCGCCATCATCACCATCGGCCACGCCAAACCCGGTCAGCAGGCGTGCGGCCTCCAGCACGTCGGCTTCAACGTAGCCTGCGGGTTCACCATCTCCGTTGTTTGGTACATCATCAGCTGGAATGGAGCCGTAGTAATTTTCAACTGCACCCAGGGTATGCAGTTCAAGCAGTTCGCGCGCATAGTTTTCATTCGGATTGGGCGACGAATTTCTGCGATTATCCAGGTAATACATCATGGCGGCATGCTTGACGACTTTTTCCAGCATGCTGCGGAAGTTGCCGAACATATCGGATCGAATGACGTTCTGGTCGTAGTCGGGCAACACACTGCGTACAACCTCTTCACTGCCGTCCACGTTGAAATGGTTGTGCCAGAAATCGGCCAGCACCTCACGCAGCTGCCAGCGACTGTGCACTGCCCGGGTCAACATCGCGTTCTGCATTTCTATATAGGGTCGCCGGCGGACACGATACGCATCATCGCCGTCAAAACGGTGATGCTGGTTCCAAAGCTGAGTCAGGGATTTATCCAGCGTCTGGTAGCGTGGATTTCCATTCAATCGGCTGTCAACCTGCGGGTCTGCGCCCGGGTTCAGCTGATCGTTCAGCCATGCCGTAAATCGCTGGCCGTTATTGCCGCCCAGGCTATTGAAGTCACTCAGGTCGCCAGGACGGGGCCCAAAACCGAGCTTTGAGTACACGCGGATTCCCAAGGGTGGCAGGGGCGTGCCTCGACCGGCATCCGGGTTGGGAACTCGGGCTGGCCAGAGTGAAGTCTGGTGAAGCTGACTGGCCAGGGTTGTCAGCGGAATGGTGGCCGCACCTGCCGCCAGCAGGCCGACGGACCCGGTTGCAACCAGGAAGTTTCTTCTAGAGTTGGGCTGATTGTTCATGTCTGATTCCAGAGTGCCAGGACATTGATTGGTTTTTTCTTTTTGGTTCGTCGACACTGGAAACAGCACAATCAATTGGAGCGTGATTCTGGTTCTTCCAAATAGCATCGAAATCCTTTTGATGTGTCGATGCACGCCGATCGGATAAATTAAACTGTTCTCGGGTTTGGTTCAATCCCAAAAATGCCGAATATTTCAATCATTTTTAATTACTTCATACAATTCCGGGTAAAGTGCGATATGCGTCTCATTTTGAATACTCCTCGTTTCATGATTTCTGCCAGATCGGTTCTGGTTCTACTTCTGATAGCGATCGCTGGCGTGGTCCATGCAGAAATCATTTCAATCAATCCTGATCGGGACAACACGCTGTATGAGCGCGATGCGGGCGAATTGAGCAACGGTTCAGGTCCTTCGCTGTTTTTTGGACAAACCGGTGAAAATGCCAATTTCGTGCTTCGCCGTGCGCTGATGCGCTTTGATTTGTCCTCCATTCCACCCGGTTCTGTTATTCAGAACGTGTCACTGGCCATTACGGTTGACCTGGTGCCGCCAGAAGCGACCGGTTTTGATGCGACGCTGCATCGTGTGATGTCCGACTGGGGCGAGAGCAGCTCGTTTGCACCGGGTGCGGGCGGTGGAGGTGCGGCTGCTGCTACCGGTGATGTGACCTGGATTCATACGTTTTTCGATGATCAGTTCTGGACAACGCCGGGTGGTGATTTCGTTTCCGCCGCGTCGGGCAGTACCGCATTATCCAACGATACGACCGAGTTCGTATTTGTATCACAGCCCGGGTTGGTGGCCGATGTGCAGGCCTGGGTCAATCAGCCTTCAGCCAACTTTGGCTGGATGCTGCTCGGCGAAGAAGACAATCCGGCAAATGCGCGGCGGATTGGCAGCCGGGAGAACTCCGCCACGCCCCCGGTGCTGACCATCGAATTCGAGCGCGGGCCTGACCTGCCCGAGGCGCGCGCTGTTCCAGTGATGCCCACCTGGTCGGTCGGGCTGCTGGCCGGGTTGATGCTGTTGACGGCCTGGTATGGCTTGAAGCTGCGGACCCGATCAATGCGGCGCTGAATCCTGGCTGATTTCACCGTAACTGCGTCCTTGTGATGTCCAATATTGCAGGCTCGGCAAATTTTGACGAGCGTATAGGAATGCACATTCTCTGATGAACTTCAAGAGCGATAACGAATCCCCAGCCCATGCTGCCGTACTGCAAGCCTTGCTGGATGCGAATGAAGGCAGGGCGACCGCCTACGCTGAGGATGATTGGTCCGAACGCTTGAATCAGGTCTTTTCCGAACGATTTGAAACCGATTGCCAGGTGCTGCCGATCGCGACCGGTACGGCGGCCAACTCCATATCGCTGGCCGCAGTCTGTCCACCCTGGGGAGGGGTGTTGTGCCACCAGGCCGCGCATATTCAAAACGACGAGGGCGGCGCGCCCGAGTTCTATACCGACGGCGCAAAACTGGTCACGCTGCCCGGACAAGACGGTAAGTTATCGGCCGATGCATTAGCTGCTGCAGTGGACGGGGCAGGTGCGCACGGGGTACACAACGTCAAGCCATCGGTGGTTTCCATTACCCAGGCAACGGAATGCGGTACCAGCTACAGCATCAAAGAGGTGCAGGCCATCGCCGAGGTCTGTCAAAGCAGGCAGTTGCCGCTGCAGATGGACGGCGCACGTTTTGCCAATGCAGTGGCCTGGCTCGGTTGCACACCGGCCGATATCACCTGGAAATCCGGCGTGGACCTGTTGTCGTTCGGGGCCACCAAGAATGGCGCTGTGACTGCCGAAGCCGTGGTGGTTTTCGGCCATCCAGACTGGCTCGAGGCGCTGCACCGTCGTCGCAAGCGGGGTGGTCACCTGCTGTCGAAAATGCGCTACGTATCGGCTCAGCTGCTGGCAATGCTGGACAATGACTTGTGGTTGGTGCTGGCCGCCGAAGCCAATGCCCGTGCCGCCAGTCTGGCGGAGGGCATTCATCAAAGTAAACACTTTAGTATTCATTGGCCCGTGCAGGCCAATGAAGTGTTCATGCAGGGCGAACCCGCGAAGCTTCAATGGCTGAAAGACCATGGCGCTTCATTTCACTTGTGGCCGGGACATTCGGATTTATCAAGACTGGTATGTTCCTGGTCGACGACCGATGAAGAAGTCGACGCGTTTCTGCAGCTGCTGCAGCGAGCGAGATGAACCTATACATGGCTGGTCGTCACTTGATTTTGGCACCGCAGTCCTGTTTTGTTGATTCGATTTGCTACAATGGACGGTCTATATACACTTGGGAGTTCAGTACATGAAGTATCTCTGGATAGTATTACTGTTGGTTTGCCTGGCTGTGGCCGGGTGTGCCGATCAAGACGATGAAGCGGCGGTAGAGCAAGCCGTCGAGGATGCCCAACAGGGCATGCAGGACGCAGCAGATGCCACTGCCGAAGCAGCCGAAAATGCTGCTGAAGAAGCAGAAATGGTATTCAATGATGCCGAGCAGGCAGCTGAAGATGCCGGCGATGCCATGGGTGACGCGGCCGACGATGCAGCCGATCGCATGGATGATATGGCGGAAGACGCACAGGATTCGATGGGCCAGATGGCAGAAGACGCTGAAAATGCCATGCAGGGTGCATGGGCTTCGGTCGTTGATACGGCCAACACAGCCAACGAGAAAGCGCGCGAAGCCCTGGATTCCGGCATGGAGCGCGGCTCCGAGGCCTGGGATCAAATGGTTGAAGAAACCGCTGAAGCGCGTGAGGCTGCTCAAGAAGCGCTGGCGAACGCGCAGGATCAAGGCGGCGAAATCTCTGAAGACGTCAAGGCACGCGCTCAAGCCGCGTTGGCCGAACTGAATGAAACCTGGGAAGAGCTAACCGGTAACGACGGTTGAGCTGCGGGTGGTAGTCGTTTAAAAAAAAGGCCCGCGCAAGCGGGCTTTTTTTTGGCCTGATTCGTGCCTTTCCTGCTGCTTGCCTGATGACGGAATGCAGTACCATCAAACTACTGATTGAACACGTTAATTGAACAGTGACTGAATCCTACAATCCATCCAACATCGAGCCTGCAATCCGGCAACGCTGGGAACAGGAGCAGGCCTTCAAAGCTCCTGACCGACCGGATCGCGATGCATATTACTGCATGAGCATGTTCCCGTATCCATCGGGTCATCTGCATATGGGGCACACCCGAAACTACAGTATTTCGGATGTCATCACCCGTTTTCATCGCATGAATGGCAGGCCAGCACTGCAGCCCATGGGCTGGGATGCGTTTGGTCTTCCAGCTGAGAATGCTGCCATTGCCAAAGGCGTGCCGCCGGCCCAATGGACCCGCGGCAATATCGAGCACATGCGCGGCCAGCTCAAGCAGCTGGGCTTTGCCATTGATTGGAGTCGGGAGCTGGCCACCTGCAATCCGGACTACTATCGCTGGAATCAATGGCTGTTTCTGAAGATGCTGGAAAAAGGCATCGCCTACAAGAAAACCGGCCTGGTCAACTGGGACCCGGTCGATAAAACCGTGCTGGCCAACGAGCAGGTCATTGACGGCAAGGGCTGGCGGACAGGTGCCGAGATCGAGAAACGCGAAATTCCGATGTATTACCTGCGCATCACCGACTATGCCGAGGAACTGTTGGCCGCGCTCGATGATCTGCCCGGCTGGCCCGAGCAGGTTCGTACCATGCAGGCCAATTGGATCGGCAAATCGATTGGTGTTGAAATCGAGTTTCCATACGAGGACGCCGCGGGCCGGGCCGCAACGCTGAAGGTATTCACGACCCGACCGGATACTCTGATGGGCGCCACCTATGTGGCCGTGGCACCGGAACATGCGCTGGCTGAACGGGCCGCGGCCCATCAGCCAGCCGTTGCTGAATTTATCGACTCCTGCCAGACCGGTGGTGTTTCAGAGGCGGATCTGGCCATGCAGGAAAAACGCGGTATGGATACCGGGTTGACCGTGCGTCATCCGCTGACCAATGAAGCATTGCCGGTCTGGGTCGCGAACTACGTCCTGATCAGCTACGGCGAGGGCGCCGTGATGGCCGTGCCGGGTCATGATGAACGCGATTTCGAGTTTGCCAATCGCTATGGATTACCGATCCAGCAAGTGGTTGAAGTTGACGCTGCTGAACAGAATTACGACCCAAGTCAATGGCAAGACTGGTACTCAGCCAAGGACGGCATTCGGCTGATTCAGTCCGGTGAATTCGATGGCCTGGATTATCAGGCAGGGTTCGATGCGATTGCCGATGCGCTGGAAGCCAAACAGCTCGGCAAGCGACGAACCCAGTTTCGACTGCGCGATTGGGGTGTATCACGGCAGCGTTACTGGGGCTGCCCGATCCCGATGATCCACTGCCCCGACTGCGGCGACGTGCCGGTGCCGGAGCAGGACCTCCCGGTCGAACTGCCAGAAGATCTGGTGCCGGACGGCAGTGGCAGTCCGCTGGCCAGGAACGAAGATTTTATCCAGTGCTCATGCCCTAAATGCGGTGGGCCTGCGCGACGCGAAACCGACACCATGGATACCTTTGTCGACTCGTCCTGGTATTTCCTGCGCTATCCCTGCGCAGATAACGAGCAGGCCATGGTCGATGAACGCACCCAGGCCTGGATGCCGGTCGATCAATACATCGGCGGCATTGAACACGCCATTCTTCACTTGCTGTACGCGCGCTTCTGGACGCGGGTCATGCGTGACCTCGAGTTGATACAGCACGACGAACCATTCAAGAACCTGCTGACACAGGGCATGGTGTTGGCCGAGACCTGGTATCGCGAAGACGAGGCCGGCCGCAGGACCTGGTTCAATCCGATGCGGGTCGACGCCCAGCGCGATCAGCAGGGTGGCATCAGCCACGGCATTCTGCTCGACGAGGACGGTTCGAACGAAGGCCTGCGGGTCGAATATGGCGGCATCGAAAAGATGGCCAAGTCCAAGAACAACGGATTGGATCCAGCGCTGCTGATTGATCGCTATGGTGCCGATACGGTGCGACTCTTTTCCCTGTTTGCAGCGCCACCGGAGCAAACCCTGGAATGGTCCGATGCAGGCGTGGAAGGGGCGTGGCGTTTTTTGAAGCGACTGTGGCAGCAGGTGCATGATCATCTGGCGCAGGGTGATGCAGCGTCACTGGATATCGAGGCGCTCGGCGATGAGGCCCGCGAAATGCGGCGGCGGGTGCACGATACGATTGCCAAAGTCACCGACGATATCGGGCGGCGTTACACGTTCAACACGGCCATTGCCGCGGTCATGGAATGCAGCAACTATCTCGCCAAGTTTCAGGCTGCCAGCAAGGATGATTCAGGGCTCGATCAATCCGTTGCGCGCGAAGGCTGGTCGGCATTGGTTCGCTTGATTGCCCCGGTCACGCCGCATATCGCGCAGGTGCTCTGGCAAAAGCTGGGCCATCCGGACAGTATTCTGGATGCCGGCTGGCCGAGCGTGGATGAATCCGCCCGGGTCCAGCAGCAGGTCACGATTGTGGTGCAGGTCAACGGTAAAGTCAGAGCACGCATCGAGGTCGAACCGGGCATGCAGCGCGCTGCTCTGGAACAGCTGGTGCTGCAGGAAGAAAACGTGCATCGATTCATCGCCGATCAAACCGTCCGCAAAGTGATTGTCATTCCCGACAAGCTGGTTAATATAGTGGCGTCATGAAATTCATCGCATCGTCAGACCAACGCATCAGCGTAACGCCGCTGCTGCTCGCAATCACGCTCCTCAGCTTGAGTGCTTGCGGTTTCCAGATGCGCGGCACCGCGAGTTTGCCGGAGGCCATGCAGACGACCTATGTTCAGTCCGGCAATCCGACCGGTCTGTTCAACCGAGAATTGACGCTGTTACTCGAAGCCAATGACATTGCTGTGGTGGATGAGCCTGCAGCGGGTGCGGCGCAACTGGTGCTGAACCGTGAACGGATTACCCGCCGGGCGCTGACGGTCTCGGGTGATGCGCGGGTCCGCGAATTCGAGCTGGTGTTCGAGCTGCAGTTCAGCCTGCTGGATGCAGACGGCGGGGAACTGATTGCGCCGGAAACCCTGCGACTGGCGCGTGACTTCCAGTTTGATGAGCAGGAGATTCTTGGTGCTGCCAGCGAGGAGGAATTGCTGCGCGATGACCTGCGTCGCAATATGGCCGCGCAGTTGATTCGAAGACTGGAAGCATACGGGCGCTCGTGAAAGTATTTCCCGAACGCCTGCAGGGCGAACTTGAGCGATCGACCACGTTGCCATCCGCGTTCTTGATTGCCGGTCCAGAGCGACTGCTGGTTGAAGAAGCCTGCGATGCAGTCCGGTCTGCAGCTCGACAGCAACAGGTCAGCGAACGCATTCGATTGAGTGCAGAACGCGGTTTCAGCTGGAACGAGCTGACCCAGTCGACAGAGACCGGCTCATTGTTTGCAAGCACGAGGCTGGTCGAAGTTCGTCTGCCGACCGGCAAGCCTGGCGCTGATGGGGGCAAGGCGCTGCGTCAGTGGTTTGAACAACCGCGTGATGACGTACTGATGCTGATCTGTGACCAATGGGAACTCGCACAGGAAAAGTCGGCCTGGTTCAAAGTGGTTGAACAGCACGGCGTGTTCGTGCCTTGCTGGTCCGTCAAGCCTGCGCGCTTGCCCGACTGGATCAGTCAGCGCTTGAAGAGCCGGGGCTTGACGGCCGACAAAGAGACCAGCCGCTACCTGGCGCGGCGTCTGGAGGGAAATCTGTTGGCGGCCGCCCAGGAAGTCGAGCGGCTGGCGTTGCTGATGCCGGGCGAACACTTGAGCCTTGAGCAAGTTCGACAGGCCGTTGCTGACCATGCACGATTCGATTCGTTTCGTCTGGTCGAGCTGGTCCTGGCCGGTCAACCCGGCGCAGCTTTGCGTTGCATTCGTGGCCTGAAGGAAAGCGACACTCCCCAGCCAGCTGTCCTGTGGGCACTCGGCAATGAGCTGAATCTGGCCGCTCAAATTGCAGCACGTTCTTCGAATGAGTCCATCCAGGCCATATTCAAGGAGTTCCGCGTCTGGTCCTCTCGCCAAGGCCCTATTCAGGCGCTGATACATCGCCATGGTGCGGCCAGGCTGAAACTGGCCATGGCCCGATTGAGTCGGCTCGATCGCATCTCCAAGGGCCAGCTGCAGGGCAATTTCTGGATCGAACTTGAACAACTGTGCACCGAGCTCGCGTCCGAGGCGTCCGGGATTGCGGCTTGATCATTCGCTTTATTCTGATAAACCGCGGATTACGCAGATTCTATAAACTGAATGTAGACACTTGATTATTTGACTTGCACGATCGAAAGACGCTCGTTTCGAGATTAATCATCTGTGCAGCTCGGGTGCCTGTACTCTTGTACTGGTTCTTTAATCTGCGATCATCTGCGTAATCTGCGGTTCAATCGTTTAAGGTTCACAAGTGTCTTTGATACTAAAGCGTTGAATGATGACCCAATCCAATGCCATTGCGTTATTCGGCGGCACCTTCGATCCGATTCATTACGGCCACTTGCGTGCGGCATCCGAAGTGGCTGAGCAGCTGGGTGTGTCCGACTTTCGTATGCTGCCTGCCGGTCAGCCTCCACACCGCCCGCCCACTCAGGCAAGGGCCCGTGATCGAGTGGCCATGCTGGAACTGGCGCTGGCACCACATGCCGATCTTTCGGTGGATGATCGCGAAGTCCTGCGAGAAGGGCCCTCCTACATGGTCGACACGCTGGCTTCCATTCGAGAGGAATCGGGCGATCTGCCGCTGTTGTTGTGCGTCGGGCAGGACGCGGCCAACCACCTGGATTCCTGGCATCAGTGGCGGCGCTTGCCGGAACTGGCGCACCTGGTCATCATGACGCGACCGCATAGCGAACCCAGCTATTCCGAGCAGTTGGCCGCAGTATTTTCTGGCTGTACAGCTTGTGCGCCGGCTCAGTTGATGGATCGCCCCGCAGGCAGGATCTGCCAGCTTGAAGTCACGCGACTGGCCATATCGTCGACGCATATTCGTCAGCAATTGGCGTCCGGTCATGACCCCCGCTTTCTGCTGCCTTCGACGGTACTGGCATACATTCGGAAGCATGCTTTATATCAGGCGTAGTTTGTATGACGCGGATCAATCGGGATTCAAACACAGGAGCCGCAGATTACACGGATGAAAGCACAGTCAGTTACTGACTCAGGAAACTCAACGCCCAATCCAGTCTGTATTTTCTGGATCAATTATTTTTATCCCTTGCATCGGTTTAATTGATATTCATCTGCGAAATCTGCGGTTTCAGAAAGCTTATGATCCTTTTGGCCCAAGCAACCGTTCACGTCGGCGCTTCATCCACTGGCGCGTGACCGCGCTCAAGACGATCAGGCCAAGCAATGCGAGCAGCGGCCCCAATATGCTGGGCTGCAGAAATACGCCGAGTCCGACATCCTGAGCCTCGATCAACGTATCAAGACCGGCGCCAACGCTGGAGAAAATGGTCAGGATTGGAATCAACCCCAGGGCCGTGGCTACGACAAACCGGAGTAATGAAATGCGGATCAAGCCTGCGGCAGCATTCAGCACAAAAAAAGGCGCGATCGGAATGATCCGAAACACCATCAGGTAATAAAATGCATCGCGCTCCAAGAGGCGTACCAAGCCGGCCAATCGTCCGCTCGATGCATAGTTTCGAACCGCTTCTCCCGTCATCCGGCGCACCATCAATACCGTGATGGCGGCTCCGCCCAGCGCGCCGGTAATCGAGAGAATGGCACCGGCCAGGGTGCCAAACAGAAAACCACCGGCCACCGTCATGACGGTCACGGTCGGCAGAGTCAACGCGGTACTGATCGCGAGCATCAGCACAAATACAAGTGCAGTTTTCGCCGGAGCCTGTTCAACCCATTGTTCAAGCAGTCCAAGGCCGGCAAACAACCACTGCCCATTGTCCTTCAGCAGCCACCAGGTAGCCAGAATGGCCAGGATCAGAAACAGCGTAATGGCAAGCCAGGTCAACAGTTTCCCGGCTGACATACCCATTAGGCCCAACGCTTGATCATGTCGGCGACGCGGTCGACTTCATTCTGGGTGTTGTACATGGGTGTCGGTGCGATCCGGATAATGTCCGGTTCGCGCCAGTCGCCGACCACGCCGGCCTCCGAAAGTCGTTCGAACAGTGCGCGCCCTTGCGAGCGGCCAGAACGTAATCGCATCGAAACCTGACAGCCGCGCCGTGCTGGATCGGTTGGTGTGACCACGTGCACGGGCCCATTGTCAGAATCAAGCTGTTCAATCAGACTTGCGGTCAGATCAGTCTCGGCTTCTTGCAGGCTGGCAATTGCGGCCTGCTCATAGACTTGCAGACTGCCGGCCAGCGCGGCCAGGTTGAAGATGGGCGCGCCCGAAATCTGCCAGCCCTCGGCACCAGTCGCGGGTTTGAAGTCGGGCTCCATGACAAACCGGGAGGATTCATCATGGCCCCACCAGCCGGCCAGGCGAGGGCCATCAAAGCACGCGTGGCGCTCGGCCACAAAAAAACCGGCAACGGCACCCGGTCCTGCGTTCAGATACTTGTAGCTGCACCAGACCGCAAAGTCTGGCGCCCATTCATGCAGTTCAAGCGGGACATTGCCGATTGCATGCGCCAGGTCCAGCCCGATTGGGATTCCAGCTTCTCGGCTCGCCAGGCAAATCCGGCCCAGGTCGAAGTATTGGCCGCTGGAATACTGGACGCCCGGCCACAGCACCAGGGCCAGTTCCTCGGCGTGAGCCTGAATGGTCTCGACCACACGATCGTCATCGATCAAACCATACTCATCCGGCGTTAATTCGATCAGGTCCTGCTCGGGATCGAAGCCGTGCAGTTCGAGTTGAGACACGACGGCATAGCGGTCGGACGGGAACGAACCCTGTTCCATCAGGATCTTCTTTCGTTTGCCTTCGGGCCGATAGAAGCTGATCATGCCCAGATGCAGGTTGGTGGTCAGCGTGCCCATGGCACAGATTTCAACCGGTTTGGCACCCGCAAGACGCGCCAGCGTAGGCTCCAGGATCCGGTGATAGCCCAGCCATTCAGGATTACCATGGAAGTGGCCGTCGACGCCCAGATCAGCCCAGCGATTCAGTTCTTTTTCAACGGCCTCTCGTGCTTCGGTGGGCATCAAACCGAGTGAATTGCCGCAGAAGTAGATTTTTTCCGAGCCGTCCGCATGTTTCGGAACTGAAAAGTGGTGGCGGAATTGCGAGGTTTTCATGGTTTGTTCTTACATTCGAATTGTGCTTATGGTGCCAGATCGGAGTCAAGCAAGTGGTTGTATGGTTGTCTATATCAGATTTGCATGCGCGCATTCTTCTCATGGCCGTTGGCCGTTTGATCGCGAAACGTCTCGTGGTTAATTAACGTTCCGATCCGAATTTAAATCCGGCTGATGATTAGATTCCGGATCTCCGCTTCGCTGCGTCCGGAATGACGGAGGGAGATCATCGTAGGGTTCCCGCTGACCGATTGTTCTTAATACCTCTATTCCAAATCAGTCGCACTATGTCATTCCGGGTCCGGCAAAGCCGGAACCCGGAAGCTCGGCTGCGGTGGTCGATTCTGGATTAGCAGACTGTGTTGACTGCGGTTGAACCGTTGAGTCTTGCCCTACGCTGCGCTTCGGGTAGCTG
>CAKZPB010000081.1 GCA_937138395.1 uncultured Pseudomonadota bacterium
CCGTGTTTCCAGTACCGGCTCCAGTCATTGCTGAACGTCATGCTGTCTGTCGACCCGGCTTGTGGATTGGCTTTGCTCATCGAATCGTTTCTTGATCAACCGGATGGTGTATTGAACCGGAAATTAGCGGCAACGGTAATGCGGGGTCGCTCGCCGCGATAGGGTTCAACGGCATGCCAGACATAGGACGGAAAAAGAATCAGCTCACCGTTTTTCGGCCGGAATCGCATCGCATGGAAATTCAACTCCGCATGCATCTCGCTGTTGGCCACGTCCAGGAACATATCGGCATTGCTCCTCGGATCATAGAACAGCAGATAACCAGCATCGTGATCATAATCGGGTTCGGCATCACCCTGATCGACGCAGTAGATCGCACTCCAGGAATGCTGCGGATGGTTGTGCGAGCGTACATAGCCACCCTCTCGAGTCACGTGAAACCAGGATTCGCTGGTAATCTTCAGTTTCATCAGGTCCTGCTGAGTGAGGCGGGTTGTCGCCATGATGACTTCGGCCAGTCGGCGATGAATCAGCTGCTTCAATTCCAGCACCGGCTTTTCCGGCATATTCAGAAACCCGAATTCGCTTTCATACACATGCTTGTGCAGCGGCTGCGGAGAATCACTCTTGGCCCGCTGCGATTGTTCGACTCTCAGGGTGATCTCGCGAAGATGGACATGCGTCGCATCGGTCTCCTCGCGTTCAACCCTGCGCACAATCGGTGTAGCCCAGCGTGTGCTCATGCCGTCCATCAGTCGCGGCCTTTCAGTTTTTCAGGATAGAAAATCCGGTAGAACCATTCATAGCTGGTCAGTAATTCCTGCTCGATGCGCTTCGGAATGGCATGTGGCTTTGCTGCGCGCAGTTTCGGGTAGGTGGTGTGCCTGAATTTCATCCGGTAATGGCTGTCCGTTTCAGGTGGCAACAGGTTCAGGTTGTTGAAGTCGATATCGATCGGCTGCATGCCGATAAATGGCCAGATCCGGTCCAGCACGGCCTGCGGATTGGCAATCAACTCCTCATACACAACAATCAGCAGACGCTGCTGCAGGTTCTGCGGCAGATCCTGCGCATGGTGAAAATGATTCAGCGCAAGGCCAACCAGCCCCGTCTTGTTGAACAAGCGATTCGCGCGATCGAACAAGCTATGGTCGGCGAGGTGGTCGGCGAAATCCATGGCCAGCGTTTTCTGGTGCTGCGCTTCGATCGAGCCGAAGATCTGGCCCAGATCGCGCACGCAGACCAGCATTTTGCAGCCTGGTTCCAGCTGCGCGGCTAGATCCATCTGCGCCACCCACCCACGGTTTTTGTCGACCACTGCCGGTTCTTCGATGTGCTCGAACCAGCCGGCCAGCAGTCCTTTATAGCTATTCAGCAGCTGCGCATGCACGCCATCGGGGTCCTGATCCATCTGCGCCAGCAGAATGACGTTGTCGGCCGCATTCTGACGCAGATTCAGCAGCATTTGCAGCAACGGCGAGGTATGGCCCGGGCAATACAGCGAGGGATGGTGTGCCAGCAACTGGCACAGTAGTGTCGAGCCGGATCGTGGTAGACCAGTAACACAAACCAGTTGTTTATCAAACATCAGATCACCTGAGTGGATCAATACGTTGTAGAACGAATTCGAGCGAGTCGAAACCAGGGCTGTCGTAGGGCATGTTCAGATAACAATTCTAACGAAATGCCGGAGCTCGCTGGATTGTTAAGGCATTAAAAAAACCCGGGCGGAGGCCGCCCGGGTTGATTCGTTTCAAAAGATCGTTCAGACCAGCGTCTGAGGCAATCTTAGAAGCGTTGGGTGTAGCGTACGAACGGTGTACGACCTTCCAGCGGATACAGTGGCAGATCGACGGCATCGTCGTAGCCGGCCACAGGATCCAGCGGCAGCAGACGGTTGGCGATGTTACGCACCCCGACCTGGATTTCCGCATTCCACGGTGCATACCAGACGCCCAGCAGGTCATGCTGTACGTAGGATGGCTTGTCGCCCGCAGTTGAATCCACACCTGCAGCATTGAACTGCTCGCCGATCCAGCGACCGGTATAGACGAACGTGAAGTCCGAAATATTCCAGCGTACCTGACCGTTCCCGCGATGTGACGGTGAACCGTTACGACGCGAGAAGTTGGTAAGCGTACCGCCCGGCAGAGACGTGAAGTTGAAATTGTTGATACGTGAGTACTGGGCATTGAAGTTGAACGAACCGAGGTTGTCGGTATTCAATGTGTAATCAGTACGCAGATCCCAACCAGTCACTTCGAACGATGCAACGTTGGCAAAACCTCTTTCAATGAAGTCGATATTGCCGTTCGGCCCGCGGACAATCGCAGTACCTGGAGGAAGGGGCTGACCATCAGCTTCAAGGTTCAGCAGGTCTACCAAACCAATCTGTTGGATCGCTCCTTCGATTTCGATCTGGTAGATATCACCACCGATGCTCCAGTTCTCGATCGGCTCCCACAACACACCGAAGTTGAAGCTTTCGGATTCTTCAGCTTCCAGGTTCGGGTTACCACCCGAGAAGTTGGTGACCTGGCGCGTCGGGCACTGATCGTCCGGAATGCCCTGCTGCTGACAGAACAGGAAGTCCGTTACGTCGTTGTTCGAATCGGCACGTGCACCAAACAAGTTGGCCAGAGCCGGCGCACGGAAGCCTTCACCCCAGGACGCACGCAGCAACAGCTCATCGATCGGCTGCCAGCGCAGTGCAATCTGCGGTGAAAATGCATCGCCGAAATCGCTGTAATCATCAACTCGCGCTGCAAGCGATAGCTCCAGAGTATCCGTCAGTGGTACCAGTGCCTCTGCGAAGATCGCCCAGCGATCACGACTGCCAGAAGCGGTATTACCAGCGGAACCCAGCACGTTACCGGCTTCACGACCTGCGTCGTAAATATCGGTGTAACGAGTATCTTCATACTCGGCACCGGCCGCCCAGCCAACCACACCAGCCGGCACGTCGAATGCATCACCACTGAAGGTAATACCGGTCTGCCAGACCTTCTGGCTCAGGTTACGCGAGATCGTCGCCTTACTCTGTAGCACCGCCTGTTCGTTGGATGGATCCGTTGGATTCAGGAAGTTGTAGTCACCATCCGCAACCAGCTGTTCAATAATGCTGCGGAACACGTAGTTACGGCCAATGGCTTCGGACTCCGCAATGAAGTAACGGCCATACAGGTCGTAGTCGACCTGGCCGAGACGACCTTCAAGACCCAGCACGTTGTCGTACTCATACTGGCGGAAGTCATCATCACGCGGACCGTGGGCAACGAAACGGTGCAGCAGGAACAAATCCTCGCCGGTTTCGTTGGCCGAGTTGTCGCCGCCAATGAAGAACAGACCGGCAACCGGTGCGTAACGACCGAAGCTATCGACGCGAGACGTCGTGTTGCGGAAGTACAGGGTGTGGTCGTTGTTCAGTTCATATTCGGCGTTCAGGAACGTACCCAGACGCTTGATGCCACCCGTTTGGGCCGAGATGTCGGCATACGGGAAACCACAGGCGGTATCACCCGGGAACGGCGGATAGTCGAATACGCCAGCAAATAGATTCTCATCACATTCCAGCGCGCGATAGCCACCGACATACGGACCGGACAGGTAATACGCAGTGTTACCGTACTGGCTCACGCCGACAGTGTCGACACCCAGGCCATCGCCCGGTCCAAACTGCGCGGCACTGTAGGCACGGTCGCGGTCGAAGATGGGATCACGGTCAAACCACTCAGCGGTGAACACGTAGTTGGTACGGTCGCCGGAACCACCAATAACGGCGCTACCAGCAAACTCGTCGGCACCATCACGGGTCGGCTTGGCCGAGAACAGGCTCAGCTCAGCGCCTTCGTAGTCCGAACGCAGGATGATGTTGATGGCACCACCAATGGCGTCGGCACCGTAAATAGCAGACGCCGAGTCGGTCAGGATTTCAACTCGCTCGATTGCGTTGATAGGAATCGAGTTCAGGTTGGAAGCAGGGCCGCCGGTGAACGGGCTACCCGGCTGACGCAGGCCGTTGACCAGAACGGCAGTACGCTGTGCACCCAGGCCACGCAGGTTAACCAGCGCAATCTGACCGAACGACGTACCGGAACGCTCACGGAACGAACCAAATGAATTAAATACCGTGTTACGCAACAAGTCAGCGATGTTTTCCAGGCCGGAAAGCTCGATGTCTTCGCGAGAAATAACGGTTACGGGGGATGCGCCTTCGATATCAGCGCGGCTGATACGCGAACCGGTCACCTGCTGGGTACCCAGATCCGCAACATCTTCCTCATCCTGGTCCTGGGCGACAACTGGGGCAGCTGTAGCCGCTAGACCAGCAACCAGGCTAGCGCCAAGCGCATAGCGGATTGCCGAGGCTAGTGGATTACGATTGTCTTTCATTATTAAGACTCTCCATAGTTTTATTTACTTTAGCTTTCGATACATGTATCGACTGCGTGTCGATGAGCACAAAAAAAGCCGTCTTGCACACGTGTTGGCAAGCTTTTTTCAAACTCCTCTTAGATAGTAGCACCGATAAAACCGAATGAAAAGGTTTTGTTAAAAGTCTGTGAATTATTCGCGAGGAGCCTAATGAAATACTCAAGCTATTGTTTTTGTTTTATTTTTTAAAGAACCTGGGCCGGATAAACGGCATTTTGGGCTAAATATTTCTGAAATATTTTGTGCAGAAGGCAAAAATCAGCCGGTTTGAGCCGACCGCGCGTCGTTGACCTGTTGGACCACATGCTCAACGGTAAACCCGAATTCCTGAAACAGCTGACCGGCAGGCGCCGAGCCGCCAAACGTATCGATACCGATCACCCGCCCGTTCGAGCCGACCAACCCCTGCCAGTAGTGGCTGACGCCGGCTTCGATGGCGATGCGCGGCGTGTCATCATCGGGCAGCACTGAACGTCGCCAGGCCTCGGGCTGTTGCAAGAACAGGCCCGGGTTCGGCATGGACACGACGCGCACGGCCACACCCTGCTCCTCCAATTGCCCGGCTGCCTGCATGGCCAGCCCAAGCTCGGAACCGGTTGCAATCAGTATGGTCTCGGCGTCACGGTCGGAATCCTTCAGCACGTAGCCGCCTCGGGCCATCGCCTGACACTGCGCAGCAGTCCGAGCCTGATGCGGCAGGCCCTGTCGCGACAATACCAGTGCGGTCGGGCCACTGCGCCGGCTCAGCGCTGCAATCCAGGCGGCCGCCGTTTCGGCCTTGTCGGCCGGTCGCCAGACCTGAAGGTTCGGAATCATGCGCAGTGATGCCAGGTGCTCTACCGGCTGATGCGTCGGGCCGTCCTCGCCCAGGCCAATGGAATCGTGGGTATAAACGTGGATTGCACCGGTTGGAATCAGTGCTGACATCCTGACGGCGTTGCGCGCATAGTCCGAAAACACCAGAAACGTGCCGGTGTAGGCAATGAAACCGCCGTGTAGATCGACGCCATTGGCGATGGCGGTCATGCCGAACTCGCGCACGCCGTAATAAATGTAATTGCCGTTGGCGGCGTCATCCATGATGTCGACGCTGCCGGACCATTGGGTGTTGTTGGAGCCAGTCAGGTCCGCTGAGCCGCCCAGCAGTTCAGGCATCCAGGGGCCGAACGCCTCCAGATTCATGCCGGATGCCTTACGCGTAGCAACGGTGCTGTCGTCATGCTGCATCTGCTCCAGAATGCGTTCGGCCTGTTGCTCAAAATCATCGGGCAAGCGGCCGTCCATACGCCGCTTGAATTCCACCGCGGCGTCCGGATGTTCGCTCTGATAGCGCTGCCACAAATCATTCCAGGCCTGCTCGGCCTCGGCTCCTTCGGCGCGGGCATCCCAGGCCTGGCGAATCGAGACCGGAATGTCGAACGGCGGGTGCGGCCAGCCGATGGCTTCTCGCGTCAGCGCAATTTCTTCGTCGCCCAACGGCGCACCATGCGTGTCGGCCGTGCCCTGCTTGTTCGGCGAGCCAAAACCAATCGTGGTCTTGCAGCAGATCAGCGTCGGCTGATCCGCATTCGACCGCGCGTCGTCAATCGCCTGCTGAATGGCATCCGGATCATGCCCGTTGACCGATTCGATGACCTGCCAGCCATAGGCCCGAAAACGCGCCGGCGTATCGTCGGTAAACCAGCCGTCCGTCTGGCCGTCGATGGATATCCCGTTGTCGTCATAGAACACAACCAGCTTGCCGAGCTGCCAAGTGCCGGCCAGCGAACAAACCTCATGCGACACGCCTTCCATCAGGCAGCCGTCGCCGGCAAATACCCAGGTGTTGTGATCAACCAGTTCGAGTCCGTCACGATTGAATCGTGCCGCCAACAGTTTTTCAGCCAGCGCCATTCCGACCGCATTGGCCAGCCCCTGTCCCAGCGGACCGGTGGTCGTTTCAACGCCGGGCGCTTCGCCATATTCCGGATGCCCCGGCGTTGGCGAATGCAGCTGACGGAAATTCTTCAAATCATCGATCGAAAGGTCATAGCCGCTCAGATGAAGCACAGAATACAGCAACATCGAGCCATGGCCGTTGGACACCACAAACCGATCCCGATCCCACCAGTCCGGATTGGCCGGATTGTGCTTCAGGTTGGAATTGAACAGCACCTCGGCAATATCGGCCATGCCCATCGGCATCCCTGGATGCCCGGAATTCGCCCGCTGCACCGCGTCCATGGAGAGCGCACGTACTGCGTTGGCAAGCTGGAAACGTGGATTGTTCAGATCTGGATTGGTCATAACAAGCTGGTTCTTTTCGTGGTTGGGCGGGATGCATCGGTTCGCAACAATGTTGCGGCGAGGGCTACAGCGAATATTCTAAATTGTTCCCAGCTTGTAATTGGACTGGATCAAATAGAATTTTAAAAAATGATCACTAGCGAACCTCTGCTCAAAATTTAAACTGGAAAAACCAAAAGCAATTCACCGCCCGGCTGCGCCGGGCGGTGAAGTCGCGGAAAGAGTCTTGCCTACTGTTGATCACAAAAGTAGGACGCATCAGCTCGCAGCGCGAGCGGCG
>CAKZPB010000082.1 GCA_937138395.1 uncultured Pseudomonadota bacterium
TTCTGGTAGCTTTTTTCTTCAACTATGGCCGAGCCAAGTTCAAGATTAATCTGTTTCTTGATGGCTGCACGCTTATCGTTGGTTTTGTAGACGGCACGAGCGAGTTCGATGAACTCATCACCGAAGTGTTTTGCGCGTTCGCAGTCGCGGATGTCGTCTTCAATTTTCCAGAGCTGCTCGTTGACGCCCTTCAAATCGGCGCGCAGCTGATTGATGGTTTCGGTGTGCTGGTTCTGGCTTTCCCAGAGGTCCGTCAGTAACTTCAGCTCGTACTGTACATTGACCAGCGCAGACGGATCATTGATTCGCTCGGCCTTGATCTGCAGGATCGAGATCTTGTCGAGCAGTTCGCCGGGAGCGACGGGGACCTTCAGCGAATGATTCATGGCGTGGAGGGATATTCGTGAAATAAGACCGGCCAGGGTGGCCCCGGCCGGTCAAAAAACTCAATCGTGATCAGGCGTCCTGATCGATTGTTTTCATGCTCAGGCGAATGCGGCCCTGCTTGTCGACTTCCAGTACCTGAACCTTGACTTTCTGCCCCTCGCTGAGTTCGTCGGTGACGTTTTCGACGCGCTCGTTCGAGATCTGCGAAATGTGCACCAGGCCATCCTTTCCAGGCAGGATCTGGACAAACGCACCAAAGTTCATGATCTTCTGCACCGTGCCTTCGTAGATCTTGCCGACTTCGACATCCGCCGTGATCTGTTCGATCTGACGTCGCGCTTCATCGGCAGCTTCCTTATTGACCGAAGCGATGGTGATCGTGCCGTCATCAGCGATGTCGATGGTCGTGCCGGTTTCTTCTGTGATCTGGCGAATCGTGCTGCCGCCCTTACCGATCACGTCGCGGATCTTGTCGGGATGAACCTTCATCGTGAACAGCCGTGGGGCGTATTCGCTCATTTCGCTACGCGTGGACGAGAGCACTTTGTTCATCTCACCCAGGATGTGCGTACGACCACCCTTGGCTTGATCCAGGGCCGCTTGCATGATTTCGCCCGTAATGCCGTCGATTTTGATGTCCATCTGCAGCGCGGTGATGCCTTCTTCGGTGCCGGCCACCTTGAAATCCATATCGCCAAGATGATCTTCATCGCCGAGGATGTCGGATAACACGGCGAACTTGTCGCCTTCCTTGATCAGTCCCATGGCAATACCAGCGACCGGTGCCTTGATCGGCACGCCTGCGTCCATCAGGGCCAGTGAGGTACCGCAAACCGATGCCATCGAGCTCGAGCCGTTCGATTCCGTTACCTCTGACACGACCCGCAGTACGTAGGGGAAGGTTTCGGCATCCGGGATCACGGCCAGTACGCCGCGCTTGGCCAAGCGGCCATGACCAATCTCACGTCGTTTGGGGCCTAACATGAAGTTGGTTTCGCCGACGCAGAATGGCGGGAAGTTGTAGTGCAGCATGAACGGGTCTTTGTATTCGCCTTCGATCGCGTCAATGATTTGCGCATCGCGACCGGTGCCCAGCGTCGTGACGACAATGGCCTGGGTTTCACCACGGGTGAATACCGCGGAACCGTGCGTGCGTGGCAATACGCCGACCTGCACATCAATCGGACGGACGGTGGTCAGGTCACGGCCATCGATACGGGGTTTTCCTTCGATGACGGTGCTGCGCACCAGGTTCTTTTCCAGCTTGTAAAACGCCTGTTTGACGTCGTCTTCTTCAAACTGGGGATTCTCACTGCCTTCAGGACAAAGCTGTTCGACCAGCGTTTTGCGAACTTCGGAAATTGCATCGCGTCGCTGTGCCTTGTCGGTATGCTGATAGGCCTCGCGCAGGCCAGGCAAGGCAATGCTTTCGACTTTGTCGGCCAGCCCTTCGACGGGTGCTGGCGCCTGCCAGTCCCACTTTGGCTTACCGGCTTCGGCTGCCAGTTCGTTAATGGTTTGAATCGCAACCTTCATCTGATCATGGCCAAAATTGACCGCTCCAAGCATTTGCTCTTCGGTCAGCAGGTCGGCTTCCGATTCGACCATCAATACGGCCTGATCGGTGCCGGCCACAACCAGATTCAGCCTGGACTCTTGCAGCTGTGTAGCGGTCGGGTTGAGCACGTATTGATCATTAATGAAACCGACGCGAGCAGCGCCGATCGGGCCCTGAAATGGCGTGCCGGACAGCGCGAGGGCGGCCGATGCACCAATCAGCGCAGGAATGTCACCATCAATTTCCGGATCCAGCGACATTACAGTTGCGATGACTTGAATCTCATTCAGAAAGCCATCGGGAAACAACGGACGAAGCGGGCGATCAATCAAACGCGAGGTGAGCGTTTCCTTTTCAGTCGGTCGACCCTCACGCTTGAAGAATCCGCCCGGGATCTTGCCGGCAGAATAGAATTTTTCCTGGTAGTTGACCGTCAGCGGAAAAAACGACTGACCGGGCTTGGCTTCAGGGCGTGCCACTGCGGTGACCAGCAGTACGGTGTCGCCCATCGATACCATGACAGCACCGGTGGCCTGGCGCGCAATGTGGCCGGTTTCCAGCGTGATGGTATGTTCTCCAAACTGGAATGATTTACTTACTTTGTTAAACACGATTGAAATACTCCAAAAACGAAATTAAAGATCAATGAAAGCAAAACACCGGCTGCAGATCGAGTCGGCAACCGGTGTTTGAAGTGGGCTTGCAGGCGAACTGGAGCCTTAGCGACGAAGGCCGAGGCGTTGAACTAGATCGCGATAGCGCTGCACGTCCTTGCGGCGAACATAATCCAGCAGTGAACGGCGCTGATTGACGAGTCGAATCAAGCCTTTGCGGGAATGATGATCTTTCTTGTGCGTCTTGAAGTGGTCCGTCAGGTGCTGAATACGCGCAGTCAACAGCGCGACCTGCACCTCAGGTGAACCCGTGTCGCCGCTGGAGAGCTGGTATTCCGAAACAACCTGCTGTTTCTGCTCTGCGTTAAAAGACATACTGTCTGTACTCCAAAAAATATAATTCAATCAACGAATTGGCGACCGGGCTTTTTCATAAAACCCCCTGCAGACTCGATGTCTCCAAGTCGGATCAGGCCGGGCTTTGTGTAAAAGCCCCGATCACCTCGTAACCAAGCCGGCAATTATACGCCGGATTGTGTGTTGGAAACAAGTATGGCGCGCAGCCAAAGAACCTCTGAATATCTCTGTGCGGGCGCGACGGCATCTCTGTGGGCGGCTATGGCTCGGTTTTGGCGAGCGCTGATTGTCAGAATCATCGTTCTTTCAGTCGATTATTCCAAATCAGCGGGCCCGCTTGTCATCACAATCGAGCCGGAGGCCCCGCAAATGACCGTCGCATATGGCGATTGTGATGAATAGCGTTATGACAAGCGTCTAGCGTTACGACAAGCGGCCGGAAATCCCGCACCCTGCAACCTGCGGTTTTTCCGTCTGACACGTGCTGCGTCCAGTTGTTCAGAGGTTCCCTGTGTATTGATGCGCTGCAGGCACTTGGGCCTGCTTATTCTCGAGTTCGCGCTTGCCGATCGCTGTAGCTGATCCAGCATTCGGCCACCGTACGGGGATTTTCCAGCATTGGCAGATGCCCGGTGTCCGGCAGCATGACGGTTTCCGCATCGTCCATCAGCGATTGCACGACGGCCGCACCCGCTGCATTCAATACCTGATCCGAACGACCCCAGACAATCAGGGCCGGGGTGCGCAATCCATCGACCAGGTCTTCCAGCGGCGGTGAATCAAAGCGCATGGCGTCGAAAACGCGCTGATGCAGCACCGAGCGCTCGGCTGCTCGCCGAGCAAGATAACGCTGCAGGGGTGATGGGATCCAGGGCGGATGAACAAAACAGAAATCAACCAGCCGACGCATATCGCTGACGTCTCGCACCACCAATGGATTGTGACGTTCTTCTTCTACTTCCTGGAACAACGGCGATAAATCGACTCCGGCAATGCCGCCGGGCGCAAGCAGCCACAAGGCTCGTACCCGATCCGGGTATTTCTTCGCAATCGCGCAGGCAATATAACCGCCCATGGAATTGCCGCCCAGATAACAGCGTTTGATACCGATTTGATCCATCCAGTCCACGACTCGATCGGCCTGACGCTCGATTCGGAAATCCAACGATTCATGGATCTGTGTCTGACCGAAACCTGGCAGATCGGGTGCCAGCACGCGGAAATGTCCGGCCAGATGGCGCGCGACCCGGTTGAAATGGTCTGCATCGGCATTGAAGCCATGGATCAGTACCAATGGTTCGCCGTGACCGCCTTCCAGCATGTGCCAGCGTTGACCGTTGACATCAACCGTGCAGGACTTCATTCGTCCTGCCTTGCGGTCCAGCCAGATAAACAGACGAGCCGGCCAGGCAGGTACCCAACGCCAGATCAATGCACCCGCAATCAGCGCAATCAACAGTATGGTTAAGAAAGTCATACGAATATTTCAGTGTGCGGTGATACTATTCGCCCAATCCTCGCAGTCAACCACTGGCTCCAAGTGTAGTGTATGCATAGACTCAGCGGTCGGCAATATGCTGGCCGGTCATCGGTGGTTCAGACACAACACACACTATTAATGGAACCCGCTGCCTTCCGTGAATGCCGTAGTCAAACATCCGAATTCGATGAATATCGATCCGCAGGAATTCTATCAGCAGGGTTTTGTTGTGGCTCGCAAGCTGTGTGAACCCGATGTGTTGGAATCGATGCGTCAGAAGACGTTGGCTGATCTTGGGCAATCCAATGGGCCGGTCGAGTTCGAGGCGGATGTCGGCTATGACGGCGCACCGGAATCCCGTCAGCAGCCGGGTGGTCAGACCATCCGGCGATTGCTGGGCGCGCTGGAGCGCGGTCCGGTTTTTCAACAATGGGCCAGCGCCGGAGCGGTCGTACGCGTCGTTCGCAAATTGTTTCAAGCCGGGTCTGATGGTCGAGGCCGATCGCCCGGCCCGGTGACGACCAACGAGCAGCTGCTGGTGGTGCGCGCACACCATAATTGCATCATGACCAAGCATCCGGATTTCTCCAGCTCAACCGGCTGGCACAAGGACACGCGCTACTGGGCCTATGAGCGGCCGGATCTGATCAATGCCTGGACCGCGCTTGGCATCGAGTCGGAAGATAATGGCGGTATGCAGCTGATTCCTGGCTCGCATCGGCATGCCTTCAAGGCGGCGTGTTTTGATTCAGCTAAATTCTTTCGCCAGGACTACCCGCCCAACCAGGCATGGCTGGACCGCGCCGTTCAAGTGGATATGCAGCCGGGCGACGTGCTGTTTTTCCATGCACGGCTGTTGCATGCGGCGGGTCAGAACCGTTCCATGCAACGCAAGCTTTCGGTTGTGTTCAGCTATCGGACTTCGTCCAATATGCCAATCCCCGGCACTCGTTCATCCAGCCTTGAAGACATGGTGGTCGGGCGCTTGAATACAGGCCAGCAATCTTGATGCTGATCGCCTGGCCAATTGGGTTGAGTGTCACGTGAAATTCCCAACAACCTGGTTTCTGCCGGGCATGGTGCTGGCCATGATGGTCATCGTGGCCAGCGCCAATTACCTGGTTCAGTTCCCGATCAACAACTGGCTGACCTGGGGTGCGCTGACCTATCCTGTCAGCTATTTCATTACTGATCTGACCAATCGGAAACGGGGGATCAGGTCGGCCCGCCGGGTCGTGTGGGTCGGCTTTGCACTGGCCGTGCTGGCATCGATTGTGCTGGCCAGCCCGCGCATTGCCCTGGCATCCGGGCTGGCCTTTCTGAGCTCGCAAATGCTGGACATCGCCGTTTTCGATCGCCTGCGTCGCCGGGGCTGGTGGCAGCCGCCGCTGTTTTCCTCTGCGATTGGCTCGGCGCTGGATACCGCGCTGTTTTTCGCGCTGGCCTTTTATGCCACCGGCGTGCCGTGGGTAACGCTGGCACTCGGTGACTATGCAGTCAAGCTTGCAATTGCATTGATCATGCTGCTGCCGTGGTGGTGGATTGCACGTGCCGGACGCGTGTCTGAAGGCACTTCCAGCAAATCAGAAACTTCGCATGGGTGAATTTTTCTCGGTTGCCTGTGCTGCGGTCTGGGCATTGGCCGTTGTAATGTTTCGTCGATCCGGTGAATCGCTGCCGGCCTTCGAGCTGAACTTGTTCAAGAACACGCTCGGCGTGCTGCTGCTGATTCCAACGGTGTGGCTGACCGAAGGCCTGCAGCCACCCGATTTTGACGCGCAGCGCTGGTTCATCGTTTTGCTGTCAGGCGTAATCGGCATTGCCGTTGCCGATACCTGGTACTTGCGCGCGTTAAATCTGATGGGTGCCGCTCGCACAGGCGTCGTCGCAACAATGTTCAGCCCTTTCGTGATTCTGCTATCGATTGCTTTTCTTGGCGAAGCCATGAAAGCCTGGCAATTGGCTGGTTTTGTGCTGGTGCTGAGCGGCATTCTGCTCGTGACCTGGCGTCAGAAACGCCAGGACATCTCGATGCGGGCATTGAAGGCGGGCGTGATGTACGGCGCTGGCGCGGTGCTGCTGATGGCCATCGGCATCGTCATGGTCAAACCGGTGCTTGAAGGCGAACATTTCTTCTGGGTGGTCGCCCTCCGGCTGGCTGCGGGATCCGTCGTCATGCTGCTGCTGGTTGTTGTCAGAAACAATTGGTCGCAGGTTGTCGCCCGCTATCGCGAACCCCAGCCCTGGACCACGATTATTATTGCCAGCATCCTGGCCAGTTATGTGTCGATGCTGCTTTGGCTGGCCGGTTATCGGCTGACGGATGCCTCGATTGCCTCGGTGCTGAACGAAACCGCAGCAGCCTTTATCGTTTTATTTGCCTGGTTGATTTTGAAAGAACCGTTGAATCTAAGACGCATCGGCGGCGTTGTGCTGACGTTCTTGGGGGTCTGGATCATCGTGATTGTTTGATTTTAATTACTTTCAAAGTCAAAATCTAAGGCGTTTCGCCGCACGGCTTCGCCGGCTGAGGCGAGGTACTTTTTTGTGTCTTGCGACAAAAAAAGCATCCCAAAAAACCGCGCTTTCAACAGCCACCGGGAGTGCTTTCTATCGGACCGGGGCAATCATTCGGCCCGTGCTTTTGTTTAGGCTTTTCGGAGACTGTCTTGCCATTGCTTAATCTCTTGGGCTCACAAGCCCGGCTTTGGAGTGGGCTTAGTATCAAAAGCCTTTAATGGCCGAGTTTTCAGCATCTTGTAGTATGCAGAAGTGGTTTGGGCTTTGACCTTGTCTTTGACGTTGGTGAGCCTTGATGGTGCCGAGGAGCGGAGGGGCAGGCGGCGCTTATGATGGCAATCGGGCGAAATGGTGTCTGAGCGCAAGCGAGTTCTTTTCGCCCCGCGATTGTCATGACGATTGTCATGACAAGCGGCGACCAACCACAGGGAATCCAGAGCTTCGCGCTGGACACCGGCACCGTCGGGAGATTTATTAGTGACTTTTTGATTGCAAAAAGTCACTCGCATCAGCCCGCAGAGCGGGCGGCGAAATCGTTTTTGAATGTAAGGCTTGAACAAACTATTCCATTAGCCGTGCTTCGAAACGCCTTAGATTTTGACTTTAAAATAGTCGAAATAGATTCACGGATTCCCATATTTCGGCCTCCGCCGAATCAAGGCCGCCGGTGCCTTGAATAGTTCATAAATCACTAGCGCAACCACAACGCCCAGGCCCGTCCACAGCAACGATGCGGGATCCAATGGAATAGCCGGGACAAATTCATCGAACGCACGATCGGCGATGGACCAATCAGCCTGGCGCAGCAGCGCCAGCGGACGCATCAGGGAAGGGCTGTTCAGCAGGCTGCTTTGTATCTGCTCGAGCTCGGTGACCCGGGCGTTGAGCTCGATCACGGCTTCACTGCGTTCACCGCCTTGCAGCCAGGGCAGGATGCTGCCGTCGGCGACACCTTCCACGGTTCGGCGTGCCTCGTCGATGTGGCCGCCGAGTCGCTGCAGATAGGCCTGCGTGAAGGCCGGTGCCTGGGACAGGCTGATGCCACCGGCTGCACCGCAGCCGGCGCTGCCGAGGTTGTCGAGTTTCCGCGTCATCCAGCTCATGATTTGGATTCTGCCTCCAGTGGTGAAGCCGCATCTTCGTTACCCGGTACCGGGTCCCATCCGCCTTTGCACAGCGGTTGACAGCGCGCGATCCGTTTGATTCCCATCCAGCTGCCGCGCCAGGGACCGTAGAGTTCGATCGCCTGCTCGGTATAGCGTGAGCAGCTTGGCTCGAATCGACACTGCTGTCCAATAATCGGAGAGAGCAGTCTGCGATACAGGTGAATCAATCGTATGAGAAGGGTTTTCATAGAGTTTTGTCAGAATTGACGTTCAAGTATATAATTGCCGGCTTAGTTACGAGCGATGGCTCAAAAAGGCAGGAGTACCAATGCCCCAGGAACGAGTGAAATTGGCGAAGAATTACAAGCCGTCAGAAAAAGAAGAGTACATGAATCCAAAGCAGGTCGAATTTTTTCGACAAATGCTGTTGAAGTGGCGCCAGGACCTGATCGACGAATCTCAGGAAACCATCAATAACCTTCGCGGAGAAGTTCGCGACGTGGGTGATGAGGCCGAACGCGCCAGCCGCGAAACTGAAAACAGCCTGGAACTGCGCACCCGGGATCGCTACCGCAAGCTGCTGGGCAAAATCGACCAGGCGCTGGCGCGTGTAGATGACGGCAGCTATGGATTTTGCGAAGAAACCGGCGAAGAAATCGGGCTGGCACGATTGCAGGCACGACCCATTGCGACCTTGTGCCTGGATGCTCAAGAGCGTTGGGAGCTGAAACAGAAGCAGATGCGCGATTCCAGATAAGTTCTATGACAGCCCGGTCTCATGCTGACGATGCACCTGCAGAGGTTTGACATATCAGCACTTGCGACTAGGCCTTTGATGGCATCTTTGGTATGCTGTAGAGAATTATTGGTTTACGGAGTGAAATAATGAAAAAGTACGCAATAACCGGCGCTGCCATGCTGATTGCATCAGCTGCTAGCGTGCATGCACAAGAGGTTTACGATAATCGTTGGTATGTGGGCGGTACGCTTGGGGCAACCAGTGTCGACAATGACCGGTTGGCTGACGAGCATTGGCCTTACTACGGTGTCTACGTGGGCAAATTCTTTTCACCGAATTTCAGCCTGGACTTTCGTCTCGATCGATATGAAGGCGAATTCAACAACAGCCAGATTGCAGTACCCGCGGGTGCTAGCGACAGCTTCGATCTGAGCAGCTTCGGTCTGGTTGGACGTTACCACTTTGGCGATCCGATGAATGACTGGCGTCCGTATGCGTTGGCTGCAGTCGGCATACAGGATCACGATAGTTTTCTGGATGACGGACGCGATGTTTATGCCTCGCTGGGATTCGGTGCCAATTCCTACCTGACCGACAACTGGAAATTGGGTGCCGAGCTCGAAGCACGCTATGACAATGACCGCGCAAGCTTCGACTCCGATAATGGCTTCATCGACGCGATTCTTTCGATCAATCTGAGCTATGCGTTTGGTGAACGTCCGCGCCCGGTCGTTGCAACGCAGGAACCGCCACCACCGGTCGTTCAGCCGCCGCCACGCCCGACACCGCCACCACCGCCGCCAGAGCCGGAAGTATTGTTCGAGTTTGATGCAGAGGTGACCTTTGCATTCGATTCAGCCGATATTCGTCCGAGCGCCGAGCCCGAGCTGAACCGCGCTGCGGCCATCCTGGATGAGCGTAATGAGATTATCCTGGTCGAAGTGGCCGGACATACCGACAGCATCGGTCCTGAAGCCTACAACCAAGGCCTTTCAGAGCGCCGTGCTCAGTCTGTAGCTGATTATCTGGTCTCACGCGGCGTCGACCGCGACCGCATGCAGGTCGAAGGTTTTGGCGAAACCCGCCCGAAAGTATCGAACGATACGCCGGAAAATCGTCAGATGAACCGTCGTGTTGTCGTTACCATTCTGGAACGTACCCGCTAAGCCAAAAACATTGCTGATTCAACCAAAAAAGGCCCGCACGCGCGGGCCTTTTTTTTGGAATACTTCAATCGACTGGATCGTTGGACGAGTATCCAGCAGGCTGCGACTGGATGAGTGCTTGCATAGCCCGGGAGTTCGGGTTCACTATTCTTGCGATCAACCACCATCCGCTGACTGAGCCGCCTGTCGCGCCAGTCGCTGGATTTCGTTGAGCATGGCGTTGAGTCCGTTGGCCCGAGTGGACGACAGGTGTTCACTGAGGCCGAGCGCCTCGATAAAGAACGGTTGGCTGTTCAGGATCTGCTCGGCGCTCCGTCCCGAGTAGACGCGCAGAAGCAGATAGATCAACCCCGAGACGATGGCGGCATCGCTGGCGGCCTTGAAATCGAGCTGCTGATCATCACCCGAAGCCAGCAGCCAGACGCGAGATTGGCAGCCGTCCAGCAAGGCCTCGTCATGCCGATCGGATTCGTCCAGAGGTTCCAGCTTCTTGCCCAGATCGATGATGTACTGATAGCGATCCAGCCAATCATCAAACAGGCTGAATTCGTCAATAATCTCGTGTTGGGCTTGAGCAATGTCAGAATGATTTTCAGTCATGGTGCTTATTCAGTCCGTATTTTCCAGCGCGTGCCCTGGCTGCTGTCTTCGAGTTCGACGCCCATTTCGTGGAGTTGGTCACGAATTTGATCGGCCCGTTGAAAATTTCGATCCGACCGCGCCTGGTTACGCTGTTCGATTAATTGTTCGATCTTCTTCGAATCGACCGAAGATTCGGTCTGCCGATCCTGCTGCCATTTTTCGGGTTCCTGTAACAGTCCAAGCAGGGCGGCCGAGGCTTTGAGCTGGTCAAGCTGTTGTTGCTGTTGTTCACCCTCGAGCTGCGTGACCGCTCTGGCCAATTGATTCAGCTCTGCCAGCGCGGCCGGCGTGTTCAGATCATCCTCCAGTGCCGCCAGTACTGCGGGTGCAGGGTCTGCTTGCAGTTCATGTGTGCAGCGGTCTGTCACCCGATACAGTCGATCCAGCGTGCTGACTGCCTGGTTCAGCACCTTATCGGACCAGTCCAGCGGCTGCCGATAGTGGGCGGATAACAGAACATAACGCAGCGCTTCGCCGGGCCAGTGTTTCAGCAGTTCATGCACCGTCAGCGTATTGCCGATACTTTTAGACATTTTGCGCTTATCGGCGGTCACAAAACCGTTGTGCAGCCAATAGTTCGCAAACACTTCGGTTCCGTGCGCACAGCGGCTTTGGGCAATCTCGTTTTCATGATGAGGAAACATCAGGTCCTGACCGCCTGCATGGATATCGATCACATCACCGAGATGCGCCGCACTCATGGCCGAGCATTCGATATGCCAGCCTGGGCGGCCATGGCCCCAGGGGCTCGGCCAGCCCGGCTGTTGATCATCGGAGGGCTTCCAGAGTACAAAATCGCCGGGGTTTTTCTTGTAAGGCGCAACTTCGACGCGCGCGCCGGCAATCATTTCACGTCGATCGCGCCGAGACAGCTCGCCGTACTCCGGGTGGCTGGTCACGTCAAACAGCACGTGTTGCTCGGCGACATAGGCATGACCCTTGTCGATCAGGCGCTCGATCATGTCGATGATTTCCGCCATGTGCTCGGTGGCATGCGGCTCGACCGTGGGCCGTCCAACACCCAACGCGGCCATATCATTCCGGTAGATTTCAGCAAAACGCTCGGTAATGACCTGAATCGGAACCCCTTGATCAGCCGCGGCCTGATTGATCTTGTCGTCAACATCGGTGATGTTGCGGGCGTAGATCACGTTTGGATAGCGGCGCTGCAGCAGCCGAAACAACAGGTCGAACACGACGGCCGGGCGGGCATTGCCGATGTGCGCATAGTTGTACACGGTCGGGCCACACACGTACATGGTCACGCGTTCGGGGTCGCGGGGCTCAAACGGCTGTTTTTTCCGCTCGAGCGAGTTGTAGAGCTGGATAGCCATGCGTGCAATGATAAAGGAAGACCGTCGGCGTGGATTGAGTCAATCCTCCTATTGGTGCGTTAGAATCAGCTCACATTCCCAATTCGATTGGACAGACTGAATCGCATGTCGGATTCCCGCGCACTCTATTTTCATCAGCACATCCAAACGCTGCAGCAGCAAGCCGAACAATTGCTGGCAGAGCACGGATTTGATCGCTTGCTCATTCATTCGGGTCGTCCGAAATTCCGCTTTCAGGACGATCATGGCCCGTCGTTTCGAGCGCATCCGTATTTTGTTCACTGGGTGCCGTTGCCCTTCCATGCCGATGGCCTGATCGAAATTCGGCCTGGTCGAACGCCAAGATTAACGCTGACGGTACCGGAAGATTTCTGGCATGCGAAGCCACCTGTGCCGGAGGCCTGGTGGGCCGATGCCTTTGACATCGACCAGGTGCAGGATGCAGCACATTGGCAAAAAACGCTGGATCGGGTCAGGGCCACTGCGCTTATCGCCGAGCCGGGCGATTTTCCCGGTCTTGGCCAGAACCCCGCGCTCAATCCCCAGCCATTGCTGCGGCGACTCGACGAGTCACGCACGGTCAAAACGGAATGGCAAATTGACTGTATGCGCGAAGCAAATCGCATCGCAGTGGCCGGTCATCAAGCGGCTGCGAAGGCGTTTGCCGACGGCAAAAGCGAGCTGGAGATTCATTTCGAGTACCTGCACGCCAGCCTGCATGAACCCAATGAACTGTCCTACAACAGCATTGTCGCGCTGAACGAACACGCCGCCGTGCTGCATTACCAGTATCGCGACGAGATTGCGCCGGCCAGGCATCACAGCTTGTTACTGGACGCGGGCGCTGATCATCTGGGCTATGCGGCGGACATCACGCGCACCTACGTGGCGCCGAATGGATCTGCCAGCCAGTGTTTCCAATCGCTGCTGGAAGCCGTCGACGCGATGCAACAACGCTTGGTGCAGCAGGTTCAGCCGGGCCAGGACTATGTCGAGCTCAATGAGCAGGCGCATCGCGGCGTGGCAGAAATCCTGTCCGATGGCGAACTATGCGATATGAGCATTGACGCCATGCTCGAGGCCAATTTGACGACGCGCTTTCTGCCGCATGGGCTTGGTCATTTCATTGGTGTCCAGGTGCACGATGTAGGCGGCAAGATTTCACCTGAAGGCGATGTGTTGTCAGCCCCCGAAGCGCATCCCTCGTTGCGCCTGACGCGGACGCTTGAAGCCGGTAATGTGCTGACCGTCGAGCCTGGCCTGTATTTCATACCGAGCTTGTTGAAGCCATTGCGCGAGTCACGCCTCAGCGGGCACTTGAACTGGCCGCTGATCGAACAACTGATGCCCTATGGCGGCATTCGGGTGGAAGACGACGTGGTTGTGGGTAAGGGTGGGCCCGAAAATCTGACCCGCAATGCATTCAAAACGGCCTGATCGAGGCCTGAATCAACAGGATTCGGTCCGGGAAACCGAATCAGTGGTCGGGGTGAGAGGATTTGAACCTCCGGCCCCTGCCTCCCGAAGACAGTGCT
>CAKZPB010000083.1 GCA_937138395.1 uncultured Pseudomonadota bacterium
CGCTTATGTCCATTCTTACTGGCACAACAACCCATCAGGATGGCACGTAAATTTCTTGGTGGTTCTGAAGATGTTCGGAGACTGTCTGTTACAGGCCTGTATGATGATGGCATTGGGCGCACTATTACAAGCCCAGCAACTGGCACGACGTATATGAGCTCAGACCCCAGTATCGTCACAGTATCTGCAGAAGGCGCTCTTCAACCCGAAATAAATGGCGTTGCAACGGTTGTAGTTTCCAATGGCGCGGTTCAAGACAGTATTCCGGTCGATGTAAGAGGCGTAATCAGTATTGTATTTAAGGATGGATTTGAATCCTCCCCCTCGACACGTTGATCGACCATATGGAACTCCGCATTATTCCTGTATTGCTTTTTAGTCTGATTGGGCTTATTACCTGTAGCGATTACGGAGACTTTACTATAGCTGAGAGGAAGGACTTACTCCCTGAGGAGACACCACCGCTCGAAGAGATGAACCTACTTGATACCAATATAGATTTTCATGTGTTTACTGAAGCACATTATCACTGGTTACCTGAAGACACTTGGCCAAAAGATATCCAGGATTATATAAGCGAGTCTCGACGGCGGTTTAATAATGAATGGGAACGAATTAGTGAACTCCCCGAAGAGTTCAGCTTGGGACTACCCGAGGGCTGCATGCTCGTCGAACCGATGGAACAAAGTTCGTGGTATGCACAGTTATCGAAATACAAACGGTTATCGCTGAATAATCGTGAAGTCACATTAATTAGCTATCCGACACCAGCCACCGACACACGACCATCCTGGTCCGTTGGGCCTCCACACTTTGCCGTCTTTGAAGCCGACAAATCAGAGCCTTCGATATTAGAGATTGAAAGCTATAGCTATGAGTTTGAAGCGTTCGCACACAACGATCAAATCCTGATGATCTTGAATGCCGAAGATCGATTGCTTTATAGAACTTTGTCCTGGTCAGAAGGACAGCCAAGACTCTCCGATCCGATTGTGTTATTCCAGATGGAAATGAGCTCGGATCGAGACCGTGCTGGCATACAGAATATTGTTGCAACAAAAGCTGACAAAACCATTCATCTTGCCTGGCTTGTCAACGATTCTGGTTCATCGATTTATCATATGACCATTGATCCTTCTCAACCCGAGATTAGTCAACCGTCGGTCGTTACTGAAACTGATTCATCACTTTTAGGCATTAATGCTCACAGTAGCTCAGTCTGGCTTCACTGGATTGACGGTCGATTCGGGCGTGAAGGTTTTAACCCTACCAATATGCGCAAATGGTTCTCAGCCAAATTTTCACAATCTGGAGACTTAATCGAAACTTTGGTCATCAATACGCCATTCGATCATTCTGACTCAGCATCATCACCTGTTTTTGTATGGAGCTATGATTCCTTTGAGGTATTAGCCTGGGGTGTTGCCATGCAGGAAATTTCAAGAATTAACCGACGGCCAATTCAATTTTCCCTGTTGAATACAGAGACCCACACCGTCAGCCTTGCAGAAGATAGGTTGAGTTATGACCAGATAATAGAAGAAGCTCAGCGTCAATACACTGTGCGCCTTCGTAGCCAACTTTCACATGGCATTTCTCCAGAGGAAGCGGAAGACTGTGACCGTTGGGTCGCCTGGTTGCGTCAAAGGGAGGAAGTGAATGCAAACCTAAACCAAAATATAATTACAACTGACTCAATTCGTTAGCATCAATTTTTTTCCTAAACTTTTATTGATACAAGCTACCATTGCTTTTTGTAGTTTTCTAATTACAACTGTGGCCAGCAGTTTCTTACTGTGCCCAACCTGTGCCCAGAGCAAGAAAGAAGGACTTAGCATTTCTGCTAAGTCTCTGGAATTGTTGGTTGCGGGGGCAGGATTTGAACCTACGACCTTCAGGTTATGAGATTTATGCGAGGCAGTATAAGCAGAAAGCCACAATGCTGGACATTTTTATTTTTAATAACTTAGCAACAATCTCTTTCCGTCACTGCCTGTGGATAACTGCTCATTTTCAGGGCTTACTGTGCCCAAATTATGCCCAAAAAGTTCTTGCGCGATACGCCATAAGACTCTATGTTGATTGAAGAAATTGCAATACAAAAAGAGGCACCGTGAAAAATAGCTACGATTCAAAGAAGGAACAGAAAGAACGGGCCTAAGTATCGGGTCATGATCCGGATAGAGGGGCACCCACCTGTCCAGAAAACATTTTCGCGTCTTGCAGACGCCAAAGCATGGGCACAAGAGAAGGAGTTGAGACTCCGCCATGGAGAGTACAGGCCCACCGCCTCGGAGGCGAAAAGGCGAACCTTAACCGACGCAATTGAAAAATACCGTGTGGAGGTGCTTTCTCAAAAGGCACCCAGCAGCCAGCGGATTGAGTCAACCTGTCACCGGTTCTGGCTTGCAGAACTCGGCTCATATGCGCTCTCTATGCTATCGCCGGAAATCATCAGTAAAAAAATGGCCGTCCTTACCGGGACTGGCGATCGACGCAGAACCAAATCCGAAGTTGCAACCAAACCTAAGTCCCGCAAGACCATAAAACTCTACCGGGACAACCTGGAACTCATCTTGAAACATGCACAAGGCTGGGGTTGGCTTGGCAACTCAAACCCAATGGATGGCGTGACCCGAATTACCAAAGCCAATAAGGAGCGCGTGCGCTTCCTCAGCAACAATGAGCGTCCGGTTCTTCTTCAGGCCTGCAAGGAGAGCCCAAACCCGCCGACACAGCCATCTTGGCGGAGTCAGTCCCGAGGCCTTTGAGCGGGCCTCATCGTGAGGGTCTGAAGTGTCTATGGATTGGGGCCAGTCCACTAAAATAGTCACACCGTTCACTAAACCGGGGCACGCGTTGATGACAATTTTTGAAGCCAATTCAAGCCATCGGGAAGCGATACTGGCAATCGACCCCATTGCTGAAAATGATCCCGATCGCGTGGCATTTATCGATCAAGCATTGCAATCCCATGTGGTCCTGATTGCGGTAATCAACAAAGCACTCGTTGGCTACGGCGTGTTGGAGTACACCTTCTACGGCCAGGGTTTCATTTCCATGCTCTACGTGAACGAAAGCTATCGACGGCAAGGTACAGGTACGGCGCTGATGGAAGCGTTGATCGAGCGGTGTTCCACTCAGAAGCTGTTCACCTCCACCAATGAATCGAATGCACCGATGCACGCATTACTGCAAACTCTCGGGTTCTCGCGCAGCGGCGTCATTCATAATCTCGACCCGGGCGATCCGGAGTGGGTATATTTCAAAAACCTCGCGACGTGACATGGAATCGACGATCTAGAATCACCTGGTTATGGGAGCTTGAGCATTTTGTGCGAGTACTACAAATTAGCTGTACTATATAACTGTAGCTTGGCTTTCAAGGTTTCAGCATGGGGAGAAAAATGACAAATCGGGTGTTTTTTCTATTGCTGACATTGGTGTCTACCGCGGCCCAAGCATTGCCTTTGCAGTGGGCCACCTCTTCGATTGAGACGACTCAAGAAATTGTCGAAGTATTCCCAACCCAGCAGGGCTTTCTGGCACTGGGTTCGTCCGGCGGTGTCTACCACTCGATTAACGGACTTGACTGGCAGGATGTGTCACCACCGATTAATAACAGCTTGACGGCTGGTATCGACTTCGACGGCCGCTGGCTGGTGGTTGGCCCTGAAGTTGGGCTCTGGTTTACAGACAATTCAGGACAAACCTGGGAACAAGCTGCTTTGCCTGAGCTTGAGGAGTATGCCTTCCGGCCAATGGATATTTCAAGGCAGTTTACTGAAACGCTTGTGGTGATCGGCAAATATGGTGATCCTAACGCTTGCCGGACTAGCGCGGTTGTTTCCCCGGACAGCCAAAATTGGTCCATTGTGTCAGAAGGTACTTTTCCAAGAGAACATGTTTCAACACAACCTACAAATTCAGGTCTGATTAACTTCGTTCTATACGACGTTCCCCGTTGCGGCGGTGTAACCCCAATTATCAACCCTTGGGGCTACTTCTATCTAGAAGGGACCGCTGAGACCGGATTCGGCGATTTCAGTTTGAATAACCAAATTTGGACTTCAGATTTTAATATTTTTCCCGTTGTCACACCCAGCCCAATGTTTGAAGCTGGATGGTTTGATGGCGCGTTCTGGGGATTGGACAGAAATTTCATACCTGATTTGCCGTTCTTTGCAATCAGGCGAATGACACCGCCGGAATTTAATTTCATGGATGATGTCACATACTTCGATCAGCAACCGTTTTCACTCACTGATTTCAGAGAAGGCGTCTTGATTTCACATCAGGGCTTAGTCAGTTATGTCGATCAAGAGGGAAATCTTGAGCAACAGGCATTGCCCGAAACGGAAGCATGGTATCGGTTGGCCTCTAACCTGATCACCGTGGTCGGCGTATCGCCTGAGGGCTTGGTGATACGCGGCGATCTGACCGGAAGCGGCATACCCATAAACGCCACTCACCCTGTGACCCTCATTATCTTGTCACTCCTTTTTCTGGCTATCGCTTTCAGCCAATTTAGGCCCAGATCAGCGGACGTGGGTTCAATCAGCGAAGACTGATCGGTATCGATCTTTTTTAATCAGCGATAGATATTGAACAGTTCCTTAGTGCGGATTTCTATGTTTCTGTTTTTTTGCCAGTGCGCGCGAAGGAATCGGTCAACGTGCAGCCGGACTTTGACGAATAAAAGGCATCCAACACAGGGTCGATATAGGAAATTTCTACTGTCCTTAAAAGATTTAGGCCGACAGGTGAGCGCTTTTTAAGTGGCCTGCGCAAGCGTTACTCGCGCCAACGCCTGGGTAATCCTTTCCAAGGCGTTG
>CAKZPB010000084.1 GCA_937138395.1 uncultured Pseudomonadota bacterium
AAACGACGGTTTCATCATCCCGGCAGTACAATCTCGCCCATGAAAACGTTTGTAACCATTGTTGGCGTGGCGGTCATTGCCCTGGCCCTGGGTGCTTTGGCGGGCCAGCTCTGGCGTGAGTCGCCGCCGGTGCCGGCGCTGGATCGGTCCGAAGGCGTGGACGTGGGCGATCCTGCGCCGCCGTTTCGGCATGCCGATATCCACGGACAGTTTGTTTCGATCGAGGACTATGCAGGTCAGCCGGTGCTGATCAATTTCTGGGCGACCTGGTGCGCGCCCTGCGTGCGCGAGATGCCGATGCTGCAGGACTACGCCGAGCAGCATGAAGAGCAGATCGAACTGGTCGGCATTGCCATCGACGAGCCCGGCAATGTACGCGATTTTATTCAAGAGCTGGGCATCACCTATACCATTCTGATCGGCACCACTGACGTCATGCAGACCCAGCGCGAGTATGGCAACGCCAACGGCATGTTGCCCTACACCGTGCTGGTTGACGGCGACAGCACCGTGCGCTGGCAGCACCTGGGAGAGGTCAAGCCGCAGCACCTGGAAGAAAACGTCACGCCGCTTCTATAGAGCTGTTGAAACCACAGATTACGCGGATTTCGCAGATTTTTAAGGCGCTAGGCATTCGATTTCCGATGTCGTTGCATTCATAGGCCCCTGGAACGACAAAAGAGCATGTTTTTTACGTCACGACCCCAGGGCAACTGATGTTTTCAATCTGCGAAATCCACGTAATCTGCGGTTCCCGCTTTTCCCGAGCCCCGAATCAGGAAACCAGAACTCGGAACCTGTTTTTCATCGATCTCCACTGATCTTGCAGCGAAATCCCGTGCAACTTCGGATAAAACAAGGCTGGTATTCCACCGTGTTTTGATGCACACTGCCTGCTCGTTTTGTTTTAGGCCGCGCCATGGCGCGGGTTGATAGATGCAAATTCTGGTGCTGCATGGTCCGAATCTGAATCTGCTCGGTACGCGTGAGCCGGAGGTGTATGGCCACGATACGCTGGACCAGATCAACCAGCAGCTGTTGGACCAGGCACTGCAAACCGGTCACGAGTTACAGCATTTTCAGAGCAACGCGGAACACGAGCTGGTTGACCGGATTCAAGCCTCACGCAATGAATCGGTTGACGGCATTCTGATCAATCCGGCTGCCTTCACGCACACTTCGGTGGCCTTGCGCGATGCGCTTCAGGCAGTGCAGATTCCATTTGTCGAAGTGCACCTGTCGCAGCCCGAGGCGCGTGAGCCATTCCGGCATTTTTCCTACCTCGCCGATTGCGCGCTGGGTCGGGTGAGCGGGTTTGGTGCCTTGTCGTACCAGCTGGGGTTACAGGGCCTGATCGCGAGGCTGAGCTCGAGCGACGACTAATCATTACAAAACTGCCGTAACCGGATTGATCGCTCACGGCAGAATTAAAACCAGGGTAGCCACGTATGGATTTACGAAAAATCAAGAAACTGATCGAGCTGTTGGAACAGTCCAATCTGTCCGAGCTCGAAATTCAGGAAGGCAAGGATTCGGTGCGACTGTCGCGCACTATGGTGCAAAGCGCAGCGCCGGCACAGATTGCAGCGTCTGCGCCGCCCGCCGCGGAGTCTGCAGCCGCGTCTCCTGCGCCGGCGCCGGAACCCGCACAAGAGGCCGCCGGTGACGATGCGCCTCCGGATGGGGAGCTGGTGCGTTCACCAATGGTCGGCACGTTCTACGACTCGCCGGACCCGGATTCCTCGCCGTTTGTCGAAGTGGGTGCCAGCGTCAGCCGTGGCGATACGCTTTGCCTGATCGAGGCGATGAAGATGTTCAACCAGATCGAGTCGGAGCTTTCCGGCAAGGTTGTCGCGGTGTTGGTCGAATCCGGCCAGCCGGTCGAGTTTGACCAGCCGCTGTTCGTCGTCAAGACGAAATAGGGGAGACCGCCTTTGCCTCCGTTCAAGAAAATCGTGATCGCCAACCGCGGCGAGATTGCGCTGCGCATTCTGCGCGCCTGCCAGGCCATGGGCATCAAGACGGTGGCGGTGCATTCGACCGTGGATCGAAACCTGAAGCATGTCGGTATGGCCGACGAATCGGTATGTATTGGACCGGCTCAGGCGACCGAAAGCTATCTGAACGTTCCGGCCATAATTGCGGCGATGGAAGTGGCCGATGCCGAGGCCGTGCACCCCGGCTATGGCTTTCTGGCTGAAAACGCTGATTTTGCCGAGCGCATCGAGGAATCAGGCTTCACGTTCATTGGCCCACGTGCTGAAACCATCCGCTTGATGGGCGACAAGGTGTCGGCGATCAAGGCCATGCGCGACGCTGGCGTTCCCTGCGTGCCAGGCTCGAACGGACCGATTGACAAGGACGAGCGGCGCACGCAACGACTGGCCGACGAGATCGGTTACCCGGTGTTGATCAAGGCTGCGGCCGGTGGCGGCGGTCGCGGCATGCGCGTGGTGCACAATCCGCTGGACCTGCTGAAGTCGATTCAACTGACGCAGCAGGAAGCCAAGGCCGGGTTCGGCGATGCCACCGTGTATATGGAAAAGTATCTGCAGAATCCGCGCCATATCGAGATTCAGGTGATGGCCGACGGCCACGGTAATGCGGTGCACCTGGGCGAGCGTGATTGTTCGATGCAGCGCCGCCATCAAAAGGTGATCGAAGAAGCGCCAGCGCCCGGCATTACCCCTGAGCAGCGCGAACAGATCGGCTCGATCTGTACCGAAGCCTGTCGCCGCATCGGCTACATCGGCGCCGGCACGTTTGAATTTCTTTTCGAAAACGGCGAGTTCTACTTCATTGAAATGAACACCCGTATCCAGGTCGAGCACCCGGTGACCGAAATGATTACCGGCATTGATCTGATTCGGGCACAAATCCTGGCCGCTGCCGGTGAACCACTACCGTTCAGCCAGGACGAGGTGTCCTTTGTTGGTCATGCGGTTGAGTGCCGCATCAATGCCGAGGACCCGGAAAAATTCATGCCGCAGCCCGGCACGGTCGAGACCTTTCATTCGCCCGGCGGGCCCGGCGTTCGAGTCGATTCGCACGTCTACAACGGCTATACGGTACCGCCCAACTACGATTCAATGATCGGAAAGTTGATCTGCCATGCCGAAAGCCGTGAGGCTGCGCTGGCACGCATGCGCGTGGCCCTGCAGGAGATCGTGCTGGACGGCGTGCAAACCAATATCCCGCTGCATCAGTGGCTCATCGAAGATCGTGCCTTTCGCAAAGGCGGCACCAACATCCACTACCTGGAAAAACTGCTGGCAGACCGGGCGGGGTAACAGTTGGTCGCTTGGTCGGTTGATCGCTTTGCGGGATCAATCGAAGAGCGGTTTCCGGGTTCCTGTTTCAGATTTCAGGAAAATCAGAAACAGGGACGCGTCCAGTCAGGGTAACCCCATGCGCCAGCCCGATAAGAATTTGTAATTCAAAAGATGAAAACCACAGAC
>CAKZPB010000085.1 GCA_937138395.1 uncultured Pseudomonadota bacterium
GTAATGTCGAACCAGATCTGTTCGCCCCAGCCGATCAGGAAGTTATCGGCAAACACCAGCGGCGTGGTTTCATCACGCGTCAGCTGGCCGTCGGCCTGGACACGCTGGGTGCGGTAGAACAACACTTGATACAGCGTCTCGTCGGCCTGAAAAGACTCGCTGAAATCAGCCGCATGCGGCATCCAGTCGCGCACCTGCCCGTAGGTCATGCCGGGCTGGAGCTGCTCGATGGCGGCACGATTGTCAATCTCGCGCTCCTGCCAACTGCCGTCACTACGGCTGTCGCCGTCATTTCCAATTGCGACCACGCAGCCGGATAGCCAAACAGCCAGAAGAATCATGGTTAGTGTCTGTAGCCCGTTTTTCATTGATTCGATCCTCAAGTATTCAAGACACGCTGCCTTAACCCCGAGAATCAGTCTGCACACTCAAGCTGAACGGTAGCTGACTGTCCCTTCCATCGTTGGCGTGCCTTCATTTGCGCACTGCGGCAAGACTTGATATAGTTTGTTTGGGCGTTTGACGGTGGTGTTCGATGAGGAATTTCAACAGAGTTTTGCTGTTCGCTTTGCTAGTCAGCGGTGCGACGCTTTCATGCGCTGAAAACACTGTGCATTCGGATGATTATCCGGAGATCGGTCAGATTCATGATTTTTTGTACGGCGACGAGTCGCTTTGGCCGATCTTTGAGTCCTGTGCAACTACTCGGGGTGACTGCGCGATCGTGGCCGGCGTTAAGCACCTTGAGGAGTCGAATTATGAGGACGCGGAACGTTTATTCAATCAAGCGCTGGAACACAACCATCCGCTGAATGCGCTGCCGATGATCCTGCTCAATGTCGAGCGCGATAATCCGGTCGAAGCATTTGCCTGGAGCCAGCTGCAGCTCAACTATCAAATGCAGTCCACTGGCACCGAGTTAGCCGATCAGGATCAGGGCTGGGCCTTCGAGCAGTTGTATTTGGCACTCGAGCAACTTAACGATGACCAGGCCGATCTTGCCTATGATCGCGCCGAGCAGTTGATTCAGCAGTGGCTGCCGACCATGCTGGACACTGAACAAGAACGCAAAAATCGCTGGCAATCACAATGCAGCTGCAGCAAACCCACGCGGCGAAAGCGGCCCAACTACCCGATGACTTTGGCCAGAGATGGACGCAAGGGAGTCACCATGCATGTTTTTTCCGTTGACTCAAACGGAAAAGTCGATGACGACATCGCCATCTTCTATACCCATCAAGCATTTCGCCATGCTGGCCACAAGGCCATCCGCGGCTGGCGGTTTCCTGAGATGACAGAAAAATGCGAGGATCAGGAACAACGGCGGTATTCGCAACAGTTCGATTTCTCACTTGCCCCGCGCTAAAGAACGATGAATTCAAGCCTGCAGAATTGCATCTTTAACAGCCTCTACATCCGGCAACATCAACTGGGCCGCATCGCCTAACGGGATGTAGCAATCCTGTCCGGTAATACGTTGAATCGGGCGATCGGCAAGCCCGCGCTCGACCAATCCAGTCATGACGGCCTCGCTGATGCCGCCGTCCGGCCGGCCCTCGTCGAGCACCAGCACGCGCTTGCACTGCGCCGCATGCTCGGCGACGGCGTCCAGATTGAGTGGTTTCAACCAGCGTAAATCCAGGATACGTGCATCGAGTTCCGGCTGTTGTGCTTGCGCCAGCTTCAGCGCCTGCAGCGCCATCGGCACTCCATTTCCGAACGTAATGATCAAAAATTGCTCGGCTTCCGGGTTGTAGATCCTGGGCTGACCGAACTCCAGGAATTGATCCGGCGATGGATAAGCAAAACTCCACTGACCGTCGTCCTTGTCGTACAGGTCCTTGGTCATATACAGCGCAATCGGCTCGATCATTGCGCAGACTCGCCCATCAACTCGCGCCATCGCGGCCAGCGTACGTAGCATCATCGCCGCATCATCACCGCGCGACGGACAGCCGATGACCAGCCCCGGGATATCGCGCAGCGCGGCAATCGAATTATCGTTATGAAAATGCCCGCCGAAGCCTTTTTGATAACCGAGGCCGGCGATGCGCATGACCATCGGATTCTGGAATTGGCCGTTCGAAAAATACTGTAGCGAACAGGCCTCACCCCGAATCTGGTCACAGGCATTGTGGAAATAGGCGAGGTATTGAATCTCTGGAATCGGCAAATAGCCCATGGCACCATAGCCCTGAGCCAGGCCCAGGATGCTGGTTTCATCCAACAGCGTATTGAATACGCGCGCATTGCCGAACTGCTTGAACAAGCCTTTCGTGACGGTATACACGCCACCCTTGCGCGCGACGTCTTCGCCAAAAGCCAGTGCTGCAGGATATTTCAGCATCAGGTCCTGCAGCGCGCGGTTGATCTGGATCGCCATATGCTTCGACGGATCCTGCTCGGGCAGCCTGTGTTCGCCGCCAAAGTGTTGGTATCGATGCTCCGCATCTATTGTGCGCATGGCTTCGGCAGCAACCGGCTCCGGGCTATGCGGCGCCAGCGGCCGCATGATATCGGTCAGGTCAGTCAAGCGTGGCTGTTGATCGGCATCATCAGCCGTCCCCAGACATTGCGCTCTCAATTGTTCATAGCGTTGCAGAATCTGTTCAGGTGTCAGCAAGCCGCGCGCGACCACGTGCTGGGCGGTCACCAGCAATGGATCCAGGCACTCGGCTTGCTCCAGCTCATCGGCTGCCCGATATTCAATTTCAAAGTCGGTACCGGCATGGCCCATCAAGCGCGTCGTCTTCATATGCAGAAAGACCGGACGGCGAGCCTTTCTACAGTGGTCGACTGCCTTTTGGACTGAGCCCCAGCCTTGCTGAACATCCAGCCCGTTGACGGCGACGTATTCCAGACCATGCCGATGGGCCATGGACTGTGCGACCCAGCCTGACGGCGTCGGCACCGAAATGCCCATGCCGTTGTCTTCGCAGACGAACAGAATCGGTAGCGGCAGCTGTTGATGACGGGTCCAGGCGGCTGTATTCAATGCACTTTGTGCGCTGGCGTGGTTCAGGCTGGCATCGCCAAAGCTGCAGATCACGATGCTGTCATCCGGCACCGGCGGCTGATGGCGAATACGCTGCCCGTGTACGATTGCCAGCGCCGTGCCGACTGCCTTGGGCAAATGGCTGGCAATGGTTGAAGTCTGTGGCAGTATCCACAGTGGCTTGTTGCCCCAGACCTTGTGGCGGCCGCCTGAGGCAGGGTCAGCTGCTGCCGCAGCAAACGACAGACAGGTGTCGTGAATAAAGGCATCGGGTGCGCTGCGGTCCTTCAGTTTGCGGTAGCGTTCCGACACGAATGCACCGGACCGGTAGTGCAGAAACGCCGGATCAGTATCGCGCGTCAGCCGCCCGAGCATGGCATTGCCTTCATGCCCGGATGACCCGATGGTATAGAACACCTTGTTTTCCTGACGCTTGACGCGCGCCATCAAGTCGATCTGCCGAGACACCAGTTGGCTTTCGAACAGCTGCAGCAGATCAATGGCTCCCAATGAAGCATCTTCCGGCTTTGCCGGTGATTTCAACGCAAGCGCCTGGACAAACTCGATAAACCGTTGATCGACCACTTCGGCTCGATTCAGCTTGCGCGCATGGCGGGAGGAATTCATCGGATCTCGCGGGTATGAAGTATCGGCATTCTAGCGTTTCACAAGACAGTCCAGCATGGCTTGTTCAATCAGCCACTGCAGGCAATCAAAACGTCGACAGGCCCGTCGCTTCCATCAAGCGGTAGCGCCAGTAGCGCAGGTGGCTATGGTCGGCGTAGTATTCGTACGGTCGGCTGAAGTGCTGGTTCGGGGCGTTGTTCCAGCGCAGCTCGAAAAAATCAGCAGCGTCAATCATGGCCTGATACTCCGAACGCGCCTGGAGTAGCAGGTTGGTCTCCAGATTGAAATCATCCAGGTTTCGGCGCGTAAAGTTTGCCGACCCCAGCAACAGCGCTGCACGTGTCGTGCTCGAATAACCCTGTTCATCCGGCTTGCGGACCAGCATGAACTTGCTGTGGCACTGCTCGCCGTGGGTATCGCACCAGCGGACCGGAATTCCAGCCCGGTGAAGTTCCCATGCTACCTGACGGTTCGGGATGCCGTTTTTCTTCTTGCCAAACGCGTCCTCGCTCGGGTCGAGCAGCACGCGGAGTTCAACGCCGCGTTCATGCGCATCGATCAGCGATCGCACTACGCCGCGGTGGGACAGGTAGAACATGGCCAGATCAACCCGGGCGCCGGGACCGGAGTGCTCGAGTGTACTGATGACATAATCACGAATCTTGCTTTCGGTCAGAACCTGCATGGCCGGTGATATCTGCGGCACTGCGCCAGCGGCATTATTTGCTTGAGCAAGGAGTCCGAGTTCCGGTTTGGAAAAGTCCACTACAGCCTGCTCGGACTGCAGCAGATGGAGGACGCCTGCACCGGAGTATTCCAACGCAACATTCCCGTGCGCGCTACTGGCATCGTGCGGGTTGCCCGAAGTGACCAGGCCGGTCCAGGTGTTTCCACGATCCACAACCAGCGTTTTGCGATGATTGGCCTTGAAGTTGATCAACTTCAGCCAGGTGCGTAACGAGACCTTTTCCCTGCCAACTGGATTGGGTAGCCAACCACCGTTGCTGGAATTACCGAACCACTGGCAGCACAAGCGCCAGAAGCCCGACCACAGCGGATTGGAATCGCGCAATCGGGTCAGATCGGTGATGACCACCTCAATGCCTGCCTGGCGCAGTACGTTCAAATGGTCTGAATCCAGGCCGCCGTAGAGCGTATTGATCGGATCGGTTATCAAGACTACGCGCACGTCGGGCCGATCGGTTTTGCGAGTCAACAGCGCCTCGGTCAGTTGATCGGACAGCGGCCGCATATTGGGCCCGTCGGGTAGACCGGCAAATTCGTTAAACAAGAACTTGTCCAGCACAATCAGCTGCTCGGCCTGCCCGATCAGTTCAAGGATACGGTCAAAAATCTGCTGATCGGTGGTTCGTACGTCGTCGTCATCGACCCAGGTCAAGTCGGCCAGAAAGCGCACTTGCTCAACCTCAGTCGCCGGGGCGGCCACGCTGATGCCTTGCGGCAGCGGCTTGAAACTGTGGTAAATCATCATGCCGAGCCAGGCCAGGAGGGCTGTCAGGACACACCACTTCAATAACGTGCGCCAGCGCTGAATACGGGTCGTCATGCAAGCTATCCTACGCGCGCGCAACACTCGATGGGACTGCTCGTGGAATTCATCGCGCGTGCAAGATAATGAAGCGGGGATGCGCTAATTGACCGGTCGGCCAGTTTATTGATATACTGCTGCACATGCCAGCCGATCAAAAAACCAGCCCAACGCCGCGTGATCCCGATGAAACCCGTCGCCGCATCCAGCAGGCCGCATTCGATCTGTTCGTCGAAAAAGGGTTCGCCGACGTGGCCATGCGCGAGATCGCCGAGCGCTCCGGCGTCACCAAAAGCCTGATTCATCATCATTTTGGCAGCAAGGATGCACTCTGGAAATCGTCCAAGGAAGCGGCCTTTGAATTGTATGCCGAAAACCAGCGCAAGGACCTGATGCAGGCCACGTCGTCGAATAGCGATTTGCTGCGGCGCGGTGTGATCAACTACTTCCAGTTTCTGAAGGATCACCCCGAGGTCGTCCGGCTGTTTTCCTGGTCTCACCTGGAGCGGGACGAATATCTAGGTGAAAACGATTCCGAACTGGTCCGGCTGGGTGCTGCGCGCATTCGCGAGGCCCAAGAGGCCGGTATTTTCCGCGATGACATCAATCCTGTGCATGTGATAACGACTTTCGTCATCACCTGCACGCACTGGTTCGCCGCACATTCTCATCATGGCCAGTGGGACGGCATTGGCAGTGATGAAGATTTTCTCGACGACTTTTTGAATATTTTTATGGACGGACTCAAGCCTCAAACGGCGGGGTCGGCCTAATCTTGCCGTCGGGCCATCCAGTAACTGCAACGAAATCGATCAGGACGATATTTCATGTACGGCAACAACCATCGCAACGTTATTACCCGCTCAGTGATTGACCAACCGACCAGTCTGCTGGGGACGGTATTCGCTTTAGCCACGCTGCTATTGCTGACCGGCTGCAGCCAGGAGGAACCCGTAAGCAGTAGCACGGAAGAACCCGGTCGACCAGTGCGTGTCATGCAAGCCCAAACGCTGAACACCGCCGAAACCCTGCGCTTACCAGCGGCACTTCGGGCCGCAGAACGGGCTCAGCTGGCATTTCTGCAGCCCGGTTATTTAGCCGAACGGTTTGTCGAACGCGGGCAATTGGTGCGCGCGGGAGAGGTGCTGGCCACGCTGCATAATCCGGCCTTGCAGCCGGGCGTTGCAGCGGCCGAGGCCCAGGTCGTCGAGGCTCGCTCCCGGCTTGAGCAACTTGAGCGCGATACGCAACGACTGAGCGAGCTGGTGGAGCGCAACCTGGCCTCTGACGATGAACTGGAACAGACCCGCGCCAATCGGGATGTGGCAAGCGCAGCGCTGCTTCAAGCCGAGGCAAGGCGTGACGAAGCACGCAATCAATTGCTCGACGCCAGCCTGCGCGCGCCATTCGATGGGCGCGTGGTCGAACTGATGCTGGAGCCCGGCGATTTTGCCGCAGCCGGACAGCCGGTGCTGAGCATCAACGGTACAGCACAGTTGGAGCTGGAACTGCAGCTGCCGGGCCGGCTCATTGCCGGGCTGAACAAAGGCCAGACCCTATCCGTCATGCGTTCCCATGATGGTCGCACGACGCGTGCCGAACTGGTCGAAATCGGACGTGCCGCGCCGGGCCGCACGGCGCCGGTAATCGCGCGCATGGATGCTGCAAGCGCCGACCGATGGCAGGCGGGTGATGCCGTTTACGCTGAACTGGAATTTTCCGGTGAAGAAGTGCTGAGTATCCCCCTGACCAGCATCGTCAATCCGGGAACGCGGTACAGCCGAGCGTTCCGGGTGCGCGACCAGAAGGCCGAGATGGTCGCCATAGAAACCGGTCGAACCCTCCGCGGCTGGGCCCAGGTGACGGGCCCGCTGCAAGCCGGCGACCTGATCATTGTGGCCGGTCAGGCCCAACTACTCGACGGTGAACCCGTCCGCATCATCGATTAGGCGAGCGATATACCTATGAACGCTGTATTTGCTGCACTCGCCCAGCGCCGACTGATCCTGTCGGTGGTTGTATTGCTGTCGTTGATTGGTGGTTTGGCCTGGTTCAATATGGATCGACAGGAAGATCCGTCCTTTCCCTATCGCTTTGCGCAGGTTGTTGTCGCCTGGCCGGGTGCTGAACCCTCCGAGATCGAACGCCTGGTACTGAATCCGCTGGAAGAAGAAATTTTCCAGATCGAAGAAGTCGAGGAGATCGAGGGCATTGCTCGACTGGGAGTGGCAGTCGTCGGCATTCGGCTCAAGCCCAGCGTTTACAACACCGACAATGTCTGGGATCGCGTGCGCGTGGCAGTCCAGATTGCCGAACGCAAGTTCCCGAATGACGTGTTGCCTGCCGAGGTCAACGACCGGGTCATGGATTCACACGGCATCGTACTGGCTCTGACCGGTAGCACCGATCTTCTTGAGCTGCTGGAAGCTGCGCGCGCGCTGCGCCGTGACCTGTTCCGCATCAGCGCCATTTCGCGAATTGACCTGCTCGGTGATCCTGGAGAACAGCTGCTGATCCGTTTCGATCCGGCAGAGTCCGCTGCACTGGGCGTCACTCCGGTCAGCCTGGCTGAACAGTTGGCCGAGCGCAATCAGACGCTGGCCGGCGGCAGCCTGGATGTTCAGGGCCGAAGCCTGTTACTGACGCCACTGACCGATTTCGACAGCCTGGACGAACTGCTGCAAACGCCGATTCGAACCAGCACAGGCGCGATGCTGCCGCTATCCGAGATTGCCGACGTCAGTCTGGAGGTCGAACAACCCGCGACCGAACGCATGTGGCTCGATGGCGAACCAACCATTGCGCTCGGCCTGGTCATTCCTGAAGATCAACTGAATGCTGTCGAATTCGGCAGCCAGGTCCGGGCCAAGGTTGATCAGATCCGCGATCAATATGCGCCATTACAGATTGAAGAAATGTTCTTCCAGCCACGCTGGGTCGAAGATCGGCTGAGCGAATTAGGACGATCACTGTTGATTGGTGTCATCACCGTCGCCTTCATTCTGCTTCTGTTCATGGGCCTGCGGCTCGGTCTGCTGGTGGCCAGCATCCTGCCGATCGTGATCTTCAGTGCGCTGGCCGTCTTTGCGATTGGCGGCGGTGTACTGCATCAGATCGCGATTGCCGGCATGGTCATCGCCTTGGGCATGCTGGTCGACAACGCCATCGTCATGATCGAAAACCTGCAGTATCACATTGATCGCGGCATGGCGCGCAGTCAGGCCGGCGCGACCGCAGTCAGGGAACTGGCCGGCCCGCTGGCCGCAGCAACGGGCACGACGCTGGCTGCGTTTGCGCCGCTGTTGCTGTCAAGAGGCGACACCGCTGACTTTACCCGCGGCATTCCGATCATGGTCATGCTTACGCTGGTCGTCAGCTACTTTTATGCGCTGCTGGTCACCCCGCTGCTGGGCTCGTCATTTCTGAAGCCAGGCAAGGACCACGGCAATCAGCCCAACGCATTTGATCGGCTCGGCAACCGCCTGGGAAAAATCAGCGTTCGTCGCAGCGGCACCATCCTGATCGTCGCCGGGCTGCTGATGGTCGGATCGGCCGTGCTTTCGCAATGGTTGCCGCGCGATTTCTTTCCGTCGGCCGACCGCAACCAGATGATCGTCGACTTGACCTTCCCGGAAGGTACCCGAACCGATTATTCGGCACTGATGGCGAAAAGCCTGGCGGATCAGCTGCGGGCACGCGAAGATATCCAGGCTATTCATGTCTTCGCCGGCTTCAGCGGACCCCGTTTTTTCTATAACCTGCAGACCAAACCTTCATCGCCACAGCTGGCACGACTGGTGATCATTTCAAGAACCGATGAGGATCTGTACGCAATTTCCGACCAGGTCCGCGCGGCGGCGCCGATCATGGCGCCCGAGGCCCAGATAGTCGTGCGTCGCTTGGGACAGGGCCCGCCAACCGAAGCCGATGTGGAGCTTCAGGTAATTGGTCAGGACATCGGGGACCTGCAGCGTGCAGTCGAACGGATCATGACTGAGTTACGCAACACGCCAGGCGCCATCGATGTGCGCCATGAACTCGGTGTTGGCATGCCCTCTCTGGAATTCATCATCGACGACAGCGAAGCCGCGCGCTTCGGCGTAACCCGGGCACAGATTGGCCAGATTCTCGGCGACGCGACGCTGGGTCGACAGTTCTCGACCTGGCGCGTCGGGCGCGAACCGGTGCCGATGAGAATCCGTTCGCCCGAAGGCGAATCGTTTCCTGCAGAAGGGCTTGAAGGTCTGAATATACAGACCAATCAGGGGCCACGCCCGATCAGCCAGTTTGTCTCGACCGAGCTGAATTTTCAGCCACCCATCATCGAGCACCTCGACCTGCAGCGCATGACAACGGTACTGGCAGAAACCACAAGTGATATGACCTACAGCCAGGTGCTGGAACTCTTTTTCAGCAACTTTGACCGGTCTCAGCTTCCTCCAGGCATCGAACTGAAGGTCGGCGGTGCGGCATCCGAGGCAGGCGACGCCAACGAAGCGGTCTTCACCGCGCTGCCGATTGGTATTTTGCTGTTGCTGGTGTTTCTGATGTGGCAGTTCAACTCGTTCCGACTGGTCGGCATTGTGCTGTCAACGGTGCCTCTTGCAGCCGTTGGCGTAGTGCCCGGTTTGATGCTGGCCGGACAGCCCTTCAACTTCACGGCCATGCTCGGCGTGATTGCGCTGGTCGGGATTGTGGTCAATAACGCCATTGTGTTGATCGACGTCGCCGAGCGCGAACGGCTAGAGGGTCATTCCATTGACGATGCCATTCAAGCCGCGGTCAAGCGGCGGACGCGTCCGATCTTGCTGACCACGCTGACCACCATCGTCGGCCTGCTGCCACTGACGATGACCGAATCGACGCTCTGGCCGCCGATGGCCTGGGCCATTATTTCCGGGCTGATGTCATCGACCGCACTGACGCTGCTGGTCATACCGGTGTTGTATCGGTTGGCAATGCGGTTCGAGTGGAAAGCACAAACAATCTGAGCGAGCGCGATTCGCAAAAAATGCCTTTATCAAAACCTTCCCTAGGCAAGAATGAATTATCAATTTTCGAAAATATTTAAGGTTTAAAGCATTCCTGATTACGCGGGTGATTCAGCTTACATCCTGGCGGCTTGAAGTTGATTGCTGCAACCAAGCGTATCCTTCATTCTGGGATCCCGGTTCTACTGGTATTCCCAAAATCCGGGTTTTTATTGTCATTCCGGACGCAGTGAAACGAAGATCCGGAATCTCCCTGTACAGCAGCTCGGATTGGCGAGGGCGACGGCTAAAGGAGATTCCGGGTTCCGGCGCAGCCCTGAGGCGAAATGCTTTTGCTCTTAAGATAAATTTAGACAGATCAACCCTGCAGGAATTTCAATCACAGAAGGTATTTTGGTAATTAAGATCCGTTCAATCAGCGCCGTGATGCATCAATTCCAAACTGTCCTTCAAGAACCTTCGATACCAGTCGCGGAAATCATTCGCAGTCAGGCCGGGGCTGGCAACCCGGAGCGGTTCGTACCGGCGCGTTTCGCGCCAGTCCGCCGTGATCAGCAGCGGCTGTCCGCTTTCAGAATCACTGATCTCAATACCGGCGATGCCGCGGCCGGAGCTACGAATGAATTGCTCCACCCTTGTTGCGATCTTCATTGGATCAATCGCCGTGATGAACAATTGATCGACGCTAGGCTGAAGCCTCAGCACACCAGGACCGGACTCATCGACTAGCTCGAATCGAGCATCTTCGTTCAGGGTTTTTCGGACGGCGCGATCGATGACGGACTGCATTTCCTTGCGTGTGCCGTCGATATCAACCTGCGGATTGGCCAGTCGCGACCCGGTTCGCTCGGATGGCCGACCCCAGGCCGGATCAAATTCGATCTCGGCAGGCTCGATCAATACGGCACGATAGCTGGAGAAGTCTGCATCTGCCTGCACCCAGGCCTGATCCAAGCGCTGGCCTTGTGCAATAGTCATCCCCTCGGGCGGGCTTGAATCCATCCGATCGTAGCCCGGCGCAGCACACGCCGCCAGCGCCATGCAGAAGACAGCGGCGAGCACGAGTCGAAGAAAGATGGCATTGGACATGATTATTCTCCGAATTGGAACACCAGAACGATAGGTCCAGTACTATATCGAACTCCTTTCTAGTCTTCAAAATTCACGAATCATGACTTCGTTAAAAAGATTGAACATTCCTTTGTCGGGCACATTCGCAGTTCTGGTTGGCATGCTGTGTACGACCGTTGTCCAGGCCGAAGATGCCGGTGCCGCTGCACTACCGGAACTGGACGCGCAACAGGCAGTCGATGCCTGCCGACGGCTGGAACACCCGGATCAGCGACTGGCTTGTTATGACCGTATCCAGGGCGTTTCGGTAACTGGCGGCCGCTATGAGCCTGAATCCACAGCGACGACGATTGCAATTGAAACTCAATCAGAAATGATGGATGACGCTGTAAGCCTGGCAGCCGAAGACGTCGAGATCCCGCTGAATCGCTCGCGCATGATGCGGGAATGGGAACTGGACGACGCCACCGATGGCGGTGTGTTGCGTATTCGAACCCACGAGTCCGTATATGCGCTGCCTGCGAGGTACAGCAGCGACCCGAACGACCTGCCCAGTTCACCGGCACCCGGCAGAACCGTGACCGAGTCTCTGAATCTCGACGCGGTCGAGGCCAAGTTTCAGCTCAGCCTGAAAACCAAATTATTCGACAATGTGCTCGGTGATAACGGCGATATCTGGTTTGGCTACACCCAGCAATCCAGCTGGCAGGCCTACAACACCATCGAGTCCTCGCCCTTTCGCGAAACACAATACGCACCGGAAATTTTTGCCACGCTGAGAACCGGTATCGACCTGCCGTTTGGCTGGCGTTGGCAGATGGTCAATTTTGGCTTCCTGCATCAGTCCAATGGGTTTGACGAGCCACGCTCCAGAAGCTGGAATCGCTGGTACGCACAGTTTGGCTTCGAGAACAACGGCTGGGAACTGTTTATTCGCCCCTGGTCTGAAACGGATACCGACGACAATCCCGATATCCGCGATTATTTCGGGCGCGCCGATATCCGCTTGCAATGGCATCGAAGCAAGCACGATTTTGGCCTGACCGGTCGCTATGCAGCCGACGACAACCGGGGCGCAGTTCAATTCGACTGGCACTATCCGTTGTGGGGTGATTTGAAAGCCTATCTGCAGGTCTTTCATGGCTATGGCGAGACGCTGATTGACTACAACCACCGGCAAACAACCGTTGGTGTTGGCATCTCGCTGGTTCAGTAGAGCGCCTAAGCTCATGCCTCATGATCAGCCTGTCTTGCAGGTCACAACCAGCGATGGACATCAATTCGAGCTGATTGACTGCGGCGATTCAAGCTGCCGCTATACGCTGCTGTTTCTGCCCGGACTGGGCATTTCCGCGCGCCACTTGATCAGGTTCGGGCGGGCACTGGCTGAACACAACATTCGCGCACTGATTCACGAATGGCGCGGTGCCGGCTCGTCGAGTCTGCGTGCCTCCAGAACCTGCAACTGGGGCTATCAAGAGCTGCTGAACCAGGACTTGGCAGCAGCGCTGGATTGCGTTGTTGAAATCACCGATGGCCCCATCTGGATCGGTGGCCACAGCCTCGGATCCCAGCTCGCCAGTCTGATGGCTGCGCTGCAGCCTGAGCGGATCAGAGGACTGACCATCGTCGCCGGAGGCACGCCGCACTGGCGTGCTTTTACCGGCCTGATGCGCATCAAGATTCTGATTGCGGCCGGTTTTTTTTCAGGCCTATCGATCATCGTTGGCCATTTGCCCGGTAAACGCCTGGGCTTTGGCGGCCAAGAAGCGCGCAGCGTCATGACCAACTGGTGCAGGACCATCCTCAGTGGCCGCTACCGGCAGCCTGACCGTGACGCCAATGGTCAACTTGTCGAACTGGAGCAAGCGCTGGCGGCACTCGACCTTCCGGTTTTGAGCCTGCGCATGTGCGACGATGGCTGGGTACCGCAACGCTGTCTGGATATCCTGCTGAGCAAAATGCCCGATTCGAAGATCACGCAGCGCCAATTGAGCGCCGAACAGCTTGGGCGAACTGCCGATCACTTTGGCTGGATGCAGGCACCGGAGAACCCGGCCTGTGTAATTGGTAACTGGATCCAGCAAAACGACACCAGCCGGGATTTACGATGACGCTCGATCTGGCCTACCTGATCCTGATGGTGCTGGCTGTCGGCATGCTGTGCCAATGGTTGTCATGGCGTATGCGGATGCCGGCCATTGTTCTGCTGATTGCTGCGGGGTTCGTGTTGGGGCCTTTCACCGGACTGCTGGACATCAAACTCGAACAGAATGCGCTGACTCATGTTATCGGGCTTGGGGTTGCCATCATTCTGTTCGAAGGCGGCATGGCCCTGAACTTGAACGAACTCAAGCGAAGCGGCCGCGGCATACGCCGGCTGGTCGTGCTGGGTGCGCCCATCGCCTGGGGTCTGGGCAGCGCGGCAGCGTATTTTATTGGCGGCCTGAGTTGGCCGGTTTCCTGTGTGCTGGGTGCAATACTGGTTGTGACGGGTCCTACGGTCGTCCAACCGATTCTGGAACACGCTCGATTGAACCGCCGCTCATCGTCACTGCTGCGCTGGGAAGGCATCCTGAATGACCCGATTGGCGTGTTGCTGGCCGTCCTGGTCTATCAGTACTTCACTATTGCCGGCGAGGGACTTGGTGCCACGCTGACTGCGCTGTCGCTGGCGGTTCTGGTCGCGCTTTTGACTGGCGGCTTGGGCGGATGGCTGGTCGGCAAAGCCTACCGAAAGGGATTTGTGCCTGAATATCTGAAGCCGCCGATTCTGATGGTGCTGGTGTTGATCGTATTCAGCGCGAGCAATCTGGTGCAGAAGGAAGCCGGCCTGCTCAGCGTGACGCTGATGGGCATGGTGCTTGGCAACATGCAGCTCGGCGAACGTGATGAACTGCAGCACTTCAAGGAAAATCTGACGGTCATTCTGATTTCTGTGCTGTTCATCGTGATCACCTCCGAGCTCGAGCTTGAGCAGCTGGCGATGATCGACTTTCGCATTGTGCTGTTGGTATTGGCGTTTCTGCTGCTGGTCCGCCCACTGTCGATTCTGCTGGCGACACTGGGCTCGACCATCGAACGAAAAGACCGGATCCTGCTGGCCTGGATTGCACCACGCGGCATTGTGGCTGCCGCAACCGTCGGCTTGTTCGGCCCCGGGCTGGTCGATGCAGGCTACAGCGATGCTGCCCTGCTGATTCCGATCGTTTTTGCGGTCATTATCGTCACGGTTCTGCTGCATAGCCTTACGCTCGCACCCTTGGCGCGAAAGATGGACCTGGCCGCCGATGACGATAATGGCCTGCTGATCGTTGGCGCCTCGAATTGGTCCGTTGCATTGGCGGATGCGCTGAATAAACTGGGTATCGAAACGATGCTGGTCGATGGGGTCTATCAGAAGCTGAAGCCTGCACGCATGAATGGGCTTGAAACCTATTACGGTGAAATTCTTTCCGAAGACGCTGAAACAGAACTCGAAACCCACCATCTCAGCCATTTGCTGTGTGCCACCGACAATGATTTTTATAATGCGTTGGTCTGCGCAGCCAAAGGGCCGCATTTCGGCCAGCACAGAACGCTGCAATTACCAAGTCACCAGGAATTCAGGCAGTCTCGTCAGCAGCTGTCGCGTCATCAGCGGGGCGATGTCGCGTTCGAGGACAGCGCCAATTTCGAACAGCTGCATGAACGCCTCAGCCAGGGCTGGTCATTTCAGCATTCGCTGCTGACCGACGAATTCACGCTTGAAAATCTGCTGGACAATATCGGCAGCAACAGCAACGAGGCGATTTTGATAGCAGCCATCGACGCAGACGGCAAGCTGCAGATGAAGTCCGAGCAGCAACCCTTGAAGCCGGCCAGAGAATGGCGAGTCATTTACTTTGCATCCAATGAGAATGCATCATCCGATACCGGCAACCATTCAACGCAAGCCGATGATTCTGATTGATCAATGCTGGATTGATGGCATGGATAACACCGCATCCACGGCTTCAATGCTTGGCCAGAGCATACGCGAGCAGCCGCGCAAAGAAACGTGCTTTCAGCGGTTGCTTACCATCCAGGCCCATGCGCTGGATGGCTTCGGGGAATCGCTCAGGCCGCCCTTTCCAGGCTGAACGCAGCAGATCCAGTTTGTTCTCAGCCAGGCGTTGCACCGTTTGCAGCGCATCAATCAGCTGTTGTTCGGTTTCGCTGAAGTCGCTACCGAAAGGATAAGTTGGAAATGCGCCCTGATCAACCATCGGCCCAAGACGTTCGGCCAGGACATCTGCCGTGTTGGTGCTTGCCTGTGCCGGCAATTGCCAGTTCGTGGCCAGCTTGCCTGCAGACTTGGCCTGCTCCATCAGGGCAGACTGGTGATTTGCGTCGGTAATCATCAGCATCGCCTGAATGCATTCTTCATCGGATTTACCGCGCAGATCAGCCACGCCATACTCGGTCACGACCCAATCGCGCAGGTGCCGCGGAATAGTAATGTGCGGATACTGCCAGACGACATTCGACTGCTCCTCGCCGTTATTGGTACGCACAGCCCTGAGCATCAGCGCCGATCGACCATCCCGCATCGCCTGGGCCATGGCAACAAAATTGTATTGCCCGCCGACCCCGGACACCATCTGATAGTTGGCCAGACCATCCGATACGGCTGCACCGGTTGCGGTCATCATCATGCAGGTATTGATAAACCGGGCGTGCCGTCGCTGTTCGATCTCCAGCGCTTCACGTCCGCCGTAGAGCTGATTGATGCGGCCAACACCATGCATGCGAAAGCGCGCCTGTTCGGACTCATCCAGATGGTTCAGGAATTCGTAAAACGGTTTCGATCCCAGGAAGAACCCACCGTCCATGATTGCACCCTGGCCCTGCTCTGCAACCTGCTCTCCCTGATTGGCTCGCCGCATCCGATCGATATCCTCGAACACCTCGCGCTTCAGAATTCCGGCCTTGTACAGATGCATGAAGCCATCCATGAACATTTCGCTGGCGCCATACAGACCCTGCATGAACGGTGCCGACTCGCGTGGAGCGGCGGGTGAATCGACGTCAAGTGCAGCCGCAACGGCTCGATACCGTTCGTTCTGCTCGTGCCGCATGATCAGGCTGTGCACCAGCGCATCGCTGAGCGACCCAATGCCAATCTGCAGCGTGCCGCCGTCGGCTATCAAGCCCGATGCATGAAAGCCTACCGCGTGATCCTGCAGCGTGACCGGCCCACGCGGCACTGCAAACAAGGGCTGCAGGGGATCGTCTTCGATAATATGATCGAAGAAATCAGCCTCAACAACCGCGTCCCCCTGCATGAACGGCAAATCGGGATGCACATGTGCAATGGTCAGGGCCCGATGGTCCGGCCTGGCATTCAGAAGTGTTTTCAGGTCCAGCGTGACGTCTGGATTGCACGACAGACTGTACGTCGCCTGCCCGCCGTGACCAAGGACCGGTCCAGAGACCAGCTGAAAAATCAGATTGGCACCACGATCGATCATGTCGCGTGCAACATGCGTGTAATTCGACGAAATATAGTTGCGCTGCATCGTGGAATTACCCAAGGCCGCGCCCGACTGAAAATAAAACTCGGTCACCTTGATATTGTCAGGCACCCGATTGCGTTTCAGATCGATCAGGTATTGAAGCCTGGGATAATCAGCACCGAACAGCCGCCTCACAATCGGGTCCATCAAACGCGCCTGCAGCCAGTGATTCGACTGCGGAATATCGAGTGACAGCGCGGTCACGATTTCCAACTGAATGGATGGATCTTCGCAGGCGCGCTGATACAGCGCATTGATCAACCGGTTCGGCTTGCCCAGTCCGAGTGGTGTCCCAAGCACGATCTTTTTACCAATCCGCTGAAGAACCAGATCAACAGTCTTGTTCAGGGTTGAATTCAGCGATTCGATGGCTGATGGATTGCTAGACATGACGTTGGGCAGAATTGATTACATCTACGGTAGCAGATGTTGAAAATAACAAACTACTAATTTGCCATTACAAAGCATGGCTATAGAATTCCGAATTGGTCTTTGTTTAATATCATTACTGCTCAGCTGTGCTCAGTGATCGGCTAGGAATCGATCTTTCCAAAAGCCTAAATTCAATATCTAGACCCTTTCGCCGCTCACTGCGTGAGCTGGTGCGAGGTACTTTTTTGTGTCTTGCGACAAAAAAATGCACCCATAAATCGCGCTTTCAACAGCCACCGGAAGTGCCTTCTATTGAATTGGGGCAATCATTCGGCCCGTGTCTTTGTTTAGGCTTTTCGGATCGTGAGGTGCAATCGGTTAACCCTTATGGCTTACGAGCCTGGCTTTTGAGTTGGTTTGGAACCAAAAGCGATTGAAGACCGTGATTCCAGCTTATTGCGGGAATTGACTTTGATTTTAACGTTGCCTTTGACGCTGGCGAGCCTTGGCGGTGCCGAGGAGCACAGCGGCAGGCGGATCGAGGCAAAAAGGTGTCTGAGCGAAAGCGTGTTCTTTTCGCCCCGCGATTGTCATGACAAGCAGCGAGCACCACAGGGCATCCAGCGCTTTGCGCTGGACACCGACACCGGCGGGAGCGTTTTTGCTTACTTTTTCGGCAGCGATTGTCATCACAAGCGGTAAGACGCATCAGCCCGCGCAGCGGGCGGCGGAAAGCTGTTGATTTAATGAAACCAAAAAAATCCAATCTTTAGCTGGTGAAGCGGTGCGCCGAAACGCCCAAGATTTTAATTTCGTATGAATCCCAATGGCTAGTGAAAAACCACAACATCTCGCTAAAAATAAAATCTCGAAAGAAATTAAATGTATGCTTGTGATTATTAAAACCTTAAGCGCAATTAAAACGATGAACACATGGCTAAAGTGTATTTTGATAGCGCTAGCGATGACCACGCTGGTCGCCTGCAGTGAACAAACCAATGAAGAGACCAATCAACCAATGACGACTGATCGCTCCGCAACCATGCGTTCGGATGCGCTGGGACGAGAAATCGAGCAGGCCACTGCCGATCTCGCTTCACGCACCGGTCTTGATCAGAGCGGCATCGAGGTCAGCGTTGCGGAATTCGTGACCTGGAGTAACGGCTCGATCGGTTGTCCGCAACCGGGCATGAACTATACGATGGCACTGGTGCCCGGCTACCGAATACTATTGGTAGCCAGCGGGCGGACGTATCATTACCATGGCGCACGCGAGCGTGAACCCTTTTACTGCCCGGCCGAGCGTGCTGGCCAGCCGTTGCCGGCAGATCAATCGGTCAGTTGATGATCCCCATCCATTCTTGCAAAAGCCCTACCACTCTATAGCTTGACCGTCCCAGGCGAAGAAGCCACCGCTGTCGTCTTCATCCAGACTATCGATAACATCCAGTAAGTAATCAGTGGTTTGTTCTACCGAGAACAGCTTGTGCTCCGGCACGCGTGACTGAAACGGCCTGGACAGTCCGGTATCGGTGGTTCCAGGGTGGAGTGCTGCCACGATCACGTTCTTATTCCGGCGTTTCAGCTCGATTGCGGCGGTTTTCAGCAGCTGATTCAAGCCCGCCTTCGAGGCACGATAGGTATACCAGCCACCAAGGCGATTGTCGGAAATCGAGCCAACGCGAGCCGATATGGCACACATCACGGCCTTGCCCTGCCTGGTCATCAGCGGTCGCAATGCCTTGAATACCAGAATCGGACCGAACGTGTTCACGGCAAACACTTGTTGCAGGGCACTCGAGTCCAGATCCTCGAGCTTTTTTTCAGGCATCAGGTCACCTGAATGCAGGATGCCGGCCGCATTGATGGCCAGATTCAACTGTGTACCTTCGGCTTTGAGTTGAACGACCAACTGCTCAATGGTTTCGGTTTTGGTCACATCCAGCGGTGCAATGAGTAGCCGATCGCAGTGCAAGTCGTTCAGTTCCTGTGCTGCCTCAGGCTTGCGACAGGTTGCGATGACGCGGTCGACGCGCGCATTGGCCAGCAGCGCACGCACCAGTCCCAGCCCGATGCCTCGGCTGGCACCCTGCACCAATGCCGTCATGGGTGCTTCGAATGATGTCAATGCGTTCATTGCATGGAATGAGTCAACGTTTGGACCGCAATACTGCACGGTTGTCGTGATTGGACGGTGATTTTAGGCTACTCTTGTGGCCTGTTCCCCGATGCCACTGCTGATCAATGAAACGACCGAATCCATTCAGATGTCTCCCGCTTACAGCGCTGATGATCATGGGGATGTTGCTGCTTGCGGCCTGTAGCGAGCCACCTTCTGATGATAATCGCGATGTCTATCGTCACTCCGAAGATGAAGCACCGGCCAGCCTGGACCCGGCGCAAGCCTCAACGGTGTACTCCAATATGGTCGTGGTCAATGTGTTCGATACGCTGTACCGCTACAAGTACCTCGCGCGACCCTATGAGCTGGCGCCCAACCTGGCAGCCGGCTTCCCGGACGTGTCAGACGACGGCTTGACCTATACGTTTCGAATTCGCTCCGGCGTTGAATTTACCGATGACCCTGCATTTCCGGACGGCACCGGGCGCGAAGTGACTGCACACGATCTGGTCTATTCCATTCAGCGACATTTTGATCCGGGCGTTCGTTCGCAAGGTGCATGGTTATGGTCAGGTCGCATCGTCGGTCTGGACGAATGGGGTCAAAACGGAGCGGATTACGCAGCGCCGATTGAAGGCCTGAAGGCGCTGGATGATCACACGCTCCAGATACAGCTGACCGCGCCCTACCCACAGCTGGTCTATACCCTGGCTGCAGGCTTTTCAGCGCTGGTGCCCAAAGAGGCCGTCGAATTCTATGGCCGCGAATTTTCAGTTAAACCGGTCGGGTCCGGACCGTTCAAACTGACCTCGTTCAACAGTGCACTGGCGACCTTTGATCGCAATCCGAAGTTCGACCGCGGGGTGCTGAATCTGGCGGACGAAGGCTATCGTGATGATCTGCACGGCACCTACGGCCTGCAAGCGCTGGATGGGCAAGCTTATCCATTTGTTGATGGGCTCGAGATTCATTTCATCGACGAAAATGCATCGCGCTGGAACAGCTTTATCAGCGGTGAAGTGCACAACGTGATGGTGCCGAATGAACAGATCGACCGCGTGCTGACCAGCAAAGATCCGATTGAACTGAATGATGACATGGCCGAACGCTTTCACAAACACTCGGGTATCGAAGCCGGCTTTGTCTACGGCGGCTTCAACATGGCCGATGAGCGCTTTGGCCATCACCCCGACCCGGATCAGGACGCGGCCAATCGGGCGCTACGCTGCGCCATTCGCGATGCATTTGACTGGCAGGCACGCAACGAAACCTTCTACTTTGGGCTCGGCAATGTATTTCCAGGTGTCATCGTGCCGCTGGTGCCCGAATTCGATGCCGATCTGTCGCGTCGTTCAGTTCAACACAACCTGCAGTCGGCCAACCAGGCACTGGACGAGTACGGCTGGCGCGACCAGCTACCGAGCATGAGTTATGGAATGCCATCATCCGTTCAACAGCGGCAAATGTTCGAACAATTCCGCGCGCAAGTACAAGAGATCGGCTTCAGTACCGACCAGTTTTCACCGGAGAGCTTCGCCACCTTTGGCGACTTCAGCCGGGCCATCAAGAACCGCGAATTGGATCTGTTTTTCCTGGGCTGGTCACTGGATTATCCGGACGCCCAAAACACCCTTCAACTGTTTTATGGACCGAACGAAACGCCCGGCTCGAACAATTTCAATTACAACAACCCCGCATTCGATGCCCTGTACGAACAAACGCTGACGCTGCAGCCAGGCCAGCAACGGACCGCGCTGTATCGACAGATGAATCAGCTGGTCATCGATGATTGTGTGGTCATCTCCGGTTTGTCGCGTACCCGCGTGCATCTGTGGGACAAGCAGGTGCGCATGCTGCCCGATCGAGAAATTCTGGGCGGTTTTTTCATGCGTTTTGTTGATATCGGCAACGAGTCGGAAACAGCGGCAATGAGCAACTGAGCAGACCTTGAACGCGGCTTGAACAAGCCTCATTCTGTCGATGGAATTATTGAGCTACGTCATACGCAAGTTGATCGGGGGCATTCCTCTGATCCTCGGCGTCACGCTGATCAGTTTCGTGCTGATGGTGTACTTCGGCCCGGACAAGACCTTCGAACTGCTGAGCAAGAACCCGACCGAGGCCGAAATCGCCCAGGTTCGTGCTCAACTGGGCTATGACCGGCCGTTCCTGGTTCGCTACGCAGAGTATCTGAAGGAAATGGCCACGTTGGATTTCGGCTTCTCCGACTCCACCGGTGAGCGCGTCAGCTCCATTCTTAGCCGCACCATTCCTGTTTCCCTGGCGTTGCTTGCACCGGGCTTCGTGCTCGGTAACCTGCTGGGTATTGTGCTTGGCCTGGTCGCAGCCTGGTATCGCGGTGGCTGGGTGGACAAGCTGATCATGGGCGGTGCCGTCGTTGGCATGTCGATCAGTTTTCTGGTCGTTATCGTGGCGTTTCAGGCGCTGTTTGGAGTTGTGCTGGGCTGGTTTCCGGTGCGCGGCTGGAACGTGCACGATCTTCCCAGCTACGCCTACTACGTCACCGTGCCGACCCTGGCATCGGTTTTTGTGGCACTGGGCTACAACACGCGTTTCTTTCGCGCTGTGCTGGTCGAAGAAATCAATCGTGACCACGTGCGCACGGCACGCGCATTCGGCGCGCGGCCGGCAGAAATATTGTTCCGCAACGTGCTGATGAATGCGATGATCCCGATTGTTACCCGCATCCTGTTTTCAATCCCGCTGATTGTCGTATCTGGCAGCCTGTTGATCGAGAGTTATTTCGGCATACCCGGCATTGGCAAAGTGACCTTCGACGCGATTACCTCTGGAGACCAGCCAATCCTTAAAGCGGTGGTCGGTCTGACTGCTGTGTTGTTTGTGCTGATCCTGATCGTTACCGATATTCTGTATCGCGTTGTTGACCCCCGCGTTTCGCTGACCGGAGACGCTCGTTGAGCGATCCCGGCATCATCCTGCCGGCACCCGAACCGGCGGCCGCCAGACTGCGGCCCGAACGCACTTCGCTGTGGGGTCGTGCGCTGGATCAATTCCGCCGAGATCACGCTGCCATTACGGGTCTGGCCATCGTCGCCGTATTCTTTCTGATGGCAGTTGGCGTCTGGTTCGGCTGGTGGGGCACGCAATGGTCGCAGGCCCTCGGCGGGCGCTGGGAGGGTCCGTCCGGCGGCCACTGGTTAGGCACCAATCTGCTCGGCCAGGATATTTTCCAGCGCGCCGTCTATTCGACCCGCACGGCCTTTGAAATCGGCCTGATCGTTGCCATCCTGTCGACCCTGCTTGGCGGGCTGCTCGGCGCACTGTCAGGTTTTTATTCAAGCCGCTGGATCGACAGCGTCTTGCTGTGGCTGATGGGCACACTGGATTCGATCCCGTTCTATCTGTTCGTGGCCGCCGTTGCAGTCGCCATGGCCGGCAACCCCTGGGCCATGCATATTGCAATGGTTGCAACCTTCTGGACCACAACCGCCCGGCTGGTGCGCGGCGAAGTGATCAAACTGAAGAACCTGGAATTCGTCGAAGCCGCCCACGCCATCGGACTGGGCCAATTTCGGATCATTTTCCGTCACCTTCTACCGAACACATTTCATATTCTGCTGGTTCAGGGCACGATCGTATTCGTATCGGCGATCAAGGCCGAAGTCATCCTCAGCTTTCTTGGTCTGGGTGTGCAGGATGGCGTCAGTTGGGGACTGATGATTGCCGAATCGACCCAGGAAGTGCTGGCCGGTCAGTACATGAATTTCATCGTTGCGTCCAGCTTCATGTTCGTGCTGGTCATGGCGTTCAACCTATTTTCCGATGGCCTGCAGGATGCGCTTGATCCGCGTCGGGCGCCACGATAGCTGACCATGACCAGAATAAACCAACCACACCCGGTGCTCCGCGTCGACAATCTGTGCGTCGAATTCGCGACCACTGCTGGTCAGATTCGGGCGGTGGACCAACTGAGCTTTTCGGTCGAAGCAGGCCAGACCCTGGGCATCGTCGGCGAATCAGGCTGCGGCAAATCAGTCACGAGTCTGGCCATCATGGGCCTGCTGCCCAAGCCGGCCGGACGGATCGTCGACGGCAGTGTGCTGCTTGATGGCCAGGAATTGACGCGGTTGCCGGAGGGCCGACTGCGTCAGCTGCGCGGCGCCGAACTTTCAATGATTTTCCAGGAACCGATGACGGCATTGAATCCGGTCTATTCGATTGCCCGGCAGATGACCGCCGTACTGAAGCGCCATCAACAGTTGTCAGCACGTCAGGCGCGACATCGTGCCATCGAGATGCTGGCCCGGGTCGGTATTCCCAGGCCGGATCAACGCATCGATGACTACCCTCACCAGCTATCTGGCGGAATGCGCCAGCGCGTCATGATTGCCATGGCCTTGTCCTGCCAGCCCAAGCTGTTGATCGCCGACGAGCCTACCACTGCACTGGACGTCACGACCCAGGCGCAGGTGCTGAGACAGATGGTCGACCTGCAGCAGGAGCTTGGCACTGCAGTCATCCTGATCACGCATGACCTCGGCGTGATCGCCGAGACCTGCGACCAGGCGGTGGTCATGTACTGCGGCAGCAAAGTCGAACAAGCGCCCGTTGCCGATTTGTTTCTCCAGCCCCGACATCCCTATACGGCCGGCCTGATGCAATCGATTCCGCGCATCCGGGAACACAAGCTCGACCGCTTGCCGGTGATCGAAGGCCAGGTACCAAACCTGGCAGCGCTGCCGCCCGGCTGTCGATTTGCCGGACGGTGTCCCAATCGTGAGGATCGCTGTGTGCAGCAGCAACCGCCGTTAACCGAACGCGGCGCCCAGCAATTTGCCTGCTTCAATCCCTGGAACGGGCCGGTCGAATCATGAATGCACCGCTGCTGAAAGTCGAGAATCTGGCCAAGCATTTTCCAGTGCGCGGCGGCCTGTTGCGCAGAGTTCAGGCCCAGCTGAAGGCGGTCGATGGCGTCAGCTTCGAACTGGAAGCCCATCGCACCTTTGGCCTGGTTGGCGAATCAGGCTGCGGAAAATCCACCCTTGGACGAACACTGCTGAGACTGCATGAGCCAACTGCCGGCAGACTCTGGTTCGAAGGGCAGGATCTGACTGAGCTGGATACCTCAGCCCTGAAACGCCAGCGCAAGCAGATGCAGATTATTTTTCAGGATCCGTTTGCCTCGCTTTCACCGCGCCGGACGGTCTACGAGACGCTGCGTGAACCGCTGGACCTGCACCGTATCGGTACTGCGAGTGGCCGCAAACGGCGCATTCAGGAATTGCTTGAAGTCGTGGGTCTGCGGCCCGAAGCCATCCATCGTTATCCGCATGAGTTTTCCGGCGGCCAGCGTCAGCGCATTGGTATCGCCCGTGCCCTCGCAGTGGAACCGAAGCTGATTGTGGCAGATGAAGCAGTCTCGGCGCTGGATGTTTCGGTACAGTCGCAGATTCTGAATCTGATCGGCGACCTGCAGCGGGAATTCGGGGTTGCATTCGTGTTCATTTCACATGACCTGGCGGTCGTACAGCACATCAGTCACGAAGTCGGTGTCATGTATCTGGGCCAGCTGGTGGAGCAGGCGTCGGTCGAGCGGATCTATTCAATGCCGACCCATCCCTACACGAAGGCGCTGTTGAAGGCCGTACCGAAGCCTGATCCGCAGTCCGACGATCTTGACGCTGCAGCCGCCAGCGTGCTGGAGGGTGACGTGCCATCACCCATTCATCCACCGTCCGGCTGTAGTTTTCATACTCGCTGCCCGGAGGCCATGGCGATCTGTCGCAGTCAGACACCGAAAAGCATTAATATTGGCAGCGAAACCGACCCACATCAGGTGCGGTGTCATCTGGTCGACCCGGCACTGTCGCTGCACATCAAGCATGAATGATCCTCTGAATTACGCTGTGCGCAGCGCATATCAGTCAGAATAGGCAGCGTCGCACCGGTACAGCGTTTTTCAAAGTTTCTTACGTCGAGGTAAGCTGAATGAGCCCAAGGCAAAGCATGCTGATGGCAATCGTATTGATTAACGTTGCCGCCCTTACCGCCTGTAGCACGGTGCGCGTGGACTCGGTCGAACCCGGTATCGAGCTCGAATCTCTGACCATTCAGCCCAGCGGCCTGGAGATTAATCTGCTGGTTGAAAATCGCAATGATCAACCGATCCTCCTGCAAGCGACTGCGCTCGAATTGTCGCTGGACGATCGCGTGATCCTCGATCTGACCGCACCGCTGAATCTGCAGATTGGCCCAAGAGGCCGCGAATCACTGGTTCTGACGACTACGCCGAAGCCGGGCGGTCAACAGGCGCTGGAAGCCATTGAGCAATCAGCGGCCTATCGAATGGTCGGGCGACTGGAGTTCGAATCCTTGCGAACCTACAGGCTCGAACAGGAGGGCTTCTTGCACCCGGTTCCAGGCCAGCCCGGACGATATCGCTAGAATCGTCCCGCAAACGCCATGACGATTGGCTGATGCAGTGAAGGATGAATTTGTTTATGCTAAGCCAACGCTATTCAAAGACAGCAATGCGCTCGGCTCATGGAGCCGTCGCAGTAATCAGCCAGCAGCAGATAGCTCATGCTCGCGGCTGCACATCACAGGGAAAACCAACATGACCATTCGAATCGTACTCGACCTCTCGGATCACGACCTGAAGCATTTTCGCCATTTGGCCAAACAGGCGATGGAAAACTCGAAGAATGAATCGACCGAGAAGGTCATTGCCGGTGCGCATGAGCTGTTGGCCGAAGTCAATGAAAAGGTGACATCGGACTTCATTCGCGAACGCATCGGACAGATCAAGATCTTGTCGGACATGCTCGAGGATACGGGCTGGGGCATGCAGGAAGTCGGTCGGCGACGCGTCAAGGCGGCCCTGGCATACTTCAACCAGCCCGAAGACCTGATACCCGATCACTTACCTGGTATCGGTTTTCTTGACGACGCAATCATGATCGAACTCCTGGCGCGCGAGCTCAAACCCGAAATCGATGCCTACCGTGACTTTGTCGACTACCGGGCGACCGAAGCCCGGCGCTTGGGCAAAAGCGCGGATGAACTCAATCGCGGTGACTTCCTCGAGGCCCGACAAAAAGCCCTGCTATCGCGCATGCGCCGTCGCCGTCGCGGCAGTCGTGGTGGCGGAGGTGGCGGCGCCAAGTCCCCGTTTTCGCTGTTCTGACCTTCGCCAGAACCTGCGCTTGCACTGATCGCCATTCGGCGATCAGGGTATAGCCAGTTCCACCGTCACTGGCGCATGATCGGACGGACGTTCATTGCGGCGCGGCTCAAGATCAATATGGCTGGCCGTACAGCGTGGTTTCAGTGCGTCGGAAACCAGGCATAGGTCAATCCGCAGTCCCATCTTCCGACGAAAAGCCATTTGCCGGTAGTCGTACCAGGAATACACCCGGTCCGGCTGTTCGAACAAACGGTAACTGTCGTGCAGTCCGAGCTCGATCATCTTTTGCAGCGCGGCGCGCTCCGGCTCACTGCAAAGAATCTTGTCTCGCCACGCATCCGGGTCATGCACATCGCGATCCTCAGGCGCAATATTGAAGTCGCCGATCACGACCAGCTGCTCGTGCTGCTGCCGTTCCTGTTCGATCCAGCGCGTGACTGCCTCAAGCCACTTCAACTTCCACTGATATTTCTCGTCACCAACGGCCTTGCCGTTGACCACGTAAAGATTGATCACGCGCACGTCTTGATAAGTGCCGGCAATAACGCGCTTGTGCGGATCCTCAAACTGATCGATCTCTTTGGTCAGCGACTGACCGGGCGCCGGTGACAGCAATGCGACCCCGTTGTAGGTCGGCTGGCCGGAAAAAGCGGCGTGATAGCCGATCTCGCGAAATGCGTCGACCGGAAACTTGTCGTCGGTCAGCTTGGTTTCCTGCAGGCCGAGCACGTCCGGTTTGTGTTGTTCAAGCCACTCGATAACCTGCTCAAGCCGTACCTTGAGCGAATTGACGTTCCAGGAAGTAATTTTCATTGTTCACCAATCCATGCAGAGGCAGCCGGGAATTCAATCATCATCGGCCCAGTCTTCGCCGTAATCGAAGGTGATTTCTTCACCTTTGGCAATATCGCGCAGCGCATAAAGATCTTCATCCCACCAGTCGGCGTTGGGTTGGCTGGAATGATTCAGGAAGCGCATCTCGTTTTTTCCGTCGATGCCTTCCCAGCGATCACGCGCTTCGTTCCACAACCACAGCACGTGCATGCCGTCGGTCTGCGTAGCAGGGCCGGCGTACGTGCCGATGAACTGCTCCGCCTTGATCTTTTTTTGCGCAAAGAGTCCGCGACCATGGATCGCTGAATCGGCTACATAGACCATCGGGTTCTCGTCGTAAGCCGGTTTTTTCTTCTTGGATTTCAGCATTCGCCTATCCTATCAACAAGCAACCTCGTTCATTGCTCAGGTAACGTCAACCTCGATTTCTGCACAAGCATCAGTGGACGACTCTGCAGCGGCAGGCCACGGGCCTTGAACCGCTGGTTCAGCGTCGCAACCGCTTCGGTCTTGAGCGGATAGTAATGCGTGAGCTGACCTTGTTCGACTGCACTGTAGGCAACCAGACCGGGGCCTTCGACTTGCTGCGTCCATACGCTGGATGCATCGCCGAAGCTTCCATCCACCGGTTCTTCAAGCCACTGGCCGTCGGGATGAATGATCGATTCAGATTCAGCCGAGTGACAGGACCAGGCTACCCAGTGAGCATCCAGCAGCGCTGTGGTCTGTCGAAAAGCACGCAGCCAGAGCGCATAGTCCTCCGCTTCTAGACCCGACTGATCGTAGGTCAAAAATTGAATGGCAAATTTCTGAGCGTCGATGTCCCAGTCCAGATTCAGGTCAGCCGGCATGCGGTCTTCGAATGGCTTTCTGGACTCGAGCAGCGCGTGTTCCAGCGGGGCCCAGAAGGCATCCAGACCTGCGGCCGCGATCTGCATCTTGGTCAATGCCATCAGGTCGACCAGCGTCATTAACTGACCATGCACCGGCTCGAGCCCGGTCAGATCAAACAGCGTGCCGAGACTGGGCGGTTTCAGGCCGCCCTCGTCAAACAACGTCTGCTCCAGTCTGGACTCGAGTGATTCGGCATTCATCGCAGGGGTCGTCAAGATGAGCGGCAGACAAACGAACAAACCGGACGGCTGCTCGCTGATCGGCGCCAGCGAGTCCCGCGCCGGATTCGCCTGGTGAGTCCCGATGGCGGTCACGCCGGGCGCATGGCGCTGATCCAGACGTCCAACTTCGATCATTGCATTCCACGGTGATCGACTCGGGCTAAGGATCTGGCCTGGCTCCAGCAGCAATCCGGCCATGCACAGATGCGCTGACGTGGCTTCGGGAATACAGGCGGCCAGGTCGTCGGCCACAGGTTCGCTCAACCGCGCCGTTTGTTCGTGCTCCAGAATAAACCCGGCTGCTCTGGACGGTGGACGGATTTCAATTCCGGCGACCAGCCGGATATGATGAAGATCGGATTTCATAAAAATAGCTATTGCGCTGACATGCGGGTCTAGAGCCAGTGCTGGGCGGAACGAATTGGATAAGGAATGAATAAAACAGACGTCACTATACCCGCCTCACTGCGGTGGCATGTGCAGCGCTTCGACCAATTATCAGCCCGGGCGCTGTACCGTTTGCTGGCCGCTCGGATCAACGTATTTGTTGTTGAGCAACAGTGCCCGTATCCCGAACTGGATGGCAAGGACCAACTTGCACTGCATGTCAGCGTGCTGGACACGACCGGGCCGGACACGCAGTTGCTGGCCTATGCCAGGATCCTGCCGCCTGGCCAGAACCAGAAAAAGGCCATCATCGGCCGCGTGCTGACGACGCAGGCTGGACGAGGCATGCAGCTCGGGCGGGCCGTCATGCGACGCGCAATGGATGTGGTTGGGCAGCAGTTCGGTGACATCGGTATTCAAATTTCAGCTCAGCGTTACCTTGAACATTTCTATCAAAGCCTGGGTTTCGAAACCATCACCGAACCCTATCTTGAAGATGGCATCGAGCACATCGGCATGCTGTACGCCCCAGATTGATTCATTACCGCTGCAGCGCTGGATACTTCGGATTGCAATTGCGAGCGCTCAATGTCTACACTAAAACCCCTATCCTGAGACGAATGATGCGACCACGATTTCGATGAACATGACCTCACTCTTTCGTGCATCGCACGCCCTGCTGATTCTACTGCTGAGCCTTGTCCTGCCAGCCGAGGCAAACGATGACCAGCTCATGCTGGATCAATCCTCGATCCCGGCCGCAGAAGTATTCAGCGGCGATCTGGATCAAATGGTCGAGCGTCGTGTCATCCGGGCCCTGGTGCCCTACAGCCCGATTTTCTTTTTTGTTGACGACAAAGCTCGCCCAAGAGGCATCAGCCAGGATTACTTGAGCGAATTCGAACAATTCCTCAACCAATCACTGGAAATCGAGGGCATTCCGGTTTCGATCGCGGCGGTGCCAGTAACCCGGGAGCAACTGATCCCTTGGCTGCTGGAAGGCCGAGGCGACCTGATCGTAGCCGACCTGACCATTACGGATGCACGAAGCGAACAGATGCAGTTCAGTGAGCCGATTGCGCGGGGTGTATCGGAACTGCTGATCTCGGGTCCCTCTGCAGCACCGATCGGAAGATTGGAGGAACTGGCCGGACGCACCGTACTGACCCGTGTAGACAGCAGTTATCTGAACAGCCTGAATGCGCTGAGCACGCGACTGGTCCAGGATGGTCTACCCGCCATCGATATCGAACTCGCACCAGGCCACTTCGAGGATGGCGATTTGCTCGAAGTGGTTAATGCCGGCATCGCCGCCCATACGGTCATCGATGGCTATATGGCGCGCTACTGGCAGCAGGCATTGCCCAACATCACCGTTCATGATGAATTGAAGCTGCGGGAAGACAGTGCAATCGGTTGGGCCATTCGGACCGAAAATCACCAGCTGAAGCGCGTCGTCGACGAATTTGTCCGCAGCCACCGCGACGGCACTCTGTTTGGCAATATCACAATCGACAAATACCTGAAGAATCCGAAGTGGATTACCAATCCCGATCAGAATGCAGCTCGGGCACGATTCAACGACATGGCGCATCTGTTCCAGACCTTTGCGCAGACCTATGAACTCGACTGGCTGTTGCTGGTCGCGCAGGGCTATCAGGAATCAACGCTGGATCAGACCAAGCGATCCCACGTCGGCGCCATCGGCGTCATGCAGCTTCTCCAGTCGACAGCAGACGATATGGATGTCGGCGACATAATGGAACTTGAAAACAATATCCACGCCGGCGTCAAGTATGTTCGCTACGTCATGGACCATTTCTTCAATGACCCGGCCATCGATCAACGCAACCGGATGCTGCTGGCCCTGGCTTCGTACAATGCAGGACCTGGACGGATTCGTTCACTGCGCCGAAAGGCGGCCGAACGGGGCCTGGACCCGAATCAATGGTTTGATCATGTTGAAATCGTTGTTGCCCAGGACATTGGTCGTGAAACGGTGAACTACGTGCGCAACATTTTCAAGTACTACATTGCCTATCGCATGATCATGCGCCAACAACAGCAGATTGCCTCGCAGCCCAATCCGGGAAACTGAATCATGAGCAAACGCAACACATCATCGCGAAGGGTGGTTGCCCCGAGCAAGCAACGCATCAAGCAAACACCCGACTGGTCAGTTGTTTGTCTTGCATTGCTCGGCATGGCGATCACGGCGTATCTGTCGTTCGGCAGCCTGTTCAGCAACGCACCGCTGTTCTGCGGCCCGGAATCGGGCTGTGACATCGTGCAGAACAGCCGCTTTGGCACTCTGCTCGGCCTGCCAATCGCCTTGTGGGGCTTTGGTTTATATGCCTGGATTGCACTCAGTGCCTACAGCATGCCGGCCAAACCGAAACGCTGGAAACGTCTGGCCTGGCTGACCGCCCTGGGACTTGCGATCAGCCTGTATCTGACCTTGGCCGGGCTGTTGTTTCTGGAGGCATGGTGTGCCTGGTGCCTGGCGTCCCAGCTGACTATGCTCGCGCTGTTCCTGGCCGTCTGGTTGCGCCCGCCCGAGTCCGGCCCCGGCATGAGCTGGCTGGTCTGGAATCGCAATCTACTGTTGATTTCGCTGTTTTTCTCCGGCGTACTGTATGCCTGGCAAGACGGCCTGTTGCAGCCACCCGAAAATCAGGAACTGCGCGCACTCGCGGAGCATCTCGACGCAACGGGCGCGGCTTACTTCGGTGCCTTCTGGTGTCCGAACTGCCAGGATCAGCGTGAGTTGTTTGGCCGCTCGGCTGATCGTCTGCCCTACGTCGAGTGTTCGCCAAACGGCCGCGGCGGCATCGTGGCGTTCGAATGTGTGTCCAATGACATCACCGCGTATCCGACCTGGATCATCGACGGTCGTCGTCATCAACGCGTGCTGTCCATTGATGAGCTGAAGCGCCTGAGCGGATTCAAGGAGCCGCAAACCTGAACCAGCGCAGATGGCTGCTGCGTCGTCTATTGCACAGCGCATGATGGCTTGATGCATCCAAGCGGTGGATGGCCGATGAACGTCATATCCCGGTCATCATGGCTGGGTACAGTGCAGGCGATCTGACATCGTCCATCCAGAAGGTTGATCAATCATGGTCCGTTGGTTACCGGCAGTCTTGCTATCATTTGCCTCATCAGTCCTGGCTGTTCAGCCGGACTTCATTGCCACCCCCGAGGTTGTCAGAGGCGACAACTCCGATGGGGTGTTCAGCGGTCGCGTATTCCACGACCTGGACCGCAATGGACGACCTGGGCAAGATGAACCCGGTGTGGCCGGCGTGCTGGTCTCGAATGGCCGAGGCTGGACACGCAGCGATGCCTCCGGACACTATGAAATCGCGGCCATTGCCAACCATGACTTGACCATTGTCCAGCCCACGGGCTGGCGTGTGCCGACCGACCGGCGCTGGGTGCCGCAGTTTGCCTATATCCATAAACCGGGCGGCACCGGATACCCGTTGCGCTACGGCGGCCTGCCGGATACCGGACCTGTGCCGGCCGCGGTTCACTTTCCGCTGATTCAGGACCAAGCTGCAGATCAGGATTTCACCTGTGCCGTGATCGGCGACAGCCAGACCTATTCGAATCAGCAGCTGAGCTGGTTGCGAGACGGCGTCATGACCGATCTACTGCGCGCCGGTCTGGAGCCTGAAGACTGCCTGCTGTACGTCGGCGATGTCTTGGGCGATGACCTTGGCCTGCTCGACCGGCTGCTCAAGCTCGGCGCTACGGCCGGTGCGCCACAGTGGCTGGTGCACGGCAACCATGATTTCGATTTTGATGCACGGTCCGATCAGGACTCTGCCGACAGCTGGCGACGCTTGTATGGGCCAAATTACTATGCCTTCGAGCAGGGCCAGGTGCTGTTTATTGCTTTAGACAACGTGATCTATCCCTGCGGGGCAGTCGATCGAGATCGGGGCCGTGAATTCTGCGGTGATCCAGAACGACCGCGCTACAACGGCCGCATCAGCGACACGCAGCTCGAATGGCTGCAGGGACTGCTCGACCGCACCCCCGAGGACCGCTTGATCGTACTTGCACACCACATCCCGTTTGTTTCTTTTGTGGACGCCGGGCGCGCGCAACATCAGACCGATCGGCTTGATCGAATTCATGCCATGCTCGCTGGACGGCCGGCGCTGTCGCTGTCTGGACACACTCATACAATTGAAAACCATGCGCCAGGACAACAGTTCGAAGGCTGGGCTGAACACACCCAATCCGGGCCGTTGCCGTTCCGGCACATCATCGCCGGCGCTGCATCGGGCAGCTGGTTTCAAGGTGATTTCAACATCGACGGCAATCCAATGGCGCTACAGCGCATGGGTGCACCCCCAGGCTATCTGAAGATCGACTTCGTCGGCACGGATTACAGCGAACGGTATATCGGTGCTCGCATCGATCCCCAGCGCGGCCAGTGGATCGGTTTCAACACACCCGCCTTTCGCGAATGGTTTGAAACGCTGTCGCCCGTGCGTTCGCAGAGCCGCGAAGCGCGTGATCCAGTCCCGCCGCTGTCGATCAATGATCTGCCCGATACCGGTATTCTGACCGCTGACGATTTACAGCGCGGTGTCTGGCTGACCGCAAACGTCTGGGCTGGTTCGGCAGAAACGCGGGTTCTGGCTCGATGGTCCGACGGCCGAGTGCAGGTGCTCGAACGCACTCAGCAAGGCACAGGAGAGGCGCCCTTGTCCGGCGCTCAATGGGCCGACCCATTCGCGGCCGAGCGACAACTATCAGTCAGCCGCTATGCGCTGCAAAGCCGCTCCGGTGATGAACGGGCGCAGGGATTCGAGCTGTTTCAGGGCAACCGCTATGGCCCCAGCCCACCCGGTCCGCAGGGTACGCTGGCCGAGCGCAACATGCATCTATGGCGAGTCAAATTACCTGAAGACCTCACTTCAGGCGTTTATCGAATCCAGGTCACAAGCACTAATCGCCATGGCTACACCTATCTTGACGAAGTGCTGCTGGAAGTACTCGACCAGCGTCCATCGCCGTATTTTCGATCCGAGCTATGGACGGACGAACAGGACTGACGCCACGATTCTGTCTTCTGTATTGGTCCGGCTAATGGCCAGCTGATCCACTGCGCAAGTCATGACCCAAGTCATGATTCAAGGGGCACTCCGCACACCGTTTTTCAGCGCTTAGCTGCAGGCATAATGAGGACTGGCTCAGGATGCAGATGCAGTCATGATGAATCATTCAGAGTGGCCTGGCTTTATGGCGGCAGCAATGCTTGCAGTTCAACTCGTGTTCGTCCCGAATTTGGCCGAAGCCGAGGGTCATCATGCGGCTGCGACGCTGGATCAGCTGATTCAGGACTTCGAGCGAAGCGAACTGGAGGCTGATCCGATCCGTGCAGGCCTGGCAGGCGATCTGGAGTCTTCGAGTCGCTGGCCGGATGCTTCGTTCGAAGCGGTCGCGCAGCGGCGCACGCTGGATCGTGACTTGTACAAGCGCCTGCAAAGCATCTCACCTGCCGAACTGCCCGAAAGCGAGCAGATCAATTATCTGGTGCTCGACCACCTGCTGAGCTCACGCATCACGCTGGCAGCATTCGATCGTGAGCGCATTCCGTTCACCAACGATTCCGGGTTCTTTGCAACCCCCTTTCAGGTTGCCCGGACCACGCGCATCATGAATCTTGATCAGGCTGAAGCCTGGCTACTGCGCATCGAACGCATCCCGGCCTGGCTCGATCAGCACATGGCCTGGCTTGAGCGTGGTATCGAGACCGATACCGTGCAGCCTGCATATGTTGTCAAGGCCGTGGTTGATCAGGTCATGCATATCAATGCAACGCCAAGCCAGAACAGCCCGCTCCTGGCCCCGTTCGAAGGGCTGCCAAAGGCGCTGGAAGCCGAGCACGGCGCAGCGCTCCGTGCACGTGCAGGCCGAGCCATCGAACAGCGGGTTGGGCCTGCCTTTGCCCGGCTTGAACGATTCTTTGTTGACACCTATCTGGCCGAGCCACGGAACAGCATCGGTATTGCTGACATCCCAAAAGGGCGGGCGCTGTATCGGGCGCTGGTGCGCTATCACACGACCCTGGATACCAGCCCGGAAGCCATCCATCAGCGCGGCCTGGATGAAGTCCAGCGGATCCGCGCCGAGATGGAGAAGATCATTGCAGAGACCGGGTTCGAAGGCAATTTCGCGGCATTCGTCGAACACTTGCGGACCGACTCGAAGTTCTACGCCCGGACCGGGCATGAGCTGTTGATGCACGCGGCCTGGATTGCCAAGCGCGCCGACGACGCGATGCCATCACTGTTCCGCAACCTAGCGCGTTTGCCGTATGGTGTAAGACCAGTGCCGCCTGAACTGGCCCCGACCTACACGACCGGGCGTTACTGGCCCGGCAATGCCGATCAAGGCATCGCCGGGGCGTTTATGGTCAACACCTATGCACTGGATCAGCGCCCGCTGTATGCCTTACCCGCACTGACCCTGCATGAGGGCGTGCCCGGCCATCATCACCAGTTTGCGCTATCGTCCGAAATGGACCACGTGCCGCGTTTTCGACGCAACCTGTACCTGACGGCCTTTAACGAAGGCTGGGGTCTGTATGCCGAACGACTGGGTCTGGATATGAACATCTACACCACGCCCTACGAACATTTCGGGCGCTTGAGTTATGAAATGTGGCGTGCATGTCGACTGGTCGTGGATACCGGCATTCATTACTTTGGCTGGACACGTGAACAGGCCGAAGCCTGTCTGCTGGAGAATTCCGCGCTTGCGCCACGCAACGTGACGACCGAAGTTGCGCGCTATATATCCTGGCCCGGCCAGGCCCTGGCCTACAAGCCAGGTGAACTGCTGATTCGTGAGTTGCGCAGTCAGGCAGAGCAGACGCTCGGAACCGAATTTGACCTTCGCAGTTTTCACGATGTGCTACTGTCCGACGGCGCAATTCCGCTGAACGCACTGGAGCAGAAGATGAAGGATTGGATCGCCGATCAGTCCAACCCGCCTGAAAGCACAGCCGCAAGCAGCATCGAGCTGGCTGGCACGTCCTGGCGATTGAGTATGCTGGCTGACCAGCCCACAGACGCTGCAGAAATCACCATGCACTTCGCCGCAGACGGCCGTGTCTCGGGGCGCTCGGCCTGCAACCGCTACTTTGGTCAATGGACTTTGGACGATCGGGATCAGCTCGAATTCAGTCACTTGGGCTCCAGCAAGATGGCTTGTGAACCGGCACTCATGGCACTCGAAGCGCAGTTCCATCAGACGGTCCGCTCCGTTGCAAAACTGAGCATCACAGCCGATGGCATGCTGCAGGCAGCGCAGCAGGGCCAAACCGTCTGGACCGCCCGGGGAATCGACCACCCTGATTAAAGCAGAGCAGTGCGGGTCAGGCCTCCTTTTCCAGCTCCTTGTGCGAGCGGTTGACCAGCAAACGGGAAAACACAATCCCGAGTTCGTACAGCAGCCAGACCGGCAGCGCCAGCAGGGTCTGGGAAATGACATCGGGTGGCGTAATCAGCATGGCGATAAAAAACACGCCAACGACGACGTAGCCCCGGGCCTTGGCCAGCAGCTCCGGTGTAACCAACCCGATGGCCACCAGGGCAACGGTGATGACAGGCACTTCAAACGACAGGCCGAACGCCAGAAACAGAATCAGCACAAAATCCAGGTAGCGGTTGATGTCGGTCATCACGGCAACTCCTTCCGGCGCCATCTTGGCAATGAAGGTAAAAATGACCGGAAACACAACGAAGTAGGCAAACAGGCAGCCCAGGTAGAACAGCAGCGTGGCGGCCACCAACAGCGGCTTGGCAATCCGCTTTTCGTGTTTGTACAAGCCCGGCGCGATAAACGCCCAGGACTGATAAATCACGAATGGCATGGCCACCAAAATCGCCAGAATCAGGACCAGCTTGAACGGCGCAAATACCGGCGAGGCCACGTCGATCGCGATCATGCTAGCGCCTTCGGGTAATGCCGCAATCAGGGGCTCGGATACGACGGCGTACAGCTGACGTGCAAAAGGCACCATCGCAATCATGCACACAACGACGGCCAGCACGGCTTTGATCAGGCGGCTTCTCAGCTCCAGCAGATGATCAATCAGCGATAGTTCCTGATCCGTGTCAGCGCTCGACGACATCGGAATTGGACTGCGAGGCAGACGTTGGATCTGAAGAAGGTATGGATTCTGTAGGTGAGGATTCAACCTCGGATTCGGCCGAGGGCTTATCGCCCGCGTCCGCACTGGGAGATGCCTGCATGATCTTGCGGTTGTGGTCCAGATCCAGCTCGGCCTGCAGCTCCGACTGGATGCCCTGCCAGGCAGCACGCGCCTGACGTGACCATCTCCCTGCAGTGCGGGCGATCCCCGGCAGCCGCTGTGGGCCAACCACGATCAGTGCGATCACGGCCAGCAACAACATTTCGGTAAAGCCGATGCCGCTCATGGCAGAGTCAGGATGAAGCGTTATCGTCGTTCGATCGTTCGGACTTCAGCGGACTGTCTTCAGAAGCATCCTTGTCGCTCTCACTGACACCTTTGCGGAAATCACGGATCGCAGACCCAAGATCGCCGCCGACGTTGCGCAGTTTTTTGGTTCCAAAAATCAGTAGAACGATCAGCAGAACTATCAGGAGCTGCCAGGGTGAAATACCAGCCATCGTCGGATCTCGTCAAAACCAGGTTGGAGTATAGCTCAGGCAGTTTTGATGCGTATTGACGCCCATCCAGCCAGCATCAACAGCAAAGACAGTAGCGTCAAGCCGATCGGGCCCAGCGCTGGCACAATCATCGGCGGCCGGCCGCGATTACAGCCGGCCGGTGGGCCGATTGCCAGTGATTCAAAGCCGACAATGTCAGCGTCGGCGACTTTTTCGGCGGTGCCGGTTACCGGGTCGATGCGCAGTATTTCAGAGGGCGTATTGATGTTTGCGCCGAACAGGCGGTCAGTCACTGCCCACAACGTGCCGGTTTCATCGAAGGCCAGGCCCGCATTGGCATAAGGGCTTGCCGCATCACCCAGCGGGCCAATCATCTGCGCCTGACCGGTCTGAATATCAATTTCATACAGGTTGGGTGAATCCTCTCGATCATTACCATCCAGGCCCTGACCAAGTCCAATCACGCGATCACCCCATACGCTGATGGCGGTGATGGGTGCACCCAGATCACCCACCTGGCCGACCAACTCGAGGGCCGGCTGCTCCGTATTGATGCGATATAGACTTTGCTTGCGATCTGAAACCATCAGCAATTCGCCTTCACAGGTGAAGGCAAGGCCGCTATCCAGCACTTCGCCAATCGGAACTTCAAGGTTATTGCGGCGATTGTTGACCGCGGCGGCCTGACCGGATTCTGTGGAAATGCGGACAAGGGTATTGTCGTTGTCCGAGGCACCGAACAGCGTGCCTTCGGGTGAAAATGCCAGACCCTCGATATCAATGAAGCCGGTCCAGCCGATATAGTCGGTGTCGCCCGTAGCCAGATCGATGCGATACAACGCGTTGACCTGTGTATCCACGGCCAGGTTGCCCCTGGAATTGACGCTGTAGGCATACGTCTGGGCCAATAGCGGCCCGCTCCCGGTTAAAAGCAGGAGCAGCAACAGGAGACCGTTTGTGCGTTTGGCCAGGTGCATGGAATTAGGCATCACTTATCGTTAATTAGTCGACTATTCTTGTCGACTTGCCCCAAATAGTAGCAGATCTGGCATTGTGAACACAATCACGGCTGCGGCTTGCGACAATTAGGCTATTGATCCATTCAGTCGCTGAATCCTTTTCGACATTGCGCCTACAACCCATTGTCTTCAGCACAGTACACTGCAATCTGCTTCCGACACCTTCATCGAGGGCCGACCTGGCATGAGTAAAACCCGGATCCATCACGCAGCGGATGCTTCGCGAGTGCGCAGTCGTCAACAGGTTCGTGAACTGACCGCTCACCGCAAACCACCACGGGTTGGCATCATTCTGGCCAACCTGGGAACGCCCGATCGGCCCGATGCAGCTGCACTGCGCAAATACCTGCGCGAATTTCTGTGGGATCGACGCGTGGTCGAGATTCCGCGCGCGCTGTGGTGGTTGATCCTGAACCTGATCATTGTGCCCTTCCGGTCGCCACAGTCTGCCAAAGCCTACCAACGGGTTTGGACCGAACGTGGCTCGCCGCTGCTTTTTCACACACAGGATCTGGCCATGGCGCTCCAGGACGAGCTGCAGCGCAATTGGCCGCAAGTTTCGGTCTATCCTGCCATGCGCTATGGCCAGCTCAGCATCGCCGAAGCCCTGGAAGATGCCCGGCGCGATAATGTGCAGCGGCTGCTGGTGCTGCCAATGTATCCCCAGTATTCCGCGACGACTTCAGCCAGCGTGTTCGATGGCCTTGCCGACGCACTGAAAAAGACCCGATGGGTACCCGAACTGCGATTTATCAGCCATTATCACCATGACGAGGGCTGGGTCGAAGCCGTCGCCGACCGGATCCGGGCGTTTCAGAGTGAACACGGTGAACCGGAAAAGCTGGTGTTTTCATTCCATGGCATCCCGAAAAATTACTTGCTGGACGGCGATCCCTACTACTGCCAATGTCAGGCTTCGGCGCGCAAGATCGCAGCCAAGCTGGGGCTGGAGCCCAGGCACTGGCAGATCAGTTTTCAGTCCCGCCTGGGCAAAGCGGAGTGGTTGAAGCCCTACACCGACAAGACCCTGCAGGAACTGGCTCGAATGGGCCTGCGACATGTGCAGGTCGTCTGCCCTGGATTTGCGGTGGACTGCCTGGAAACCATCGACGAGATCGGCTTCGAGAATCGCGAAGAATTCGAGGAAGCCGGTGGCGATAGACTGGAATACATCCCTGCGCTGAACGCGCATCCTGATCATGCACGCGTGCTGGCTGATCTTTGCTGGCGTCACGGTCAGGGCTGGCCGGAGTTTTCTGGTCAACTGGCCGTCGGCAAAGAAGAACTCGAGCAGCGGATCAAGCGCGCTGACGTGGCAGCGAATCAGCTCGGTCTCGACACCTGACCGACGTTTTCCAGTCTCCTCGATTGCCTGCGCAATTCAGTCCGGTGCGATACTTGATCAATGTAAGCAGAACCGGCAGGATTTTATTGCAATGACCCAATCGGCATTGACCGTACTGCAGGATGTGTTCGGTTTTTCCAGCTTTCGCGCTGGCCAGGCCGAAATCATCGACTCCTTGATCGACGGACACGATTCGCTGGTGCTGATGCCGACGGGCGGCGGTAAATCCTTGTGCTATCAGATTCCGGCACTGGTCCGTGAAGGCACCGGCATTGTTGTTTCACCGTTGATTGCGCTGATGCGTGACCAGGTCGAAGCATTGAAAGCCTGTGGCGTTCAAGCCGAAGTGCTCAATTCCAGCCTGAGCCAGGCACAGCAACAGACCGTCGAACGGGACTTGGCCGAAGGGCGACTAGATCTGCTGTATATCGCGCCAGAGCGCATCATGCAATCTCGCACGCTGGCCCTGCTGCAACGCTGCGCGCTATCGCTGTTTGCCATCGATGAGGCGCACTGTGTTTCGCAGTGGGGGCATGATTTCCGCCCCGAATATCTGAAGCTGGGCGAACTGGCCGAACGATTTCCTGACGTGCCGCGGATTGCCCTGACCGCGACCGCCGATACCCGAACCCGCGATGAAATCAGCCGGGCGTTGTTCAACCAGACGCAAAAATTATTCGTCGCCAGCTTTGACCGTCCCAATATTCACTACCGCGTGGCCGCTCGCAACAACGCGCGCAGACAATTGCTGGATTTCATCCAGTCCGTGCACCCGAATGATTCAGGCATTGTCTACTGCCTGTCGCGCAAACGCGTCGAGCAGGTATCGCAGTGGCTGGTCGACGCTGGCTTCAACGCGCTGCCCTACCACGCCGGTCTGAGCGCCGAACAGCGCCAACAGCATCAGGATCGTTTCATTCGCGAAGAAGGCCTGATCATTGTTGCCACCATCGCCTTTGGTATGGGCATTGATAAACCGGACGTGCGTTTTGTTGCACACCTTGATCTACCGCGCTCGATTGAATCGTATTACCAGGAGACTGGACGGGCCGGACGCGATGGGCAGGCCGCCAACGCCTGGATGATCTACGGTTTGGAAGACGTCTATCGGTTGCGCCAGTTACTGGCCGACTCCGATCGCTCCGAAGCACTCCAACAACAGGATCGTCAGCGGCTCGAAGCCTTACTCGGTTATTGCGAGCAGGTCGAGTGTCGTCGGCCCGCCTTGCTCGGTTACTTCGGTGAGTCGTACGAAGGCAATTGTGGTCATTGCGATAACTGCCACAATCCACCTGAACTGAACGACGCAACCGAAGAAGCCCAGAAGGCGCTGTCGTGTATTTATCGCACGGGCCAACGGTTCGGTGCGGCGCATATCGTGCAGGTGCTGCTTGGTAAACGCAGCGAGCGCATCGAATCGCTGGGCCATGACCAGCTCAGTACGTTCGGAATTGGCCGCAATCAACCGAAAACCTACTGGCATGCTTTGCTCAGGCAACTGCTTGCACAGGGCCTGCTGGCAGTCGACCCGGACGGGTATGGCGGCCTCAGACTGGACCCGAGTTGCAGGCCGCTGTTGCGTGATCAAGCCTCGTTTGCAATGCGCCAGGATGCTGGCGTATCACATTCGCGATCGCCAAAGAAAGCTTCAGCCAAACAGCATATCGCCCCAGAACACCAGGCGCTGTTCGACCAGCTGCGTGCACTTCGATTGGAACTGGCCCGGGAACAGTCTGTTCCGCCCTACGTGATATTCCATGACGCCACCCTGAAAGCCATGGCCGAGGCGCAGCCGGAAACGCTGCAGGACATGGCTAATATTCATGGCATTGGGCAGCACAAGCTCGATCAATATGGAGAAGCATTTTTGGACCTGTTGATCGAGACCGCTGCCCGACAATAGCGCTCCGCACTCGATCCACCCTGACCGAATCGGCTGAGGGGTCAACAGACCGGTGCTAGCGAAACAGCTGTACGACCGGCGTCAGCAGAAACAGCACAATCAAAATGGCAATGGTGATGTAGGCAGCCATCGGACCGGGATTCGTGCGCAGGGCATCCAACAGCCCTGGCTGAGTGCCCTGTGCTTTCTGCTGATGCCAATCCTGCTGTGCCTGCTGCGCACGTCCAGACTGAAATTCATTGAACAATTCAAGCGCCTGATCGAACTCTTGATCATGCTTGATCCAGATGCTGCCCGCGCTGATCATGAAGGCGCTCGGTGGTACCTGATAGTGATCGATATCGTGTTCGTTCAACAACTGCAACACTTCGATGACTTCATCCTCTGGCACGTGTCGGAGGTTGAGCAACATTTTAGCCATGGTGTAGCCAACGCGCTTCATCGACGGCGTGAATCGCCCTGTTCAATACAAACAAAGTGCCGAACGGCAGATTACCCTTCGGCACCGAGCCGGAAGCACGGATCAACAGTCACCCAGGCGCTCGCCCGACATGGTCATGTTCATTTGCATTGGACCCATTGGCGACTCCATGTCACCGGTCATCTGAGCCGACATCGAATCACCGTTGTATTCCATGTCCATCTGCATGGTCATATTCATATCGCTGCCGGTATCGCACACCATCGTGATGCTGGCATTGTCCTTCTTCAGGCTTTTTTCGGTAATTTCACATTCGTTATCGTCGTTGACGAAAGCCATACCTTCATCAATGGTTTCCTGCGTAATGCATTCGGTTGAAATATCTTCCTGATCAGGGATCGGGAATGGGCCTTCCATGGTGACCTTGCTGGTCATTTGCCATTCGCCGGGCTCGATATTCGGTTTTTCGTCATCAGCCTGGACGTTGCTGACGGCCAAAACCATCAGGGCTGAAAGGATCAGGGTACGCTTAATCATCATGTTCTCCGGTACTATGTGGCTATTGGTGGACAGATCGTATAACGAATAACGTAGTCAGTTTACCGCACAGGACATTTCTTCACTGATTCCAGGCTTTTTTTGTTCGAGGGCAGCATGAAAACCAATCCATACAGCACTAGCATGATTCAATTTATTTTCTTGGCCTTTGTGCTCGGCGTGCCGGCGTCTTTGCCTGCCAATGATCAATTGACAGCAGAGCCGGTTGCGGCAGTGCTGGATCAACGGGCTCGCATCGAGCCCGAAAATCGCATGACCAATGAACGCATCGAGCAATTGCTGCCCAAGCTGATGCAGGAGACCGAAATCGACCTGTGGCTGGTCATGGCGCGTGAATATGCCGAAGACCCGGTGTTCTTTTCGCTGGTGCCACAGCCGGTGTTTGCGGCACGGCGCACGACCATGCTGCTGTTCCACCTGCAGCCGGACGGCACAGTACAGCCATTGTCGGTCAACACCTATCCATTCGGCGAGCCGTACCAGTCGGTCTGGTCCGGCGGTAATCTGGACGAGCAGTGGCAAGCGCTCGGTAATCTGATCGCCGAGCTCGACCCGGCGCGCATCGGCATCAATACCTCACGCCACTGGCCGGTCGCTGATGGCCTGACCGAAGGCCTGCATCGACGCTTGATCGAAGTATTGCCCGAGGGCTTCGACGAACGACTGGTTTCAGCCGAAAACCTGGTGGTGCGCTGGATCGAAACACGCAGTGCTTCGGAACAGGCTGTGTACCCGCATATTTTCAAGCTGGCGCGCTCAGTCATTGCGGAGGGCTTTTCATCCAAAGTCATCACGCCCGGGGTCACGACGACCGACGATGTCGCCTGGTATCTGCGCCAGCGCTTCCATGAACTGGACTTGCCGGTCTGGTTCATGCCGTACGTCAATCTGCAGCGCGAGGGCGTGGCGTGTGAGTCGGACGACCCGTTCTGCGGCACCAGCGGGGTCATCATGCCCGGCGACGTGCTGCATACCGATGTCGGCATTTGCTATCTGAAACTCTGCACCGACACCCAGGAAATGGCCTATGTGCTAAAACCCGGTGAATCCGACGTGCCGGCAGGCTTGAAGCAGGCCCTGGCAGTCGGCAATCAGTGGCAGGACTATCTGACGGATTCGTTCGTTACCGCGCAGACCGGCAATCAGATCCTGGCTGAAACCCGGCGCAAGGCGAACGATGCAGGCATTGAATCAAGCACGTATACACACCCGATCGGGTTCTTTGGTCACGCGCCAGGCCCCACCATCGGCATGTGGGACAACCAGGGCGAAACACCGGTGCGTGGTGACTGGCCGCTGCATCCGAATACGGCGTACGCCATCGAAGGCAACATCCGCACTCAATTACCCGAATGGGGCAATCAGGGCGTTCGAATCAAGCTGGAACAGGGCGCGCTGTTTGACGGCGAGCACGTCACCTACCTGGCCGGGCGGCAAACCGAGTGGCATCTGATCGGCCCAAAAACGGCACGTTGAGGGAGACCGTATCGTTTGCAGCACCGCATTGAGTAACTTGATGCCTTAGCCGCCGCCCTGCGCGTCTGCATCGTCCAGCCGCTGATCGGCTGCTTCCTGCAGCTGATCTTCTACTGCGCGCGCCCGATCCATTGCATCTTCCTGAGCCTGCAGCAAGTGGGGTGAATCCTCTTCTGACGTCGTCTCTGGTTCTACAGCCTGATCCGAACAGGCAGTGAGCAGAAATAGCGAACTGATCAACAGCATCGCCAACGTGGTCCTGACCGCTTGCATGGTTTTTTCCCTGTCGGAAATGATCAACATGGCGTTCTCCGGTTAAGAATTCATCAACATGACCTCTGCACTATAGACCGTGCAAGCCCATTTCGGTAGGCTGATTAGCTGATTCTATTAACGAGGTTGCATCCATGAAATCAAAGGTCCTTGCCCTGACGGCAAGTCTGATGCTAACGATCTTATCCGCGCCAACCTGGGCTTCGGATGAGGCTTCCCTTGCCTACCTGGACGATCTGCCCCCGCTTCTGGATCGCGAGATCTTTTTCGGGGACCCGGAGATTGCCGGCAGTCAGATTTCGCCGAACGGCGAGTACATGACGTTCCGGCGGCCGTATCAAGGGGTGATGAATATCTGGATCAAGCCGCTCGACGCCGATTTTGATGATGCCCGACCGCTGACCGCCGATGAACGCCCGGTCTCCAGCTACTTTTGGAGTCAGGACTCACGCTATGTGCTGTACGTGCAGGATAAAGGCGGCGATGAAAATTTCCACGTGTATGCCGTTGATCCAAATTCCGATGCCGAAGAAGCCACTGGCGTTCCGGCCGCTCGCAACCTGACCGACTTCGATGACATGCGCGCCCTGCTGTACTCGGTGCCAAAAGCCAAGCCGGATACGATCTTCGTCGGCATGAACGACCGCGATCCGGCACTGCACGATGTCTATTCCGTTTCGATCGAAAGCGGCGAGCGTGAACTGATCGTTGAAAACACGGCCAACGTTGCCGGCTGGTTATTCGACCTGAACGGGAATCTGCGCATGGCTGTGCGGCAGACGCCGGAGGGCGGTACCGAGACGCTGAAGGTCGAAGACGGCGAACTCGGCGCAGTCCTGTTTGACTGCGACTGGACCGAAACCTGTGGGCCGCTGCGCTTCCACCCGGACGGAGAACAGGTCTACTTCCAGAGCAACAAGGGCGACGATGTCGATCTGACCAGCCTGTATTTAATGGACGCCGAGAGCGGCGAGCTGACGCTGGTCGAATCCGATCCGGAAGGCGAGGTTGATTTCGGCGGTGCCCTGTTTTCGAATGCAGAGGATGAACTGCTGGCAACCGTGTATGTCGGCGACCGCACCCGCGTCTATCCAAAGACCGATGAAGCACGCGCAATGTTGGACTTTCTGCGTGAAAACCTGCCCGACGGTGAACTGAACGTGTCGCCCCAGACCAGCGATGATCGACTGATCAAGGTCACGGTCTCCAGTGATGTCAATCCAGCGACAGTCTATCTGTTCGACTCCGAAACCATGACGGTCGAAAAGCTGTACGAAGGTCGTCCGGAACTGCCGACCGAGCACATGGCCAATATGCAGCCCATTCGCTATACGGCCAGGGACGGCCTTGAAATCCCGGCCTACCTGACCTTGCCCAAAGGCGTGGAGCCCGAAGGCCTGGCCCTGGTGGCATTGATTCACGGCGGCCCTTGGGCGCGCGATACCTGGGGCTACTCGTCGGGCGTTCAGTTCCTGGCCAACCGTGGCTATGCCGTATTGCAGCCCAACTTTCGCTCGTCGACCGGTTTCGGCAAAGCCTTCCTGAACGCCGGCAATAACCAGTGGGGCGATGCGATGCAGGACGACATCACCGACGGCATTGCGCACCTGGTTGAGCAGGGCATCGTTAACCCTGACAAGGTCTGCATCATGGGCGGCTCCTATGGCGGCTACGCAACGTTGGCCGGCATGACCTTTACGCCGGAGGTCTACAACTGTGGCGTCAGTATTGTAGGTCCGTCCAACCTGATCACCCTGTTGAACTCGATCCCGGCCTACTGGGGCACGATCCGAAAGATCTTCACGCTGCGCATGGGCAACACCGATACCGAAGAAGACCGTGCCCGACTCGAACGCCAGTCGCCGTTAAACAGCGTCGATAACATCGAGTCACCGCTGCTGGTGATCCAGGGCGCCAACGATCCACGCGTCAAGCAGGCCGAATCGGATCAGATCGTCATCGCGATGCGCGACAAGGAATTGCCGGTGGAATACATCGTGGCGCCGGATGAGGGCCACGGGTTCCAGGGTCGCGAAAACCGCATTGCCATGTTTGCCCGCATCGAAGCGTTTCTGGCCGATCACAACGGCGGACGGTATCAGTCGGAGATGCCGGAGGATATTGCCGCACGCCTGGCAGCGATCACCGTCGATATCGACGACGTCCAAGCGCCGCAGATTGCGACGGAACTCGATGCCGCTCGCATCAATCCGCTGCCGCTGGTCGATGCTGACCTGGTGCGGATCGGACCACAACAATTCCAGGCGACGCTGAACATGAGCGGTCAGGAGATCCCGATTCAGGGCAGTCGCGTCGTCAGCGAAGTTGATCTGAATGGTGAAACGGCACTCGAAGTTGTTGTCACCAGCCAGAGTCCGATGGGCAGCGGAACCGATACCTATCACCTCGATGCCGATTCACTGCTGCCGATCCTGCGCAATATCGAGCAGGGTCCGGCCACCATCGAGGCTCGTTACGAAGGCGATCGGGTCAGCGGCCAGATCCTGGCCCAGGGCCAGACCATTCCGATCGAGCTGGAGTTACCTGCACCATCGTTCGGCTCGGACAGCGCATTGTTGACCGCCGTGCTGGGCATGCAGTTGGAGGACGGATTTACAACGAACGTCCGGGCAATTGAAGTCGGCATGCAAAATCGCGTACGGATCTACTCGGTCACGGTCGAGGGCAGCGAAGATATCAGCGTGCCGGCAGGGGAATACTCCACCTGGCGCGTCGCGATTGAACCGCTGGACGGCGAAGGTGGCGGCCAAACCCTTTGGGTCACACAGCAAGCACCGCGGATGTCAGTCAAGTCCGAGACACTCTTACCACCGGCGATGGGTGGTGCCACCGTCTACTCGGAACTGACGTCACTGGACCCCCCTGAAGCCTGAGCAAAGCAACACGAACTTTACCGAAGGCCGCTGTTCCAGCGGCCTTTTTCATAGGCCAGACCGATTGATCAGCGGTCTGGAATGGTCCGGCGATTTCCAGGCTGGTCGGACCACCTTAAGACCGAAAATTTGGAAATTCGGGCCATTTCCGACCCAGCATTAAATAGCGACTGTGATAGGCTTACTCTCCGTTTGAACCTGTCTAACCGCGCATCAAGACCCGGTGCTGCTGGTTGACGTTGTTTTGGATCGTTTTCGAGATCATGCCCAAAGCCAAGCTCAACGCCAACACACCCTGTTTACGCCAGCACATCACCGATGCCGTCAGCCAGTATCTGAAGGATATGGGCAACACACCGCCGGATAATCTGTATCAGGTGCTGATCGCCGAAGTCGAAAAACCGATGATCGAGACGGTGCTCGAACACACCAATGGCAACCAGTCACGCGCAGCCGAATTGCTCGGCCTGACGCGCGGCACGCTGCGCAATCGAATCCGCCGTTACGGCCTGTGACTTCTCGCCCGGCCTCGATTCGACGCGCATTGCTCAGCGTGTCCGACAAGCAGGGTCTGGTCGAACTGGCTGAAGCACTTCATCAAGCCGGTATTGAATTATTGTCGACCGGAGGCTCTGCAGCGATGTTGCGCGATGCCGGCGTGCCGGTCCGGGATGTGTCCGACTACACCGGCTTTCCGGAAATCATGGGAGGTCGGGTCAAGACCCTGCATCCGCTCATTCACGGCGGTCTTCTTGCGCGGGCCGGACTGGATGATGACGTTGCGGCCGAGCACAACGTGTTGCCAATCGATCTGCTGGTCGTCAACCTGTATCCATTTGCAGCGACCGTAGCCGAAGCCGACTGCACGTTCGAGCAGGCCGTTGAACAGATCGACATTGGCGGACCGGCCATGCTTCGTGCAGCCGCCAAGAACCACGAACGGGTCAGCGTGCTGTGTTCGCCGTCAGACTACGCGGGCCTGATTGCGCAGCTGCCAGACGGTCCGGATGCGACGCGCCGTCGCGAGCTTGCATTGAAAGCCTTTGCACACACCGCACACTACGATGGTCAGGTCAGTCAGTGGTTTTCGCGCCAGCAATCTGACGACACTCTGCCGACGCAACTGAGCCTGAATATCGACCAACACCAGGCGCTGCGCTACGGCGAAAACCCTCACCAGGCCGCCGCATTGTATGTGCCCCGCGGGGTTGAGCCGACCGGACTGGCCGGTGCCGAGCAGATTCAGGGCAAATCACTTTCCTACAACAATCTGCTGGACGCCGATGCCGCATGGCAGGCAGTGCAGTCGCTGGCATCAGAGGCTGGCTGTGTAATCATCAAGCACACCAACCCGTGCGGTGCAGCTCAGGCCGAACAACTGGTCAACGCCTATCGCAAGGCCCTTGCCTGCGATCCAACCTCGGCGTTTGGCGGTATTCTGGCGTTCAATCGTGAACTGGATCAGGCCACTGCCAGCGCAGTATCCGACCAGTTTGCCGAGGTCATTCTGGCGCCCGCGGTCAGCGAGGCAGCGCGCGCAGTGCTGGCTCAAAAGAAGAATATGCGCGTGCTGATTCCGGCCGCGCCGTCCAGCAATGAACTTGCGCTGACCCGAATCGACGGTGGCTGGCTGGCCCAAACGCTCGACCGGATCGATGATGCGCCGGATGACTGGCGAGTCGTCACTGCCCGTCAGCCGGAGGAGCATGAATGGCTGGATTTGCGCTTTGCCTGGGCCGTTGTCAAGATGGTTCGCTCGAATGCCATCGTGCTGGCCAGGGACCGCGCCACGATCGGAGTTGGCGCCGGGCAGATGAGCCGCGTTGACTCTTCACGCATTGCCAGCCTGAAAGCACAGGATCAGAATCAGGCTCTGACCGGTTCGGTCATGGCGTCAGACGCATTCTTTCCGTTTGCCGACGGCGTGGAAACGGCCGCTGAAGCCGGCGTCGGCGCCGTTATCCAGCCCGGCGGATCCAAACGCGATGATGAAGTCATACGAGCCGCAGATGCCGCCGGAATGGCCATGGTATTGACCGGACGCCGTCACTTTCGTCACTAATTCAACGTCATGCGAATCCCAATCCTGACCTATCACGGCGTTGGCGTGGACGGTAACGACTATGCAAGCAATGACCATATCGGACTCAAGACGGATCTGGAACGATTGCATGCCGAGGGCTTTCGGGTCATTTCGCTTGAACAGATCGCGCGCGCACTGATCCTGGGCACGCTTGACCAACTGCCAGCGCGGGCCCTGGCCATCACCTTTGATGATGGCAGTGGATTCGACTTTTTTGACCTGGAGCATCCCGCCTTTGGTCCCCAACGAAGCCTGCTGAACATCCTGCGCGATTTCCAGCAGCAGTTCGGCATCGAGGCGCAGCCCGGACTGCATGCCACCAACTTTGCCATCGTATCGCCGGATGCGCGTCAGGTGCTCGATCGTACCTGCCTGATCGGCCAGGGCTGGTGGGGCGATGACTGGTGGGCTCCGGCGAATGATGAAGGCCTGATGTCGATCGCCAATCATAGCTGGGATCATCGCCACGGCACGCTGCCGGAATCGATGCAGTTCAGCCCCGGCTACGGACAGTTCAAGGAGCTTTCAGGCATCGAAGAATGTGACTGGCAGGTACGGCAGGCACAGCAGTATCTTCAGGATCGGCTGGGCCAGCCCCCGCTGCCCATCTTTGCCTATCCCTACGGCGAGGTTGCGCCGCTGCTGGCCGATGACTATCTGCCACAGCAAGCTCAGTCCCTCGGCCTGCTGGCTGCGGTCACCGGCGAGCCGGCTCCCGTGACCACCGACGTCGACTGCTGGCGCATACCACGCTATATTTTTCGCCGCGATTGGTCTGAGCCCGACGAATTGCTCCGCGTACTGCATGACTGACTTGCAATCGGAACCGGTTTGCATTGAAATAACGTAATCAGACGACTCATCCGCAGCGCAACGTTACCGATATGAATCAAGCCGGCGAGCTCAATGAATGCTTTCGAGTCGTAGAAGTCTCCGACGCAGCTTTTGTGGCCGGCGGGCTCTTTCAACTCAAGTTCGGCGACCCGATCCCGGACTATGGCCGCCACCTGGTTGCGCTGTACCAAAACCATTCGCATCAATACGTGCCGGTTGGCTATCTGAACGTCTTTCCGCATGACACCGTAGCGCTGATTGGTGGCGGCTGCACCGACGGCCGGGCTTTTGAATACATTGACCAACAACATGCCGATGCAATTCGCGCCTCGGGCGGCACGCTGTTCAATCTGCTGCGCTACGCATTCACGCGGATGGCCACCGATTACGAGGCCTTCTTTGGCTACTGTGGTGATGCGCGCGCCGAAGAAGTCGACCTGGCCGCTGGCTTCAAGCACACCGGGGTTCCGCAGCTGCTGGTGAATTTCCATCGGCCGGTCGTTCATGCTCGGCGCGAGACGCTCATCAAAGAAGTCGCTGCACTCGGGCCGTTTTAACTGCACTGATAACGGTTTTTCACCTGCTGGTGCATAATGCGGTCATTCACTCCTCGATCCCGAAATCATGTGCCCACCGTTTCAATCATCCGAACGCCATGTCGTACGTGGCTGTCTGCTGCGACCAGTCTTGCTCCGCAGCGGTATCACTTGGCTGATCGTCGTGGCGGCACTGTTCCCGACGCAGTGCCTGATTGCTCAGGAACCGGCACCGGTGGTGATCGCCGAGCCGACAGTCGAACCGGCGGTGGAGCGGGTCGAGTTGACCGGATCGTTCACCGCTCGGCGAGCAGCCGACCTGTCGCCGCGGCTGGCCGGGTTAGTCGAGAGCATCCACTTCGAGGCCGGCGACGCAGTCGAGGCCGGGCAGCTGCTGGTTCAGTTCGACGACCGCCTGGCCGCACTGGAGCTGGCCCAGGCTGAGGCCGACGTCAAGCGCGCCCGATCAGCCTACGACGAGGCCGTGCGGCTGCGCGACGAGGGCCTGCGGCTGGCCGAAGACCGGTTTCTGCCAGACACCGAGATTCGGGCACGCGCATCGGGTGCCGAGGTGGCGCGCGCCGAACTCGACGTGGCCGAGGCCGCGCGCGATACATCAGCCGCGCGTGTTTCGTTCCACCGCGTGGTCGCGCCATTCAACGGGGTTATCGCGCGACGCTTGACCGAGGCCGGCGAGTGGGTATCGACCGGCACGGCGCTGGCCGAACTGGTTGCCATCGAGGACCTGTGGTTGGAGCTGCAGGCGCCGCAGCGGCTGTGGCCGCAGCTGCCGCGCTCGGCCGGGATCGAGGTAACGGTAGACGCAATCCCCGATCGTCGCTTTGATGCCGAGCTGGCCGCGCGCGTGCCAGTCAGCGATCCGAACGCCCGGACCTTTCTCGTGCGGCTGATCCTGACCGACGCCGATTCGGACATCACACCGGGCATGTCGGCCCGCGCGACGATCCGCCTGCAAACTGCTGCCGACGTCTTGCTGGTGCCTCGCGACGCGCTGATCCGCTACCCGGACGGTACGATCACGCTGTTCGTGGTCGACCGCACGGTATCGCCGCCGGTGGTCCGCCAACGCGAAGTCACGCTCGGCCGGGTCGACGGTGACCGTGCCGTGATCACCAGCGGACTGGAACCGGATCTGCCGGTGGTCATTCGCGGCAACGAGCTGCTGGTCGACGGCCAATCGGTCCGCATCGTCGACGGGGAGCGCTGAGACAATGTTTGCCGGCGTCATCCGACATGGAACCATCCTTGCCGTGGTCGTGCTGGTGATCTGCGTGCTGGGCGTATTGGCCGCGCTTCGCATCCCGGTGCAGATGATCCCGGACCTCGACGTTCGCGTGGTCAGCGTCGAAACGCGCTGGCCGGGCGCGACGCCGCAGGACGTCGAGAAAGAGATCCTGGTCGAGCAGGAGGAATATCTTCGCGCCCTGCCCGGCGTGGAGCGAATGATTTCCTCGGCGTCGTACGGCTCGGCGCAGATCGAACTTGAGTTTCCGTTCGGTGTGGATATCAACGAGGCGCTGATCCGGGTCAATAACGCACTGAGCCAGGTCCCCGGCTACCCCGAGAACGTCGACGAGCCTAGCCTGGAAGCCAGCTCGTTCTCGCAGAACTCGTTCATGTTCTTTTCAATCCGGCCGCAAACCGGCAACCCGTTCGATCTGGATATGGCGCTGATGCGCGACTTCATCGACGACAACGTTCGCACGCGCATGGAGCGGGTACCGGGCGTGTCGCGGGTCAACGTCTGGGGCGGCGCCGAGCGGCAGGTGCGCATCATGGTCGATCCGGGCGCTGCGGCCGAGCTGGGCATCACGCTGGACCAGGTGCGCGACGCTGTTCGTGGCCGCAACCGCGACGTGTCCGGTGGCGACCTGGAAGCCGGCAAGCGGCGCTACCTGCTGCGCACCGTCGGTCGCTATGACTCGGTCGAGGAGATCGAAAACACCATCATCGACGTGCGCGACGACGCGATTCTGCGGCTCGGCGACATCGCCGAAGTCGAGCTGTTGCACTACGAGTTGCGCGACCGCGCCTCGGTCAACGGAATGCAAAGCATCACGCTGGCCGTCGACCGCGAACCGGGCTCCAACGTCATCGATATCAAGCGCGCGATGCTGCCCGCGATTGATCGGATCAACAACGACCTGGTCCGCCCGGCCGGCATGGAAATCACGCCGATCGCCGACGATGTGGTCTACGTCGAAGCCTCGGTGGCCAACGTCTGGAAGAATCTGATCCTCGGCGCCCTGCTTGCGACCGGCGTGATGTATTTGTTTCTTCGTTCGGGCCAGGCCACGCTGGTCGGCGTCATTGGCGTGCCGATCTGCACGATCGCCGCATTTCTGGGTCTGCTCGCGGCCGGCCGCACCATCAACGTCATCTCGCTGGCCGGCGTGGCCTTCGCGGTCGGCATGACGCTCGACAACACCATCGTCGTGCTCGAGGCGATCGAGCGCAAGCGCAGGCAGGGCATGGAAAAGATGCAGGCCGCGCTGGACGGCGTCCGCCAGGTCTGGCCTGCGGTGCTGGCATCGACCATGACAACCGTGCTGGTATTCGCGCCGATCTTCTTCATCCAGCAGGAGGCCGGCCAGCTGTTCTCCGACGTCGCGATTGCGATCTCGGCCTCGATCCTGGCCAGCATGCTGGTCGCGATTACCGTGGTGCCGGCGCTATCAGCGCGGCTCAGCTTCGGCCTGAAAAAGCATGCTGAAACCGGCACCGCGTTGCGCGAGTCCATGGTCGCCGGGGTGGCCTGGCTGATTGGCACTGCGCCGCGCCGCTTGGTCACGATGGCCGCAACGCTGGGCGCGGTGGTCGTCATTCTATGGACGCTGACGCCGCCGGCTGAATATCTGCCCGAAGGCGAAGAGCCAAAGCTGTTTGCGCGGATGATCGCGCCGCCGGGCTACAACCTGACGGAGATGAACCGCATCGGCGACGCGCTGGAACAGCGCTTCCTGCCGTATGTCGATGCCGATCCAGAGCTATTTGCCAACGGTGAAGCGGACGTGCCGGCACTGGCCTATTTCAACCTGTCGGTTGATCCCGGCGGGCTGCGCGTCATCACTGAACCGATCGAACCCCGATATGTCGATCCGCTGATCGAGGTCATGACGGCGCACTACGAAACCTACGCCGGCATGCGCGCATTCATCAGTCGTGGATCGATCATATCCGGCAACGACGGCGGCACGCGCAGCGTCAACCTCGACATCACCGGCCAGGACCTGGCCGAGCTGTATGTCGTCGCCGAAGCAGCTTACCGCTATGCCGAGGAGGCCTTCGAGAACCCCCAGATCAATTCCTCGCCAGGCTCGCTGTCGCTGGATCAGCCGCTGATCGAAATCCGGCCGGACTGGGATCGATCCGCCGAGCTCGGCTTCACGGCCGACGGCCTCGGTTTTGCCGTTGCCGCGCTGACCGACGGGGCCTTTGTCGACGAGTACTTTCGCGGCGACGACAAGATTGACGTATTCCTGTATTCGACAGCCGGCAGCGACCGCAACCTCAGCGGTGTCGAGGACCTGCCGGTGTTCACGCCTTCGGGCGCCGTGGTGCCACTGTCGGCCATCGCCGAGATCGTCGAGACGGTCGACACCGACTCGGTCAGGCGCCTGAACGGCCGGCGCACGGTCACGCTGAACATCATCCCGCCGCGCTCGGTGGCGCTGGAGACCGCCGTCGGCACCGTGCGTACCGACGTCATCGAGCGGATGCGCGCCGACGGAGGGCTGCCGCAAGGTATCTCGGTCGACATCTCGGGCGCCAGTGACGAATTGACCCAGACGCGGGCGGCGCTGGCCGACAACTACGTGGTTGCGATCGTGCTCAGCTTCCTGGTCATGGTCGCAATCTTCAACCACTGGGGCTGGCCGCTGGTGATTTTGACCGCCGTGCCACTGGGTATCGCCGGCGGCATTGCCGGACTCGCGGCGCTGAACGGTGTCGGCGTGCGTCAGCCGTTCGACATGATCACGATGCTCGGGTTTCTGATCCTGCTAGGCGTCGTCGTCAACAATCCGATCCTGATCGTCGATCGCACGCTGAACAACCTGCGCGAGGGCATGGACGACATCATCGAAGCCGTGCGTGAGGCGGTGCAATCACGCATCCGGCCGATCCTGATGTCGATGATCACTACGCTGTTCGGACTGGCCCCGCTGGTGTTCTTGCCAGGCGAAGGCACCGAACTCTATCGCGGCGTTGGCGTGGTCGTATTGTCCGGCCTGCTGTTTGCAACCTTGGTCACATTGACCTTCCTGCCGGCGTTGCTGGTCACTATTTTGAAGTTACTATCGATGCGCAGATCGGATACCTCGGCATCGTTCAGCGGCGGAGAGACTGCATCGAAGTCCTGACGATGGGTTCGAAGTCAATCTGTGCTGTGACCCATTGACCCGAACACTTAATCTGAAGGCGCATGGATGTTCAAGCGCGCCCGGTTTTCGTAGCCTCGAACCAGTTTGAACAGCTCAATGTCGTCACAACCGAGTTCATCGATCAGCGTGTCGACCTCCGCCTGCTGTTGGCGTTCTGTTTGGGTCAGAAATGCCTGGATGTCATTCACAGATTTTGACGGGTTCTGTTCAAGGAGTTCCAGTTCGGCCCGTCGCTGCACTGCCGCAAGGTTACGGTCAAAATCAACCTTGGTATCATTTCCCGATTGGCCACAGCGATTCATGGCTCGGTCGACGGCAACAAAACGCTCGAAGATATATACCGGCTCGGTCCGATAGCTGACCTTCGATACCGCATAGATCTCGAAAGCAAAATAGCCGACCACAATGAATATAAACAGCAGCATGCCTGGTTTCATGCCCGTGCTCCCTGCAAACGAACTTGGATAACCAGCTTAGCGCAAGATCTCCATAAGTAGAGGATCAGGCCAGATTGGCGCGACCACCATCGAGATTGAACACCGCGCCGGTGGTCCAGGCACTGTCGTCGGACAGCAAGTGAGCGGCAAGGGCGGCGACGTCTTCAGGCTGGCCGATTCGCTGCAGCGGATGCGCACGTGCAACACCTTGCTTGATGTTCTCGCTGGCGGTCAATTCCTTGGCCAGCGGGGTGTCGGTCAGGCTCATTGCAATCGCGTTGACGCGGGTCTTCGGCGCCATTTCAGCCGCCAGCGTGCGGCACAAGGCTTCTACGGCACCCTTTGCGCTGGCCACCGCGGTGTGGTTGGTAAAGCCACGCTGCGCAGCCACCGACGAAAACAGCACCAGACTGCTGTGGTCCGAGAGCTTGTCCTTGGCGCATTGAATGGCCTGGACCGCACCAATCACGTTGACGTCGAATGCCTGCATCATGTCCTCGCGCGTCACGCGCTTCAGCGGCTTGAGTCCGATCGTGCCAACCGCGTAGGCGAACCCATTGATTTCGTCGATCGGCTCCAGCGCAGTTTCGACCGACTGTGGATCGGTCACGTCGGCCACAGCATAGTCTGCATCCAGTTCATCGGCCAGTTCAGCCAGCTTGGATTCGGTTCGTCCGATCAGGAATACGCGTTGACCATTGGCAGAAAGTCGTCTTGCCAATGCAGAGCCGACGCCGCCGGCACCGCCAAAGATTACAGTTTGCATGCATTTACCTCGAATGATCTGATTTGGAATTAGTACGGGAAAAGGCTCAGTTCAGCACCGGAGCTTGTTGGATGTGCTGCGGGTTTTCGATCTCGGAGACCAGAAAATCGGCAACGCTGGCCCTGGAGATCATGCCCATCGCCCAATCCGACGGCTCGACCCGGACGTTGTAGGAGCCGCACTTGCCTCCGGTCAGCACCACCGGACGCGCAATCGTCCAGTCCAGGTCGCTGTCCTTGATCATGGTTTCCTGAATCGACTTGTCGGCATAAATCCGGGCAAATACGGCATTGAAGCCGATGCGGTTGAGCGGGTTCATGGTCTCGCCGCTGTCACCGGCGCCATAGCCCGTGACCGTGATCAGGCGCTCGACGCCCTTGGTCTTCATCGCAGGAATCAAAATGCGCGTGGCCTTGGAGAACAATTCGGTGCCGCCCAGCACGGTGCCGGGATTGAGCTTGATGCCGAGCGTCTGGACAACGGCATCGACGCCGTCCAGCGCCGCCTCAACCGAATCCCGATCCAGCGCATCGCCGTCGAACTTCTCGAGCTTGGGGTGATCCAGATCGATACCAGAAGCCGAACGGGCAAAGGCGCGAACCGTATGGTCCCGCTCCAGAGCCAGCTTGACGGTCTCGAGTCCGATGCCGCTACTACCACCGATGACCACTACATGTGCCATAGCATTTCCACAGAATTAAAGCGCTCTATAAAAACATGGCGCCGTGAGTAGAGCGGGAAGGCCGATCAGCGCCGAGCTTTCCGGCTTGCTGATCTTGGCTTGCGCGTGTTCAGCGACGCACTCGTCCAGCCCAGGCGATGAGCAGTGACAAGATCAACGGAACCAGCCGTTCGATGGCATCTCCAGGTGCGTTGGGCGTGAAGCTCAGCGCGACCGTCAAGGTAAAGCCGGTCAGCATCGCGGCCAGGCGGTGGCCCGGTTGAACGCCACCGTAGAACAGCAGAATGATCAATAGCGGACCAAATGCATTCCCCAGGCCCTGCCAGGCAAACAGTACGCGGTCAAAGATGGTCGCCGGGAAGAACAGCGCGAGTATCACGGCCGCAATGCCAAGCAGAATGATCACGATTCGGTCTGCGGTCAGTGACAACCGGCCACGCTTCAGATCATGACTGACCGCAGAGCCGGCCACCAGGAGCTGACTATCGGCCGTCGACATGATGGCGGCCAGCACGCCGCCGGCGACCAGGCCGCCGATCACGGCCGGTAATAATTCAGCTGCCAATACCAGCAACAAGGATTCGCCGTCGGCCAGCTCGGGCATCAATGCCCTGCCCGCCCAGCCCAGCAGCACCATGCCGGTATAGATCAGGGCCGCCCAGGTCAGTGCCACCATTCGCGCAACGCGCACCGATTCGGCTTTTTCCAGCGCCATGAAGCGATTGACCACGTGCGGCTGGCCCGGATAGCCCAAACCAATACCGAACAGACCGGCGACAAACAGCACGGCCAGCGGCAGATTCGGCTGGTCGGCCCAGCGCAGCAATGCGGGATCATCCAGCGCCCGCAGGCCCTCCATCATACCGCTGAAGCCACCAACGGCAACCAGGGCCGCAACCGGCAGCACCAGTGCGACCAGCAGCATCATCAGCCCCTGCAGCGAATCGGTGACGCTGGCCGCCCAGAAGCCACCCAGAAACACGTAGGCAATGACAATCGCCGCACCGATCGCGATGGCCAAGGCCGATGAAATCGGCAGGGCGGCACCAATGGCCGTGCCGGCCGCCTGGAACTGCGAGGCCACGTAGAACGTGAAGCAGAACAGGATGATCAGGGCGCCCAGCGCGCGCAGACGGCGTTCGGTTTTCGGATCGGTATCCGAAGCCAGGAATTCAACCAGTGTCAGCGCGCCGTTGGCGTGACTGGCCGGCTGCAGGCGCGGCGCGATAAAAACCCAGTTGATGACAAAGCCCAGCAGTATGGCCGGCACCAGCCAGATGGCCGACAAGCCCCAGGCATAGGCCGCGCCACTCATGCCGAGTAGCGTCCAGGCCGAAGACGAACTGGCTGAGGCACTTAATGCCGCCACCCAGGGCCCCATTTTTCGTCCGGCCAGATGGAAATCCGCGGTGTCATGGGTGCGCTTTTGCGCCCAGGCACCGATCGCAAGCAATGCGATCAAGTACGCGAGCATCGTGGCGATCAGCATGGTGTGGTTGCAAGTGGGTCGGTCATGAGCCGCATCCTACCTGATTCCAACGCAGCCCCTGTGCATTGCATGTATTTGGCTGTCGTTAAAACAATGACGCCTGTCGTTGATCTTTTTTCTTTCGTCTCGAGCGGGAACCACGCCGGCTACCCAACTGCTGCTGAACTTGCTGACTCTGCGCGTTGAAGCCCGGCTTACGACGAAACTCGGCATAGCGCTCGCGTGCCTCTCGAGCCGCGGCACGGTAATCAACGATCGGCTCCGGGTAGTCGGCGGCACCCAGGGATTCCCGCTCGGATTGACCCACCCGCCAGGGCTCAAAGCACTGATCCACGTCGAGTCCGGCCAGTTCGGGCACCCAGCGTCGAACGAATGTGCTGTTTGGATCCTGGTCCTGCGCCTGCTTGACCGGGTTGTACATGCGCGGAATATTGATGCCGGTCGTGCCGGACTGCATCTGGCACTGGTTGTAGTGAATGCCGGGTTCGTAATCGGTAAACAGCCGCGCCAGATGCAGCGACGGCTCGCGCCAGTGCAGCCACAGATGATACGAAGCAAAGCTCATCAACAGGGCACGCATTCGAAAATTCAGCCAGCCGGTATGCACCAGATAGCGCATACAGGCATCGACCATCGGGTAACCGGTCCGTCCTTCTGCCCAGGCATCGAACCTGGCCTGATCAAAATCGTCTTCCCGCATGCCGTCAAAGCCGCGATGTACGTTGTGATATTCGATATCCGGTCGCTGCTCCAGCTTTTGAATGAAATGGCAGTGCCAGTGAAGTCGCCGGTCGAACTGATTCAGCGATTGCACCCAGCGCGATTCACCCTGGTCCCGCGCCCGTGATCGGACCACCCGCGTGCTTTGCACAATGCGACGCAGACTCAAGGAGCCGTAGGCGATATGTGGGCTCAGTCGGGAACCCGCCGTTTCGGCAGACAACGGCGACGAAATACCGCCGCGAAAGGCAACACCCCGCTCGGACAGGAAGCTCTCCAAGACGCCTTTGCCCGCAATCAACCCACCTCGTTGACGCTCCGGGCATGGGCGCTGGTCACGACAGGGTGCGGAGTCGAAGTTGATGGCATTCGAGCCATCGGATCGAATCGCTGGAACCAGCTGTGCCGGAGCATCCAGCGCAGGCTCTGCCATCAGCGCCTCCCATTGTTTAGCCCAGCCATCACGATTGATCAAACCGCGCACCACGCCGAACTGCGGATATTCCTTGAATGGAATTCCCTGAGACCGCGACCAGGCACGCACCGCTCGGTCGCGTGTAAAGGTCCAGGCATTACCGGTTTCCTCATGTGCATGAATACTGGCGATCGAGTGATGCCGATGAATTCGTTTCAATACTTCAATAACATCACCGATTTGAACCTGCAGCGGAGCGCCCCGCTTGGCCAGGGCTTGTTGCAGATCTCGCAAACAATCCGCGGTGAAGTCCTGCTGACGTTGACTTGCATCGGGTAATTGCCAGTATTCCGGCTCAATGACATACAGCGGCAATACCGCCCCTGTTGCAGCCGCTTCAATCAATGGCGCATGATCATCAACGCGCAAATCGCGCTTGAACCAGACGATTTGCACGGGATTGGTGGGTTCCATACCTTGTCAACAAGCTCGATGGGTTGGCCTCAACTCTAGCAACGACGAATTAAGCCAATGTCGATTCCCAGTCGAGACCTGAATCAGGTCCTCAACCATTGGCGACATCAAGTGGCATCCTGACCCGATTGGGGCATTCAATGCGCTCAGTTGTTCCCAATCACTCGCCCTGGTATCTGTCGCTCGAATCATCTTGTTGGCGCCTCGCATAGGCATATCAAAACCGACCCTGCGTGCATAGTGAGTAGCGCGCAGATCGAACCACTCAGAGATCAAGCTTGAATAACGAATAAATCCAATGGCCCGACCCGTATCCATGCTGCGATCGATTGAAGTGAAGCGCTTTCTACCCAGTCAGCCAAACCGATCCAGAATTACAAGGATCCAGATCAACCCAGCCAGCATCATCAGGGTCATGACCATGGCCGAGCCGGCGTCCTTGGCTTTGCCGGACAACTCATGCATCTCCGGGCCGATGCGGTCGACCGTGGCTTCAATTGCAGAATTGCCAAGCTCAGCCGCCATGGCTGCAATCCAGAACGCCAACAGCAGCCCGAACTGCAGCCAGCTTTGAGCCAGCCAAAACGCGACTGGTGTTGCAACGACAAGCACCAGGGTCTGAAAACGAAACGCCGCTTCGTCTTGCCAGACGCGTTGATAGCCCTTCAGCGAATTTCGCGTAGCGTATTGGAGCCGCTGCCATTCATTGCGCGGCGTACGCGGTTTCACCCGCCGACTCCATATGCGGCCAGCAGCGGCTGCAAACCGGCTTCACTGCCACGAAATGCCTGCCAGGACTCCTGCATGGGTCGACTGCCACCAACGCTGAGGATTTCTTTGCGCAGTCGCTGTCCACTCGGCGCGTGCCAAAGGCCGTGCTCGCGAAATACCTCAAACGCATCCCGCGCCAATCGTTCGGCCCACAGATAGCTGTAATATCCTGCTGCATAGCCGCCGTCGAAGAGATGACCAAAAGACATCAGGTAGCGGTTACTGCTCGGCATGGGTGTGACGGCAACCTGATCGTGCACCTGTCGCATCACTTCGATGGGATCGAGATCGGCCTGGAGGTGAAGCTTCATATCCGTCAGGGCAAATTCGAGTTGGCGCGTCAGCGCAATCGCGCCTAGAAATCGCCGGTCGGCATCCAGCGCCTGCAGCAGGTTGTCGGGTATCGGTTCACCAGTCTCGAAATGCCTGGCAAACGTCGACAAAAACACCGGTTCCCAGACCCAGCCTTCCAGCAACTGGCTTGGCAATTCGACGGCATCCCACTCGACGCCGGCGATGCCTGATACAGCCGGCCAGTCAATTTCGGATAACAAGTGATGCAGACAGTGACCGAATTCATGAAACAGTGTGACCACATCGCTATGGCGCAGCAGGCTGGGCTTGTCACCGGCCGGCGCGGCACTGTTGCAAGTCAGAAAGGCGACGGGCGCTCTGACCTGGCTTTTCAGTCGCATGCGCTGGCGGCACACGTCCATCCAGGCGCCGCCCTGCTTCCTGCTGCGACTGTATAAATCAATGTAAAGCCCGGCGGGTGTCGCACTCGAATCACCGGATGAAATCGTATAGAAACGAACGTCAGGGTGCCAGGTGCTGACCGATGGATCGTGCTGGATATCGAGCCCGAACAATTCGCGTGCCAGATCAAACAGTGCGTCCAGCGTCGATTCCAGCTCGAAATAGTCTTTCAGAAGGTCCTGGCTGAGCCCAATGTGCTGCTCGCGCATCTTTTCTGACCAGTAGCTGATATCCCAGGCCTCCAGCTGCTCAGGTCCACCGTTCCGGGCTGTAAATTCGGTCAGATGATCAAGCTGACGCTGAGCCGGTTGGTGCGCGTATTTGGCCAGTCGTTGCAAAAAACCAATTACCGGTGCCGCACCATCGGCCATGCGTTTGACCAACTTCAATTCGGCCGCGCTTTCATAGCCCAGCAAGCCCGCCTGCTCATTGCGCAAGGACAACATGCTCTGGATCACTGGACCATTATCAAATTCACCTGCGTTAGGTCCCTGGTCTGAGGCGCGCGTGCTGTGCGCGAGATAAAAACGTTCGCGCAGCGCGCGATCATCGGCATAGGTGATGATGGCATGAAAGCATGGATAGGAAAGATCAGCCCTGAACCCTTCAATGCCGGCTGCCTGCGCATTGCTGCGAAGCACATCAAGGGCCGAATCAGGCAATCCAGGAAGCTCGCTTTGGTCGGCAAACGTTTCTGCATAGGCTTCGGTGGCGTCGAGGACCTGATTGCCAAACTGATTCCCCAGCGTGGACAATTCCAGGCTGATTTGCGCAAAACGACTGCGCTCAGGCTCTGGCAGATCCACGCCCGATAAACGGAAATCGTCGAGCTCGTTGTGCACCATGCGCTGGAAATCGTGGGGCTGATCCTTGAAATCAGCTTGATCGGCGACGGCCTGCCATAACTTCATCAGGTTTTGATTCTGACCGCGGGCAGTGAAAAACGCAGTGATTTGTTCCAGGCACTCGCTGTAGGCCTGCCGCCACGCATCGCTGTTCACAACGGAGTGCAGATGCCGAACGCTGGACCAGCATTGCGCGAGCGCGTCATCAGCCAGCACCTCGCGCTCGATCCACGGGATGCGCTCATCCTCAGCGGGCGGCTGGTCCGTCAATTCATCCAGCAGGGCCTGATATTCGGCCAGTCGCTGTTCCACGGCTGGAACAGCATGCTCGGCCGAAATAGTCTCAAAATTCGGCAGTCCGTCGAGCAGCAGCGGATTGATGCTCATTCAAAATCCTCCAGTAAGAATCGATCGATTGCGTCCAGCGCGTTGCGCAGACGGCTGGCTTCCGGCAGCAGCGTAATACGGAAATGCAGCTTGCTGTTGATATTGAAACTGGTGCCGGGAACAATCAGAATCTGTTCGCGCTCCAGCAATTGCTCGGCAAAGCGATGATCATCGAAATCCCAGGATTCGCCACGCGCGACTTCAGGCAGCTGAACCGATGGGAAGGCATACATGGCGCCCTGGGGCGTAACCAGATCCAGGCAGTCCGATCGCTCGACTGCATCGATCACTGCCTGACGGCTCTCGTGCAGGCGGCCGCCCGGCTGAACCAGCGCATCGATCGACTGATAACCTCCCAGCGCAGTCTGAACTGCCCATTGGGTCGGGACATTCGACGATAGCCGCAGAGCAGCCAGTTTTTCCACTGCCAAACGATAATCTTCAGCGCGTTCGAGCGCACCGGTAAAGACCATCCAGCCGACACGCCAACCGCAGGCCCGATACACCTTGGACAAACCGCCGAAACTGACGCATAAACAATCGGCATCCAACGTTGCCATCGGAACGAATTCGGCGTCGTCATACACAATCCGATCGTAGATTTCGTCGCTGAATAACACCAGGTTGTGTTTTTCAGCCAGACCGGCCAGACGCTCCAACAGCGCGCGCGAATACACGGCTCCCGTCGGGTTATTCGGATTGATCACCACCAACGCGCGGGTTCTGGGTGTAATTTGTCGCTCGATGGCGTCCGGATCGGGCATGAACCGATTTTCGGCCGTGCACTGATAATGCACGGCCCGACCGCCATTCAGAGTCACGGCGGCGGTCCACAATGGGTAGTCTGGCGCTGGTATCAGGACCTCGTCGCCGGGTTCGAGCAAGGCACGCAAGCTCAGGTCAACCAGCTCGGATACGCCATTACCAATCATGACCTGGTGGAACCGTGTGTCCTTTAGACCGCGCTCCTGAAATTGGATGGCGACGGCCTCTCGCGCCGGGAAAATGCCGGTTTGCGGGCCATACGGGTCACTGGCCTTCAAGTTGCGGACGATGGCTTCACGCATGGACTGTGGGGCATGCAAACCGAATGCGCCCGGGTTGCCGACGTTCAGATGCAGGACTTCGAGTCCCTTGCTTTCCATCTCGTAGGCCCGCCGGGCCAGCGGACCACGAATTTCATAGCGCACTTCATGCACTCGGCTGGCCGCAGCAATGGATTTATGATGTGTCACGGTGATTCGCGCTGAAAAAACACTATGATACCGGTAGATGGCCGCAGTTCCGGTCTTGTTTGTAGCATGCTGCGACCTTACTTAAAACTATGACCCTTCAAAATCAGGTTACCAACCGATGCAACTCGAAGCAGCGACTCAACAACGAATCGAACAGATCATCAACAGCCAGCGCGTCGTACTGTTTATGAAAGGCACGCCGCAAATGCCCCAGTGTGGATTCTCGGCGCAAACTGCCGGCGCGCTTGACAGCCTGATTGGTGACGGCTACGCCAGCTTCAACGTGTTGGAAGATCCCGATATTCGCGAAGGCATCAAGGTATTCGGCAACTGGCCAACCATTCCGCAGTTGTACGTGGAGGGTGAACTGATTGGTGGTTGTGACATCATTATGGAAATGTTGAATGCTGGTGAATTGCACGCGCTGTTCGGCCTTGAAGCACCTGATCGAACGCCGCCAGAAATTGAAATCACGCCTGCTGCAGCCGAAAAAATTCAAGGCTTCATGGCAGAACATCCGGGCCAGTATCTTCACTTCAAGATCGGATCGGACTGGGACGCACAGTTCAACCTGGGGCCCAGCTCGGGCACTGAAATCGAAGCGAAGGCCGGTGACCTGACTGTGCTGATGGATTTGAGCTCGGCCCAGCGTGCCCGCGGCGCGAAAATTGACTGGGTCAAAACCATGCAAGGCGAAGGCCTGAAACTCGACCTGCCGGGCGCCCCGCCGCCGGTCAAGGAAATGACACCCGAAACCATGAGCGAACGACTGAAGTCGGGCGATGGGCTGGTCCTGATCGATACGCGCAGCGAAGCTGATCGAACCAATTTGCCACTCGCTCATGCCCGCATCCTCGATGCAGACCTGATGGCCGAACTGAAAGACGCCGATCGCGGCACGCCGCTGGTATTTGCCTGCAATATCGGCCAATCCAGTCGGGCAGTTGCTGAGCATTACCGGAAGGAAGGCTTTACCGAGGTATATAACCTGGCCGGTGGAGTTTCGGGGATTCAAAATCCTTGAATAACTGAAGCGCAGACTTCGTTCAGATTTTTAGGCTACTGGCTTGCTTTTTTCTGACCCGCAATTAATTTAATTGTATAAACAAAGTTCAACAGCGTTCCTGATTACGTAGTTGATTCAACTAACGCCCTGGCGGCTTGAGGTTGATTGCTTCAACCTGGCCGATGCTTCTTTCTGGAACATCAGTTTTACAGGCATTCCCAGAATCTGAGTTCTACTGTCATTACGGAGGCAGTGCAACAGAGATCCGGAATCTCGCCGTAGAGCATCTCGCTTCGACCAGCACAACTGATCAATGAGATTCCGGGTTCCGGCGCTGCCGGCCCCGGAATGACGGGCCTGTTTGGCTAAGGCTTATCCGTAGTCAGGAAAGCATTTCGCCGCTCGGCTTCGCCAATTAGTGACTGTTTTTTGTTGGCTTTCAACGTCAAAACCATTTAGCCGCACACCTACGCCGGTTGATGAATGATTTGTTTAGTTTGATCTAAAGTCAAAATCAGTACACCGCCATTGGCTTTAATAAACGACCAAAAAACATTCATTAGCCGCCGTAGGCGAACGGCAAAATGGTTTGGTTTTTAAAAAAACCAATTTTAAAAAAACGCCAAACTAAACCCGGTTGCTGTGCTGGCTTCGGTCACCATCTCCAACACGATGGGTAATCGCATATCCGCAGCAAAGCCATTGTCCACGTCGGCGTCATTGCTCATGTATTCTTCGGGTCTGAGTCGGCGTTCACCGATGACTTGCTGGCTGGCATCAAACAGGCGCACTTCAATTTCCGGCCAGCGCACGGTTTCATCAGATCGATTGACCAACACGGCGCTGATCACGACAGCATCATTGAGCGTCGGGTGACGGTGCAAGTCGCGCGATACCACCTGGATAACATCGTCCATTGCGATGGTTTCGGTCGTATCGGATGAGAATCCCGACCAGTCCACTCGCCATTGCTCAGGACCAAACAACTGGAGTAAAAGCAGCACCGCCAACAATGCCGCCAGTCCGGGCCAGAAAAAACGAAGCCAGCCTGGCGCAGTTGGACGCAAGGCTTCAATATCCGGAGTGGACGGTGGTTTGGTCGTGCGCTCGTCTGAAGAGTCCCGATCCGTGCCATAGGACGGTTTATCGTCCGCTTCGCGGATCTCCTCTTGTTCAACGCGCGGCGTCAATAACGGCGGCATGCCGTCGCTGATGATCGGACTGTCCCCTTTATCGGGCGGGTAGGCATACAGCTCACTGAGTGCATTCAGCGTGCGCCCGCAGCTGCCACAGCGCACAATGCCACCGGCTTGTGCCAGGTCTGCAGGCGACAGTGGCAGCACGGCATGACAGTTATTGCAGCGGGTATACACCTTAAATGAATTTAGCCGGAGGCGGCCTCGGCACTCAACTGGCGATGGCGCTCGAGGTTTTCAGCCAACTGCAGCCTCAAATTTTCCAGTCGCTGTGTCACATCCCGCTCGCGATCTCTGAGCTCGGTCAAACGCAACCGGGAGTTGGCAATGCTTTCGGTCAGGTACGCCGAAATCGGTTCCCCGCGACGCTCGAGATCGGCAGCCTCATCGACCCAGTCGATAAATCGTTCGCTGGTCTGTTCGATCAGCGCGTTGATGGAGCGACGCTCGGCTTCCAGTACTTCTGCCTGGGTGCGCGCGAGTTCGCGGACGTCTTCCTCGGTTGGATAGGCCGCCATGAACAGGCGGTCCTGTTGCGCCTTGATGCGCTCACGCTCGGCAATATTGCGTTCGCGCTCGAATTGAATGCGCAGTGCCTCAAGCTCTTCATCGGTCAGTGCACGATCGACCCGCTCGGCCACACGGCCGTCGGATTCCAGCCGCTCGTGGGCCGCCGCAACCCGCTCGGGTGGCAGCGTCTGGCTGTAGTGAACTTCGCCATCCTCGTCTACCCACTTATAGACTGTTTGAGCGGACACAGCAGCACATTGCAGCATCAGCACGGTGAAAATAACCCCTTTCATTAATTCCTTCCTCAGAGCCCTTGGTGTGATCATGGCCAGGCTCTATTGCACGCCATATTCGGACTGAAACGCCAGCATAGCAGACAATTTTTCCGCTTGATCTGGTGTTGGCTCCGGCGATTGTCTGATCTGCTCGATCAGATCTTCCAGGCTGGCAACGGCAAGCATACGCGCACCGGTTGCCTCAATTTTGCCGCTGGCCGATACATTCGAATGGCGTGCACGTTCCTGGCGATCAAAGCCGACAATCAAACCGACCACGCTAGCGCCCAATTGTTCAATCATGGGCCTGCACTCATTAAACGCGGTTCCGCCCGATAACACGTCATCGACGATCAGCACCCGCCCCTTGATTTCGGCGCCGACCATCTGGCCACCTTCGCCGTGTGCCTTGACCTCCTTGCGGTTGTAAGCCATTGGAACATTCAGGTGATGCCGTCGCATCAAACTGACTGCAACCACGGCCACAAGCGGAATCCCCTTGTAAGCCGGGCCGAACAGAAGGTCGAACTCAAGGCCCTGATGCTGAACAGCATGGGCGATGACATCGGCGTAGCAATCGGCCAGCCGCCCCAGCGTATCGCCATCATTGAATTGACCCGCATTGAAGAAATAGGGGCTCGGGCGACCCGACTTCAGCGTGAAGTCTCCGAACCGCAACGCCTCGGAATCAATTGCAAGGCGAATAAATTCTTTCGTCCATTCATTCATGCTTATAAGTGTAGCGTGGGTGTGCTGTCCTGCCAAATCCATTTATGTGACATCAGTTTCTGGCCGAGCCAGCACAATGGACGTCACCAAACAATTGATAATCACGCTACCATGATTTTTTTCGAATCGAGCCTGCCAGATGCGCATTATTACCCTCAACGCCAATGGAATTCGAGCCGCAGCCCGCAAAGGCTTCTTTGACTGGCTGAAACGTCAACGGGCCGACGTGGTCTGCATTCAGGAAACCAAAGCGCAGGAACACCAGCTATCCGACCCGATGTTCAAGCCCCGGTATTTTGATACCTGTGTCTACCACGACGCGGAAAAAAAAGGCTATTCCGGCGTTGCGCTGTATGCACGGAAAGCGCCAGACCGCGTCCAGTCCGGCATCGGTTGGGACGTGATGGACAGCGAGGGCCGCTGGTTGCAGGCCGATTTTGGCAACCTGTCCGTGGTTTCTCTGTATCTGCCTTCGGGTTCGTCGAAGGAGGAACGACAACAGGTCAAGTACCAGTGTATGGACTACCTGAAACCAAGGCTTGAAGAGTGGGCTCGCTCGGGCCGAGACTGGATCATTTGTGGTGATTGGAATATTGCGCACAAGAAAATCGATATCAAGAACTGGCGCGGCAACCTCAAGAATTCCGGATTCTTGCCTGAAGAGCGCGCCTGGATGGACGAGCTGTTCGGACCCATCGGCATGCACGATGCGTTTCGGCATGTCGATCAACGGCCCGATCAATACACCTGGTGGTCGAACCGCGGTCAGGCCTGGGCCAACAACACCGGCTGGCGAATCGACTACCACGTGACCAGTACTGGACCGGCTGAGAATGTACAGGCCGCACGCATCTACAAAGCGCAACGCTTTTCCGATCATGCGCCGCTGATTCTCGACTACGACAGCGACCTGTGACCTCAAACGTTGAACTCGTGCCCGTGGCAAGCCTCTCAGAACCATGAGTGAGCCATTGAACTCGAATACTAGTTCTGGGGCCGATACCCATTCTCTAGCCGAGCTGATTCAAACCTGGAAAGACCGACGCCTAGGCATCATTTTTCTGCTTGGCATTGCCTCGGGCTATCCCTGGGTGCTGTTCGGCTCGGCCATGACGGCCTGGTTGGCTGAACTCGGCATCAGCCGCACCGCCATTGGCTACCTTGGCGCCGTAGCCATGGTCTATGCGCTGAACTTTTTATGGGCACCATTAGTGGATCGCAGGGCGCCAGGCTGGCTGCAGACCCTCGGCCGACGACGCGGCTGGCTGGTATTGATTCAATCAGGTCTGCTCATCGTTACGCTGTGCTTGAGTCGCGCAGATCCCGCCACCAATCTGACGTTCGTCGGTCTGTTGATGCTCAGCATTGCGGTGCTGTCTGCAACCCAGGATCTGGTCATCGATGCGTATCGCGTCGAGCTGATCCCAAGATCGGACGCAGCACGGATCTCCTACGGTTCTGCTATGGCGACCGCTGGCTGGTGGACCGGCTACAGCCTGCTCGGCGCTGTACCTTTCTGGGCAGTCGGTTCGGTGGCAGGGGGCTGGGCCAATGTCTATATCGGGCTGGGTCTCGTCTGGCTGGTCTTTATCAGCATGATTTTTTGGCTGGCGCCCATGCCCGAACAGGCAGGGCGCGCGCCGGATGTGGGGAAAACCCTTGCACAGCGTTTGAAGACCACGATCATCGCGCCTCTGGCCGATTTCTTTCGCCGCAACGGGCTGCAGTTGGCGCTCGGCATCCTGCTGTTTGCCCTGCTGTTCAAGGTCGGCGAGGCTTTTCTGGGCCGCATGTCGATCGTGTTTTACAAAGAAGTGGGTTTTTCCGACGCCGAAATCGGCACCTACTCCAAGCTGCTGAACTGGTGGGTGACGATCATCTTCGCGATTCTCGGTAGCTTGATCAACGCACGCTTCGGGATTATTCGCGGCCTGTTGATCGGCGGCATCGCAATGGCCGCCAGTAACCTGATGTTTGCCTGGCTGGCCCAGGCCGGGCCCATACCCTGGATTCTGAGCCTGGCCGTGGTCGTCGATGGCTTTACGGCCGCAATGGGTACGGTTGCGTTTGTCGCGTTCATCACGTCATTGACCAGCCATACATTTACGGCCACGCAATACGCGCTGTTAGCCTCGATCGGCAATCTGGGCCGCACAACGCTGGCAGCTTACAGCGGTAAAACCGTTGATCTACTGGGCGGCAACTGGTCGCTGTTTTTTATTCTGACTGCGCTGGCGGTCGTGCCAAGCCTGCTGATCCTCAGTTGGTTGCTGCCCAGGCTCAGGGAACGGTATCCGCACATTGTTTCATCCAACGGCTCGAATTGATCGACCCCGCCAAGCAGCAATCGATTGAACAATCCTGCAAACGGGCCGTCTTAAAGAAAATGAGCCGCAAAGACCGTTGATTCGCCGTTCATCACAAATGTGAATAATTCGCCCTCCTCTGCCCAACCGGCGAGCGTGACTTTAAGCATGGGACTACAGCCCAGGGACAGGCGCAATATGAAGCAGGAAGTGATTCGAATCAGGACAGCACAATGCCATTGACACGATTAGGGCTGAGTAATCCGGTTGCGGTTGCAGTGGGCTGCATCCTGCTGATGATTTTTGGCCTGATCAGCCTGATTCGCCTGCCGATCCAGATGACGCCGAATATCGATCGGCCGGTCATCTCGGTTTCGACCGGCTGGCGTGCCGCGGCTCCAACTGAAGTCGAGTCGGAAATCCTCGAACCTCAGGAGGAACAGCTGCGCGATGTGCCCGGCCTGCAGCGCATGACGTCGACCGCCGGTCAGGGCAACGGCTCGATCAGCCTCGAATTTGGCGTCGAAACGGACCTGAATCGATCATTGATCGAAGTCATCAACCGGCTGAATCAGGTGTCCCGCTATCCGGCCGACGTGACTGAACCGACCGTGCGGGTCGGCTCCAATCAGTTTGGCGACACCGTGGCCTGGTTTGCCATCATGCCGGTGGAGGGCAATTCACGCCCGATCATCGAATACCAGGATTTTGTCGAAGACGTGATCCGCGAGCGCATTGAGCGCATACCTGGCGTATCCTCGGCCACCCCACGCGGCGGTCGGCCGACCGAAATCCGGATCGAGTTCGACCCCTATCGCGCCGCTGCGATTGGCGTTGATCTGACGCGCATTGGCAGCCAACTGGGCCAGAATGCCGATACTTCGGGCGGTTTCCAGGAAGTCGGCCGACGGCAGTATACGCTGCGCTTTGCCGGGCAATACGAAATTGCCGATCTTCAGAACTTGGTGCTGGAGTGGCGCGACGGCAGGCCCGTATACCTCGGCGATGTTGCAACCGTCGAGCGCACCCTACGCGACATGAGCGGCGTCATGACGCAGAACTCGGGTCCCTCGATTGCAATGAACGTAATCGCCGAGCCCGGCGTCAATCTACTGATCGTCATGGACGACCTGAAGTCAACGGTTCAGGATCTGCACCGCACCCACCTGGATGCCGCAGGCCTGGAGATGATTCAGGTGTCGGACGATACGATTTACATCGGGCAGTCCATCCGCATGGTCATCACCAACCTGCTGCTCGGCATTTCACTGGCAATTTTCGTGTTGTGGTGGTTCTTCCGCCGCATGCGGGCCACGTTGATGGTTGCGCTGGCCATCCCGCTGTGTCTGTGTTTTGCATTCCTGGTGCTCGATGCCAGCGGACGCACCTTGAACGTGATTTCACTGGCCGGATTGGCCTTTGCCACCGGCATGGTGCTGGATGCCGCCATCGTCGTGCTCGAAAATATTGTCCGGCAACGTGAACTGGGCCGTGGCGCGATGGAATCTTCCGATCGTGGTGCGTCTCAGGTTTGGGGTGCACTGTTGGCTTCCACGGTCACCACCATCGCGATCTTCCTGCCGGTGCTGTTTCTGGACGATGAAGCCGGCCAGCTGTTTGCCGACCTGGCGATTGTCATTTCTGCCGCCATCGTAGCTTCCCTACTGGTCGCCATTATGGTGTTACCAACCTCCAGCTACGTGTTTCTTGGCAAAGGCAAGATGGAGGATCGCAAGCGTCACTGGTGGACCAAATCGTCGGAATGGGTCATGCGCCTGACCGACACGCCAAAACGTCGCTGGAGCTGGATTGCTGGCCTGACTGCGGTACCGCTGATCATTGGTGTGCTGCTGATTCCGCCCGCCGATTACCTGCCGGAAGGCAAACAGAACTTCCTGTTCGGTTTCATGGTAACGCCATCCGGTCTTGGACCTGAAACCGCTGAACGTGAGTTGGTGGATGTCATCAATGATCGTCTGCGTCCGTACCTGGAAGGGGAGAAACAGCCTGCCATTGAAAGCACCTTCCTCGGATATTTCGGTGGGGGCGCTTTCCTGGGCATGCGGGCGGTCAACGAAGACGAAGTGGACGAACTGCGCACTGTAGTCAATCGCGAGGTCTTGTCAGGCTTTCCGGATACCTTTGGCGCGGCCAACCGACGTCCGATCTTTGGCGGGCGTGGCGGGCGCAGCATCGCAATGGATCTACAGGCCGCAGATTTCGAAGATTTGCTGCAGGCCGGCCAGGTTGGTTTCATCAATATCCCGCAGGCGTTGGAAGGCGCGAACGTGCGGCCACAGCCGTCACTGGAACTTGCCGAGCCCGAGCTGCGCCTGGTGCCCGATGACCGTCGCATTGCCGAATTGGGCTGGACACGCAGCGATGTCGCCACGTTGATTCGCGCGTTCGGTGACGGTGCATTCCTCGGCGATTACTTTGACGGCGACCGTCGTTTGGACGTCATCATGCGCGGCGAAGCCTGGACCACCCCCGAAGAGCTGATGGCCATGCCGCTGGCCACGCCGTCGGGCCGCACCGCGACGCTGGGTGAACTGACCCGGCTGGAACGTACCGCTGGACCCAACTCGATTCGTCGTGTCGATCGAAGCCGAACGCTGACGCTGCAAATCACACCGCCACCGGGCATGCCGATGGAAACGGCGCTGACCATTCTTGAAGAACAGGTCGAACCGCTGGTGCGCGATGCCCTGCCACCCGATGGTGTCATTACCTATCGCGGCACGGCCGAAGCGCTGAACGAAACGCTCGGCAATCTGGCCGGCAGCTTTATCCTGGCCATCGTGATTCTGTACCTGTTGATCTCGGCCCTGTTCCGATCATTCAAGGATTCACTGCTGGTGCTGCTGACCATCCCGATGGCCACCGTCGGCGGTATCGTGGCGCTGCGCATTGTCGATGCCTTGTTTGGCCAGCCGATGGACATGCTGACCATGATCGGCTTCGTCATCCTGCTGGGCCTGGTGGTCAACAATGCAATTCTGCTGGTCTATCGCGCCCGCGATGCCGAGCGCGAAGGCCAGTCTCGACGCAGTGCAGTCCGCGAAGCCGTTGCGCTGCGCCTGCGTCCGATTTTGATGAGCACGTTTACCAGCCTGTTCGGGATGCTGCCGCTGCTGCTGTTACCGGGGGCGGGCACCGAGCTGTATCGCGGCTTGGCTGCGGTCATTATTGGTGGATTGAGCATCAGCACATTGTTTACCCTGATTCTGTTGCCGAGCCTGCTGCGCGTCAATGAAGATGCGCATCAAACGCAAGCAGCCAGTGACCCCGAAGACAATGAACACTCGGCTGGAAGTGCCGAAGGACAGTACGCATGATACAAATCCATCGCTACCGGCTTATACCCGGGCTTCTGATGTTGCTGCTTGCAGCACCAGCCCTTGCACAGTTTGGTGGACCCTCACCGGTCGTCACAGACCAGGCCCGATTGACGGCCATTGCACCGACTATTCAGGTGGCCGGCACCGTTGTGTCTCGTGCTGACGCATTGTTATCGTCCGAGGTCGAAGGTCGCCTGATGAACGTCGCCGATGTCGGCACACGCGTAGAGGCCGGTGACGTGCTGGCACAAATCGAAGATACCGTGGTGCGTCTGCGCAGGGGCGAACTGGAAGCTGAAATCAACCGCGTCGAAGCCCGGCTGCGATTTCTCGAAGCCGAATTGGAACGCTTTACCCGACTGGCCGAACAGAATCTGGCTGCTTTGACTCAGATTGATCAGACCCAATCGGAGCGCGATATCGCCGCCAGCGAACTGGACGTCGCGCGCAGCCGTCTGGCCCAGGTTCAGGCCCAGCTTGACCGTACGCAGATTCGCGCGCTGTTCCCGGGCGTGGTAGTTGAACGCCTGATGCAGGCCGGAGAACGCGTCTCGGTTGGCAGTGATGTGATTCGACTGGTCAATCCGGACCGGTTGGAAGTCGTCGCGCGTGCACCGCTGAGCTACTATCGATACGTGCGTCCTGGCGATGAACTGGCCATCCGGGTTGGCAATGATGAACTGATCCCGGCACCGCTTCGAACCGTGGTCAGCATCGGCAACGAGTTCAATCACGTGTTTGAAATGCGACTTGACGTAAACCAGCCCCTGCCGGTTGGCCAGACCGTGCGCGTGACCGTCCCGACCGCCGATGTACGTGAAGTGCTTGCCGTGCCACGCGACGCGCTGGTGCTCAGAGGCGACGGCATCTCGCTATTCATTGTTGACGCCGACAACAAGGCACGCCGCATCAGCGTTGCCACCGGCATTGGATCAGATGACTTGATCGAGGTCATCGGGCCAATCAAGGCAGGTGATCAGGTTGTGGTGCGCGGCAACGAGCGTCTAAGACCCGGGCAGGATGTAGCCGTTCAGGAAATCAGCGGCTGATTCGGTGGAACAACGTTTGATTCGCGCGTGATGCTGGAAGGCACTAGCAGCAGCACGTTCAGCCTGTATTGAAGATCTTCACGTGAACAGCCTGCAGCGTCGAGTATTTCGACTCCGCACTCGCCGCGCCCTCATTTTTTCTGTCTGTAGTCTGCAGCGGTGGTCTTCACCGTCATTCAGAACGACGCACAGCGGCGCTCCAGACCCTCGAAAGAATCCTGGTGCATTTCATACTGCAAACGCTTATTCCAGCCGATTCAAGGCTCCGGCCATGCCTGACCGGAACTAATGCGAGAGATCGTTTCGTCTGCTTCTACAAGTTGCTCCGAACAGCGCGCTGCGGCTTTCTGAGACGCTCTTGATTGGTACATCAGTGAATGGCCCATCGCTATCCAGCGATTGCGCGGTCTCGATTTTCAATCCAATAAACAAGTATTCTGGAACCCCATGCCAGTCAACTCCCACACTTCCTGTCAGGGCATTTTCGGAGCGCAGAGGCATGCAACAACTAATTCTCGTCATTCACGGACCCGAAGCAGGCGTTCAGGCAAGATAAACACATGAATTTATTGATCGGTTTCAGTATCTGCCTGCTGTTCATGCTCGGGTTGTGGCTGTGGCAGCGTTCCAGCGGTCGGGCCGACTATGTTGATGTGGCATGGGCCGGATTGATTGGATTTCTGGCCGTGCTGTATGCCGTGCTCGGCGATGGCAGCATTGAAAAACGCCTGTTGGCTGCTGTCGTTGCAGGCACGTGGTCCTATCGACTGACCTCGCATTTATGGCGTCGGCTGAATGGCCATGATGATGAAGACGGTCGTTATCAGGCCATGCGCGAACACTTCGGCGACAAGCAGCAACCCTTCTTTTTCGGCTTTTTCATGCTGCAGGGGTTCGTGGCCTGGTTGTTCGCGCTACCCGCTTGGGTCGTGGCCAATGACCCCGCGGCTGGGCTGTCACTCTGGCTCTGGATCGGCGTTGCGTTCTGGCTGGTCAGCCTGGCCGGAGAATCGATTGCCGATCGGCAGCTGGATGCGTTCAAGGCCGATCCGGACAACAAGGGCAAGGTTTGCAAGGTCGGGCTATGGCGCTATTCACGCCACCCGAACTACTTCTTCGAATGGCTGCACTGGTTTGCCTATCCGTTCATTGCACTCGGCGCGCCGAATCAATGGCTGAGCTGGCTGGGCCCGGTACTGATGTTTGCTTTCCTGTATCGCGTCACTGGAATCCCCTACACCGAAAAGCAATCCCTGAAATCCCGCGGCGATGCGTATCGCGAATACCAGCGCACAACCTCGGCGTTTTTCCCGTGGCCGCCGAAAAGCTAGAGGCGATTGAACCGCAGATGGACGCGGAT